>DUQE01000151.1 GCA_012837925.1 Bacillota bacterium
ATATCTCATGTATGATGTAGCGATTATTGGCGGAGGACCTGCGGGACTATCTGCTGGTATTTATGCCGCCCGTGCAAATCTGAAGACAGTGATTGTTGAGCGAGGCCTCCATGGTGGCCAAATGCAAAACACTCTGGATATTGAAAACTACCCAGGTTTTGAAAACATTGAAGGACCCGAATTATCCGAGCTCATGTACAAGCAGGCTTTAAAGGTTGGTGTAGAGTGGAAGTATGGTGATGTCACCGGTGTCAAGTTAGAAGGACAGCCCAAAACTCTGACCCTTGGCGACGAAGTCTTGGAGGCCCGCAGCATCATCATTGCTAGTGGTGCCAAGCCCAGTGCACTTGGAGTACCAGGTGAATCGGAGTTCACGGGTCGTGGCGTGTCATATTGTGCCACGTGTGACGGCGCACTTTACAAGGGTGCTGACGTTGTGGTCGTTGGTGGGGGAGATTCTGCGATTAAAGAAGCGCTATTGCTGACCCGCTATGCGAATACAGTTACCGTTATTCATCGCAGGGATGCCCTGCGGGCAACGGGCATTCTGCAAAACAGAGCCTTTTCTAACCCGAAGATCAAGATCAAATGGAACTCGGTTGTAGACAGAATCGAGGGCAGCAATAGGGTGAATGGCGTGGTGGTGCGTAATGTCAAAGACGGTTCCACCGAGGTGTTGGCTGCTACGGGAGTATTCATCTATGTGGGTGTTGATCCAGTTACCTCGTTTCTCCAAGGAACAGGAATCCTGGACGAGAGTGGCTATATTGTCACCGGCCCAGACATGGCCACAAGTATACCGGGCGTCTACGCCGCAGGTGATGTGCGCTCTGATTCAATGAGGCAGATTGTTTCTGCCGCCAGTGACGGTGCAGCAGCAGCCCTAGAGGCCTACGACTATCTTGAGTCACTGTAAGTACTATTTAGAATACTTTTTCCCTCCCAGGCTCATACTATAATGTAAAGGCCGTGGGAGGGATTTTTGTGTTTGTACCGCCTAGACGGGTACGCTTTCTTTTTTTTATTTTCGCCGTTTTTATCCTTTTATCGTCCGGTTTCATGTCTTTGTCTGGCGAGGCTCGGGTCCTAAAACGGGGTATGCGAGGTTCTGATGTATACGAGTTGCAGGAGTGGTTGGTGGACTTAGGATATGGGCTAACAGTGGATGGAGTGTTTGGATCTGAGACCGAGAACGTGATCAAGAACCTCCAGCGTGCAGCTGGCCTTGAACCTGATGGCGTGGTCGGGGAGCAAACGTTTGCCACTCTGAGCTATTTGAGAGATAGTATTGTTTCTTACACTGTTCAGAAGGGGGACAATCTGACTAAACTCGCCAAACGTTACGGTACAACGGTAATGAATATTTCCTCGTTCAATGACCTGCTGAATCCTGACCATTTGATCCCCGGTCAAGTACTCTATATTCCGACCACCAGTATGGCTGTGCTCAGTCGTCTGCCAAGCCGTCTCAACCTTCAGTGGCCGGTAGAAGGTCGCGTCAGTTCGGGCTATGGTTCTCGGATTCATCCCGTCTTGAAGGCAAGGCATTTCCACGGGGGTATTGACATAGCCGCCCCCGAAGGGACGCCAGTAAAGGCGGCAGCAGCGGGGAAGGTTGTCAGCGTGGGAAACCGCGGAAACTACGGCTTAGCGGTTGTACTAGAACACGCGGATGGCATCACGACGTGGTATGGCCATAACTCCAAAGTCCTTGTGCGGGTAGGAGAGACGGTGAAGCGTGGACAGACAATTGCACTGGTGGGGCGGACTGGCCTGGCTACCGGTCCTCACTTGGATTTTCGCATCAAAATAGGGGACCAGACTGTGGACCCCCTCGAGTGGTTGCCTTAATACTTTACTTGATCAGTTGACCAAGAGACTGCAGAAGATCTTCCATGGCCTCGACGCCTCCGTCGTCATCGGTCAGGGCCTGTTGAATGCAGGCTCTGGAGTGTGTTTCGAAAATAGCTTTCGCAACTCCGCTCAACGCGGCTCGGGCGGCTGCCACCTGCGTTAGAATCTCGCTACAAGACTGCTCTTCTTCAACCATACGCTGTAAGCCGCGCACTTGTCCTTCGATTCGCTTTAGCCGCTGTATCAACCGTTCTTTCTCCATGGTTCTCCACACCCTCCTTTAGACTTGATCATACTTTGTCTAGCCCTGTGTTGTCAACTGCCCTTGCCTCCCAAGGTTTTTGGTTCTTTGCCACTTCGAGCAAGGAAAAAGGTCACCGAAGGCGAAAAGTAAGGGGGAGGTGATAAGCATGATCGCTTGTGTGCAGATGAAGCTGCATCCAGAAGACTACCGTACAGAGCAGAGTTTTGAAGCCAAGATAATGAGTCTTTGCGCTCGTATACGGGAGCAAAGCGGGGATGAACAGCTTCTTATCGCCTTTCCCGAACATGTTGGAACGTTTTGTCTCTTGTGTAACGCATCGGACCGAGTCTGGTCGAAGACGTCCTTTGTCAAAGCCAGCACAGCCCTGCTTGTGCAAAATGCAGCCGCCGTGATCCAACACATGCTTGTCCACCGTGTGTCACCAGTACGAGCCTTGTTCCTGGCACGATCCAAAGAGCTGGAACGGATTTACCTTACCACGTTTATCAAGGCAGCCCGCAAGTATGAGGCATGGATCATAGCAGGTTCTGGGACCTTGCGCTGGGGTCAGACGAGTCGCATGTTCAACACGGCACCGGTGATTACTCCTACAGGAGAGGTCTTCTATCGGCAGCACAAGGTGAACTTAGTGGATATGGAAGGTAAGGACGGTTTAGATCTGGCTGCGGCCCCCTTGAACTACATGAGCGCTGTGCAAAGCCCTTTTGGAAACGTAGGAATAGCGATTTGCCTCGATGCGTTCGATTTAGAAGTGAGGGAACGCCTGGCCGACTTGGGTGCTGACATCCTTATTCAACCTTCAGCGAACAATGGTCCGTGGAATGAATGGCAGCAGAAAGATTGGCTCAGGAGCAGTTTTCAAGCCGTTGCGGAGAATGAGGAGTTTGATTTGGCCGTAAATCCAATGTTAGTTGGACGTCTTTGGGATCTGGAGTTTGAGGGTCAATCAAGCATTATCGATCACAATGGATACGTGCAAAGGGCCGAAACGCATACCGAAGAGGAGATCCTGTTTAGAAAAGGGCCCTTGAGGTAACTGTTCGACCATCCGGACGCAGAAGCTTGTGGTTCCAAAAGATGTACTTGCACTTGCCGTCGAGATAGTACACGCGAGGCACATGACCACTGGCTGTGACTCTACGCATGCGTATTGTTATGCAATCACCAACCTGAGCCCCGGGTGCATTGGTCAGATCGACGGAGGTTAATCCCATGCCAACCCGACCAAGGATAGGTAAGGGACCCTGGGGATGAAAGGCAAACTGCTGTCCCTTTAACCCTTGACCGAGGGCTTGCTTGATCTGTCGCCAAGGTGTTGTGAGGGGTTCGAGTTCTAGACCCTGACTATAACCTACCGGAATCACACCGATTCTGGTGGGTTTTTTTGTGCGATACTTTCGCCCATAGCCTACCGAATGTCCCGTGGGTAGTGTCCGCGTATGGATGATGCGAGTCCTAAACCGCCAGGTTGTTGCCAAGTCCCAAGGACATCCTTGGACAATAGGTGACTGACCATAGAGTAAAGTTCCGATGCGGACCATATCGAGGTGGCTCGCAGGCAAGGTCAGAAAGGCTGCGCTGTTTGCTGCATGCCATAGGACCCTCTCGTGACCTCCTAAGTTCAGTACTTGCCCTTTGAGATTCAGGAAGGATTGAAGTTGCCTTTGCGTGAACGTTGGATTGTTGAATGCTGCGGAAAAATGGGTGAAAACAGTGCCCAGACGCAGGTAGGGTTCGTTCTTCAAGGACTCTATGAGCGGCAACACTTGGCCCGGAGCAAGCCCAAGGCGTCCAAATCCAGTATCTACTTTCAAGTGGATTGTTATGACTTGGCGATATTCACGGGCAAGTTTGGCCACAGCCTCCAGGAGATCCACCGAGCATATGGTGGGAGAGAGGCGATGTTTCAAAAAGAGGGGAAGCTGCGCAGGGAGGGGCGGAGTCAGGACAAATAGATCAACAGATGTCACCTGGAGGATGGCAAGCGCTTCCTCCAGACTACTGAC
>DUQE01000152.1 GCA_012837925.1 Bacillota bacterium
AAAGGATTGAACGCCGCATTGAAATGCAAACGGATGGGCAAGACCAAGAAGACCACACCATGCCTCTGCCCGCCCAAGGAGATTCAAGGAGAGGAGGTCTTGGATTGGCCACGAAGAAGAAGAGCACGAAGAAACAGCAGAAAAGGACGTCGAAGAAGAAAGAACCTCGCAAGTCTCGGGGATTTACGGTTATGGTAATACTCATGGTTTTACTAGGAGTTGGATTTGGTTTAGTAAGGTTGATCCCCAGGTTCCTGTTCCCAGAAGATGTTCGGGTACCTAATGTAGTCGGTCTCTTTGAACTGGAGGCGGGACGCGTTTTGCGTGACGCAGATCTTGTTCTGAAAGTAGAACAATCCATCTTTGACAATGAGGTTCCGGCTGGTCATATCATTAGCCAGGATCCTGTGGCCGGTAGGATGGTGAAGCAGCAACGAGAAATTCTCGTTAGGGTGAGTCTAGGG
Organism: Bacillota bacterium; assembly: GCA_012837925.1. Lineage (GTDB taxonomy): Bacteria > Bacillota > Limnochordia > Darwinibacteriales > Darwinibacteriaceae > UBA5420. The sequence goes on from DUQE01000152.1 coordinate 465, forward strand.
CCCGAAGAGGTTGAAATGCCCTCGGTCATTGGTCTCACAGCCCGTGAAGCGAAGTTGGGACTGACACAGGCCGGCTTTGTACTTGGAGAAGAAGAGGAACAGTATGATCCAGAAGTCAGCCCAGGGATTATTCTCGAGCAGTGGCCAGAACCAGGGGAGATTGTCATGAAAGGAATGGCGGTCAACCTTGTGGTTAGTAAGGAACAGGAAGCTCCTCTGTCGTTTGCACTACCAGATTTCCGCGGTCAAGATTTCGAGTTAGTCAAGGCACAGATCCGCGAGTTGGGATTGCCTCTCGGTAATTCATGGCCCGAGTACAGCACGATTTATCGCCAGGGATTAGTGGTGGAGCAGAACCCGTCTCCCGGCACCATGGTTCAGGCGGGCTGGAATATTGACTTCGTCTATTCGCAGGGCCTTTCCGGATCGACGCCAGAACCACAGATTCCGGCGGATCCCAGGGATGAGCCACAGTGGACACATGAAAACCTCTGGAAGACCCAGGAAGTTATTGTGGATGTACAGCCTGGCCCTGATCAGGAAGTCGTGATCTTGGTTATTGACGACTTTGGCGCCCGTGAGGTTTACCGTGAGACGCACAAAGGCGGTAGCCGAATCGTTCGCACCGTACAGGGTCGAGGTGAAGCCGCAAGGCTGCAAGTATACATTGGCGGACGTCAGTTTTTCGATAGACTCTTTCAGGAGTAGTATATGGAGTCAGGCATTATTCTCAAAGGCATCGGCGGGACATATGACGTTCAAACGGAGTCAGGGGTGATTTCCTGCAGGCTACGGGGTAGACTGCGCCTGCGGGACGATCGCGTCTTAGTTGGCGATAGAGTGGAGATCTCCAGGGAACCTAATGGCGAAACGGGAGTGGTTGAGACTATTTTGCCAAGAACAAAGGAGCTCTTGCGGCCTGCGATTGCCAACGTGGATCAAGTAGTCGTTGTTTTTGCAGTACAAAACCCCATTCCAAACTTCTTGCTTCTCGACCGGATCTTGGTGCAAGCCGAACTCTTGGAACTCTCCTGTGTGGTTGTCTTTAACAAGGGGGATTTGGATCCAAGAGCTGCTTCGGAGTACCAGGATTTTTATGAGAAGATCTCCTACCCGACCGTGATCACCAGCGTGGTCAAGGATGAGGGGCTAGATGCCTTGAAGGGGCTCTTGAAAGGGAAAATTAGTACCCTGGCCGGGCCCTCGGGAGTGGGGAAGTCATCGCTTCTGAACGCGCTTGACCCCAATTTAGATCTGGAGACAGGTCAAGTTAGCGCGAAGGCCCAGCGGGGAAGACACACGACCCGCAGTGTACAGCTGCTCTTGCTTGGAGACGGATACGTGGCTGACACTCCTGGTTTCTCCAAGTTGAGCTTGGGACCGGATCAACAGCGCGATCTGCAATTTGCGTTTCCGGAGTTTGGCCCTCATATTGATGGCTGCCAGTTTCGAGGCTGCCTGCACCACCATGAGCCAAGGTGTCAGGTAAAAGATGCGGTGCAAGCCGGAGCGATATCGGCACGTCGCTACGAGCACTACCTGGTACTTCTAGCGGAGGCAGCACCGAAGTATTAGAAGGGAGATGGAACGGTGAGAATCAGAATTAGTCCTTCACTACTAGCTGCTGACTTCAGCAACTTGCGAGGTGACCTCGAGAAGGTACAGAATGCTGACCTAATTCATCTCGATGTCATGGATGGCACTTATGTTCCCAACATTTCTTTTGGGTTGCCGGTCATTAAGGCTGTAAAGCGTACTTGCAGTGTTCCCCTTGATGTTCATCTAATGATTGAGCGGCCTGAAAGGTATCTCGAGGAGTTTGCCGCGGTCGGGCCAGAGATTCTCACTGTCCATTATGAGGCATCTACGCATTTGCAGAGAACCTTACAGCGAATCAGAGAACTTGGCATCAAAGCAGGCGTAGCGTTGAATCCTCATACTCCCCTTGAAGGTCTAAAGTACGTTCTGGAGGATCTTGATGTAATCATGATCATGACTGTGAACCCCGGTTTCGGGGGGCAGAAATTCATTCCCTCCATGTTGGACAAGATTCGGGATTGCCGTGAGCTGATCGGTGATGCTCCCATTGAAATTCAGGTCGATGGGGGAGTCAGCCTGGATAATATGGCCATCCTATTGGAGGCGGGTGCAACGAACTTCGTGGCTGGTTCCGCCATCTTTGGGGCGGAGAATCCTCAGGCATATATAGAAAACATGCGCAGTATCGGAGGACAAGGGTAACCTTGTCTTTTTTTGTACAAATTGGACACAAAAATGAAATACTATGCTTGACAAGTCTGACAATTCAATGTATTATGGAATCAGGCTGGGTTGGGAGATGATTTACATAAGGAAAGGGGGTTGAGTTTGCACGCGATCACCCATAAAATAATACCAACATCCCTGGGCACGGACATTCGCACGCCTGCGAATCCATAGTAAAAGCAGACCTTCCCACCCAGTAGGGCACGTGGAGAGCATCCTAATGACAAGGATGCTCTTCGTAGTTTTTCATAGTATAGAAGGGTTTTCGTATCAAGAGTCGAAGAGTTAGTCAAACGATATAGTTCCGCTAGGGGTGCTTTGGCTGAGACGGGGTTTCACAACCCTAACCCTTAGAACCTGTTGGTTAATTCCAGCGTAGGGAAGCGGTAGATTGAGACATGGACCGCTGTTTCCATGTTTTTTCTATTAAGTACCATGATGTGGGACAGAATCGGAAATCCAAGGAGGTTTTCTTGATGCGAGACAAAAATCTTAAAATCATGGTCGAAGTATCGTTGTTGGTAGCCACAGCCGTATTGCTCTCCTTTTTGAAACTATTCCCCATGGCCTATGGCGGGAGCGTTTCTTTGGATATGCTACCGATTTTCATTTTGGCTTTTCGACATGGCGGCAAGGCCGGGATGCTCGGTGGAGCGCTATTGGGTGTGATAAAGCTACTTATTAACCCATACTATATACATCCTGTCCAAGTTCTATTGGACTACCCCGTACCATTTATGCTCTTAGGTGTAGCGGGCTTTGGAATCCTGCGCAAAAACAGGATTCTTGGGGTGTTGGCAGGTTCGTTTTTGCGCTTTATAATTCATGTTGTGGCGGGCGTTGTCTTTTTTGCAGAGTATGCCCCCGAAGGCACACCTGCTCTACTGTACTCCATGGGCTACAACGCCTCATACCTAGTTCCAGAGGCAATCCTTGTATTGTTAGTCGTTCTGCTTCTGGGTAGACGGAGGGAGATTCTTGAACCAGACTTCAAGTAGTGCACTGATTCTTGGAGCGGGTGACGATGTACCGCATGATCCACCGAGGATAGAGGAACATGGCCAAGACACCCTTGTCATCTGTGCAGATGGAGGGGCTGCTTTGGCACGCAACTGGAACCTGACGCCCCAGATCATTATCGGTGATCAGGATTCCTTAGACGCGGCTACAAGAACACATTGGGAGTCACAAGACGTTCCTTTCCATGCGGTTTCTCCTGTCAAGGATGAGACCGATATGGAGCTTGCTGTGAACTATGCGATGCAGCACGGAGCGAAAAGGATAACACTCGTGGGAGGATGGGGTGGACGTATCGATCATTCTCTAGGAAACATCGAGTTATTGTATCGCCTCGCGCTAGAGGGTATTGAGAACGTGCTGCTTACCAAGGATCATTGCCTTAGCGCTTTTTGCCGGGCGTTTCAGGCCAAAGTCCATCCAGGGAGCTTTGTGTCTTTGATTCCCCTGACTCCGAAGGTCATAGGGGTCTCAACCGAAGGGCTACTTTATCCCTTGCAGGAGGCCAATCTCCAAAAGGGCAGCACCTTTTCAATCAGCAACGTGGCCGAGCGAGAGGGTATTTCTGTGACAATTGGTGACGGAGTTCTTTTGGTTGTAGTTGAACAATAAAATACCCCTAGGCGAACCTAGGGGTATTCTTACTTAATCGAAGTAACAAAGGGGCGAACCTATAGGGCCCGTTCTACTTTTCCACTTCTGAGACATCTTGTACATACGTAAGCCCGTCTGGGACTTCCATTGAGTACGATGCGAGCCTTCTGCAAGTTTGGCTTCCAATTGCGCCGATTCTTGTTTTCGGCGTGGCTTCTAAGGTTACCGAACACGGTGCCTTTATCGCAAATAACGCACCTTCTGGCCATGTTTCTTACCCCCTTTGAACGAGTTTCCATAACGAGTTTTATTTTAGCACAGCAATGTGTAGAATGCAAGCCGCAAATACCCTTCTGGATAAAAACCTTTACAAGGAGGGTGCAAATGGTTAGAATGGGTATGATAGATTATGGTCCAATTTGGTAATGTTTTAAGGGGGGACAATTGTGGCCCAAGAGATTCAAGCCCAATTCGGAAAAGTTTCCATTCGTGAAGAGGTCATTGCCACCATTGCAGGGGTGGCTGCCATGGAGTGCTATGGGCTCGTAGGTATGGCCCCACGTAATATTCAAGATGAATTAACGGACTTGCTCCGCCGCGAAAACTTTGAACGCGGCGTAGATGTTCAATTCAACGAAGATAGTGTCACGATTCAACTGTACATTGTTGTTGAGTATGGCGTGAAGATATCGGAAGTAGCTAGAATTGTACAAGAGCGAGTCAAATATGCGGTGGAAACCATGCTGGGACTCAATGTTGAAGCTGTTAACGTTAAGGTCCAGAGCGTTCGGGTTACATCTGCAAAGAGAAAGTGATCGGAGGAACTGTTTTGGACGTTATCAATGGCGTAACGCTAAAAAACATGTTGTTGGTCGCAGCACGTAATCTCGACCAGCAAAAGGATATGGTTAATGCTCTTAATGTGTTTCCTGTTCCCGATGGTGATACAGGGACGAACATGTCTTTGACTCTGAATGCAGCGGTAAAAGAACTGGAACGCGCTGAGAACAATGATGTCAATCGTCTAACGACGCTTTTAGCCCGCGGTTCTCTGATGGGGGCCCGGGGTAATAGTGGAGTAATTTTGTCGCAGTTCTTTCGCGGGTTTTCGGACGGACTCGCTCAAGTAAAGGCGGAAGCCACGGGCGAGGATGTTGCTCGAGCTTTTACTTCGGCTTCGAACACCACATACAGGGCCGTCATGAAACCGGTGGAAGGAACCATGCTAACCGTTGCGCGTGTGGCTGCTGAGTCCGCTGAAGAGGCCGCCCAGGAGGGTAAAGATGCCGCCGGAGTCATCAAAGCGGCTTTGCTCGGTGCTCAACAATCCTTAGCTGACACACCAAACATCTTGCCAGTGCTCAAAGAGGCGGGAGTCGTAGATGCTGGAGGTCAAGGACTTGTATGCATCTTCGAGGGCTTCTGGGCAGGCTTAACGACCTCTCCGGAGGAAATGGAAGCAATCTTGGCCGAACAACAGGTTCCAAGTGAGGGACCCGTAGATGTGGCGCGTCTTGAGACCGAAGTCTTGGTTAACAAGTATTGTACCGAGTTCATCATTCTAGGTGAAGGTATTGACCCGGAACGTATTCGCAAGAAACTTGATCCTCTAGGGGATTCTATGATTGTGGTGGGCGATGATCATGTGACGAAAGTACACATTCATACCGACCATCCAGGAGAAGTACTGCAGTTTTGTGGGGAACTCGGTAATCTTACCGAGATTGCTATTGACAACATGATGCTGCAGAACCAGGAGTTCTCAAATCATGAGAACCATCGCTTGGATTACACTACAGACAATGTGGTCGGTTTTCCACAACCAGAACCCTCTGCTCCACCGAAACCCGTCGGACTTGTGGCTGTTGTCGCTGGAGACGGACTGGCTGAGATCTTTCGCAGCCTAGGTGTCGATCAAGTCGTGACAGGTGGACAGACCATGAACCCAAGTACCGAGGATCTTGTCACTGCTGTAAACAGTGTAAATGCGGAGTCTGTCATTATCCTTCCCAATAATAAGAATGTGATCTTTGCCGCGCAACAGGTTAAGGAACTTGTTGACAAGAAAGTCGGCGTAGTCCCCACCCGTTCTGCGCCGCAAGGCATTAGTGCCCTCATGTTTTTTGTGGAAGGCGACTCCCTCGAGGAGAACGTGGCCGCCATGGAAGACAGTCTGGGTGAAGTGAAGACGGGCGAAGTAACCTATGCAGTACGTTCAACGGTTGCCGGAGATTTACAGATCGAAGAAAGAGATATCATTGGTTTGGCTGAGGGCAAGATAGCAATCGTCGGCTCCACTCCTGATCAGGTAGCTTTTGATCTGGTGAAGACCATGGTTGACGAAGACTCTACTGTGATCAGTGTCTACTATGGCGCCGATCAAAGTGCAGAAGCAGCCGAAGAACTAGGCACCACCTTACAGGAAGAATACCCCGATTGCGAAGTTGAGGTCTACTCTGGCGGACAGCCATTATATTACTATATTGTCTCAGTAGAATAGGGGAGGGAACCACAGTGGGAAAAATCCATGTCGTCACCGATAGCGGAAGCGACCTTGCTTTGGAGGTCAAAGAACGTTTGGGAATCCATGTTGTACCTCTGACAGTACAGTTCGGTTCTGAGATCTTCAAAGATGGCGTGGAGATCTCCGTCGCTGACTTTTATGCCAAGCTTAAGACAGAGAGCGAAATGCCCAGTACATGCCAACCTTCACCGGCTGACTTTGTGGCTATGTACGAGAAGATCGCTGAACCGGGGGACACGATCATTTCGGTTCACTTAAGCAGTAAGATGAGTGGAACCTACCAATCGGCTGTCTTGGCTAGTACAATGCTTGATTCGAGCATCAAGGTCATCACTGTCGACAGCAAAGCTGCTTCTATGGGTCTCGGTCTTGTAGCTGTCACGGCGGCCGAAGGAGTGCAGGCCGGAAAGGATCTCGACGAGATTCTATCGGATGTTCAGCACGTGATCGACCATCTCCAAGTGTACTTTGTGGTAGATACTCTTGAGTTTCTAAAGAAGAATGGACGAATCGCACTGGCACAGGCCTTAGTAGGTACCATGCTCAGCATTAAGCCCATCCTGACACTCGTCGATGGCGAAGTGGCTCCTTTCGAGAAGATTCGGGGAAAAGCAAAGGCCTTAAAGCGTGTTCGTGAACTGATCCTCGAGTTTCAGGCACGTTCTCGTGAGAAGACGATTCGAGCTGCATTGAGTCACGCAACCGCGCCGGAAGAGGCTGAGCAGGTCATTGATGCTCTAAAGCTTGTGCTCCCTGTTGGGGGAGAAGTGGTTGTCGGCGAAATTGGCCCAACCATTGGTGTGCACACAGGCCCTGGAGTTGTTGCTCTGTTTCTTTGTGCAGTGTAAAAGGCCTTGCAGATATGAAAGGCAACCCTTATCCTCTAGGAAACTTTCGGGATAAGGGTTTTTTGTAAATGGGGGTGTTGTCTTGAAACATGATACCGCACTTGATGCTCCTGTTACTGTACTTCCCGGTGTCGGCGACAAGCGGGCCCAGACCCTCAAGACACTGGGACTTGAGACTGTTCGTGATGTGTTGTTCAGTTTTCCTCGCGCTTACAAGGACTTTCAGAAAGTAGTGAGGCCACACGAGGTAGAGGTTGGTGTCGAACAGCTAACCTATGGTCGACTAACCAACCTGCACGAGCGCAGGATTTCGCAAGGGCGGCGTGTTATCCAAGCACAGCTGGACGGAGTGCTCGGCCTTACATGGTTCGTACACCACAAAGGGTATGGTTCGAGCTTTCTATATCGCAAGCTCCAAAAGGTCCAGGATTTATGGGTGTATGGAAGTGCAAAACCCGCTCTATTTGGTATGGAAATGAGTTCCCCCGAGTTTTTTCTACGCGCGCCGAAGCTTGGGTTGATGCCTGTTTATCCATTGGTATCTGGCGTCTCTAATGCTCAGCGCATTCGCTGGATTGAAGCGGCACTGAAGCATGTTCGTCTGTTGCAGGAATGTCTTCCCGAACCAATTAAGGGTGACTATCCTGGTCGTATAGAAGCATTGAGGCATATCCACTTTCCCCCGGATTGGTCTTCCCAAGCCAGAGCCAGAGAGCGTCTGGTTTTCGAGGAATTTTTCCTGTTTCTTTTGGGGTTGCAGAAGGGGAAAGAACGTAAGGATGGTATTGCCCATAAACCCGATGATGAGCTTGTAAAGAAATACCTGAAGAGGCTACCCTTTGAACTCACAAAAGGACAAGCAGACGCCCTCAGGCAAGTTGCCTCCGACATGGAGTCTCCATGGCCTATGCGTCGTTTGATCCAAGGTGACGTGGGATCTGGGAAGACAGTGGTCGCGGAGTATAGTGCGGTAAAGGCGGTTGCGAGCCAAGGCCAAGTTGCCATGATGGTTCCGACCGAAGTTTTGGCGCGCCAAATGGTAGGGCGGATGAAGGCAGCCCTCGAGCCCTTAGGGATCGTGGTAGAACTGTTGATCGGAAACATGAAAGACAAGGAACAAGAGAGAGTGAGGACGGCTCTAGAAGCCGGTGAGGTTCACGTTGTTGTAGGAACCCACGCTCTTATCACGGAGAAGGTCAACTTTCGCAATTTGACGCTGGCCATTGTCGATGAACAGCACCGTTTCGGCGTTCGTCAACGCTCCGCCTTGCTGGGCAAGGGAAATGCTGATCTGTTAGTCATGAGTGCGACCCCAATTCCGCGTTCACTGGCCCTGACGATGTATGGTGACTTGGACACCACAGAGATTCGAGAACTTCCGGCTGGTCGCCAGATCGTTGATACACGGCTTGTTGATCCAGCCCGGCGTCATGATGTCTACCGCTATGTTGTCTCAAGAGTATCCCACGGAGAACAGGCCTACGTGGTCTTTCCCCTTGTTGAGGAGTCAGAACACCTTGACGCTAAAGCAGCCGTACAGGAGATGGAAGAACTGAAGCGTGGCCCCTTATCGGCTGTGCGGGTCGGTCTGATTCATGGCCAGATGGGCAAAGAAAAAGAGGCCGTCTTTGAAGCCTTTGCCGCGCACGAAATCGATGTTCTGTTGGCGACGACAGTCATTGAAGTAGGCATGAATGTGCCGAATGCAACCGTCATGGTGATTGAAAATGCGGAGCGCTTTGGTTTGGCCCAGCTCCATCAGTTAAGAGGGCGGGTTGGACGCGGTCACAAAGGGGGCATTTGCTTCTTGCTGGCCTACAACCTATCGGAACATAGTAGGGAACGTCTCGAGGTCGTGCGCCGGTCTAATGATGGTTTCTTCATTGCTGAAGAAGATTTACGACTTCGAGGACCAGGAGATTTGTTGGGGATTCGCCAGTGGGGACAACCCCTTTTTCGCCTCGCGGATCTTCAAGGGGATCAAGAACTCCTGCAGCGCGCGGCTGATAAGGTCCACGAGCTCTTGCGTGACGATCCGAGTTTAGCCGCATACCCCAATTTGCGGGGCGAGTTGGCTCGTCAGACCTGGTAACCGAAGGAAGAGGTGAGGATGTTGCGAGTGATCGCAGGAAAGGCACGTGGCACCAAACTGCAGAGCCGTCCGGGGCTGGCTACAAGGCCCACCGGTGATAGAGTAAAAGAAGCGTTATTCAACATTCTAGGACCCGCCATTGTTGGTAGTTCTTTTTTGGATTTGTATGCCGGCAGTGGTGCCATTGGCATCGAAGCCCTGAGCCGAGGAGCAGGGGATGTCGTGTGGGTTGACGCAAGTCCTGCTTGTACAGCGCAAATCCGAGCCAACCTCAAGAAAACCGGTCTGTCTGGTGAGGAGGTTTACACCAATGATGTCTTTCGGGCTCTAACGCAACTCGAACGGCGCGGGAGAGACTTTGACTTCATTTTTCTTGATCCTCCCTATGACCACGGACTCGTTCGAAAGACCCTGGAACATCCGGTCACCTTAAATGTTTTGAAAAAACACGGAATTATCATCGCTGAGGCGAGCAAAAAAGAGGAAGCACCTATAGATGTGTCGAAACTGTGCCTTAAACGCGAACAGCCGTATGGAGATACGGTACTCTTGTTCTACCATTTGAGGGGGAGTTAGAGTGAGAATTGGAGTCTGTCCGGGGACCTTTGATCCGGTTACATACGGACACCTGGACATTATCCGAAGAGGAAGTACACTGTTTGATCATTTGTATGTAGCGATTCTACATAACCCTCACAAGTCACCGCTCTTTAGCATTGAAGAGCGTATGGAGATGCTGCGAGAAGAGGTAGGTACTCTAAGAAACGTTAGTGTGGAAACCTTCTGCGGACTGTCAGTCGATTATGCTAAGCAGAAAAATGCTATTGCCATAGTACGTGGCCTCAGGGCTGTAACGGACTTTGAGTTTGAGTTTAAACTAGCCGCCATGAACCGCAATCTCGAACCGACTATTGAAACCGTGTTTATGATGACGAGTAGTGAGTATTCATTCATCAGTTCTTCGGCAGTGAAAGAGGTAGCGGAGTTTGACGGCGATGTCTCAAAATGGGTAAGTCCGAGGGTGGCTGCGTTGTTGCGCGACAAATTTAAGAATGGGGAGAGGTAACAGTGAACCGAGTGAATCTTCTGGTCCTAATTGACCAACTGGAAGCACTAGTGGAAAAGGCACCCGAGGTCCCTTTAGTAGGCAAGGTTCTTGTGGATGCTGATGAGCTCTTTGACCTTCTTGATATTATCCGGACTGCCATTCCCGAAGAGGTGAAGCGAGCCGAAGCAGTATCTTCAGAGAAAGATCGTATGATCGCCGATGGTCAGGAACAAGCCGAGAGGATCATCGCCAAGGCCGAGGAGTATGCCGCCAAGCTCGTCCATAACAGCGAGATTTATCGCCAGGCCGAAGCCGAGAGTAAACTCATCATTGAGGAAAGCAAACGGCAAGCTGCGGAGATAGAAAAAGGATCGAAGGAGTACGCGCAACAGATTCTAACGAACTTGAGTGAAGCTTTGAACAAAACCCTGCAAGTAGTGGAAGCAGGTAGACAAGAGCTCCAGAAGGAAGACTAAGAACGAGACCTGAACGAGATGTAGATCATGCGTTTGATGAGCCAAACCACGCTGAGCATGATTACAAGGATCAATAAGAAGCTTGTGGCCAAGCGGGCCGAGGCCAGAAAGCGTGCAGCAAAACTGCCATTGAGGTAGTGTGTTGTACTAACTACTGGCATGGTATTCTTAAGAGACGCTGGTATAAAGCTCATTGGGCCCAAGAGCAGTGCTGCGATGATGGCTGAAAAGAGCCCATGTAGGAGGCGAGCTTGGATGTAAGGCTTGAATCCTACTTTCGTACCACTGAGCATAGCCGCTACTTGCATGTGTACGGAGAGCCCGCTCCACCCCAAGATGAAACTCGCCGCCGCGGCACCGGCACCAAGGGACGTGGCGTTCTGTGCTACTGTCTGCGTTCCAAGCGTTGTTTCGAAGAATCCCTTGACCAAAGCCGGTGCTAGACTTCCGTCTAGACCGAAGAGGTTGAGCAAAAACGCGAGTACAGTCTTTAGAGGGTATAGAACACCTGTTGAGCTGAGCACACTTGCGAGTACAGAGAACATCATGATGCATCCACCAATGAAGAGCAGTGCCTGAAAGGTACTGCGTATCGCGTCTGCGAAAAGAAGACCAAAGGAACGACTATCGGAACGACGCGCCTTATCCATAGCGTCCAAGGCTCGCCCCAGATAAGAACCTTTATTGCTTATTCGGGGGCTTTCGGGACCTTTATGGAGGCGCATGCAAAGCCCTACAAAAACTGCTCCTGCATAATGCGCGATCAGAAGGGTGATTCCTAATTCGGGACGCCCGAACATGCCTACGCCTACAGCCCCCACTAAGAACAGCGGACCGGCGGTGTTAGCAAAGCTCATTAAGCGTTCGGCCTCAACTTGCGTAATCGACTTGCTTCGAGCGAGCTCTCCTGTAACCTTGGCTCCCATGGGATAACCGGCCACGAGTCCCATAGCCACAGCTACGCCTCCCACTCCCGGAAGACGAAAGAGGGGTCGCATGATTGGCTCGAGTAGTGAGCCCAAGAAGTGTACTACACCAAGGCCCATAAGCAAGTCCACCATAATGAAAAAGGGTAAGAGGGTTGGCAGGACAATTTCGAACCAAAGTTGCAGACCTTCTAGGGACGCATGAAACGCTACTTCAGGAAAGACAATAATCATCCCGGTCATCAAAAAAACGATGATAGCCAGTAGTCGACTCCGAGTCATGAACCACACACCCTTTTCCATTCATTATGCTAATTATTACGAGTACGAGGTGGAGTTTATGCCTAAACCTAAGGTGGGGTTAGCACTGGGTTCTGGTGCTGCCCGTGGCTTAGCCAATCTTGGTGTTTTGCAGGTGCTTGAGGAAGAGCAAATTCCCATTGACATGATTGCCGGTACAAGTGCTGGTGCAGTGGTGGGGTGCCTCTATGCCAGCGGTTCGGATCTCCATGTCTTAGCCGCAATGCTGGAAGAGCTTGACTGGAGCGATCTTACGAGCTGGACGCTCCAACGACGCGGGTTGGTGTCTCCCGACAAGATCTATAACATGCTGAAGATCCTTACGAGGAACGCTAACTTTGAGGATCTAAAGATACCAGCAGCGGTCGTTGCCACCGATCTGCGGCGAGGTTCTGAGGTGGTTCTTGAGTCAGGTTCAGTAGCCGAGGCGGTTAGGGCGAGTCTTTCTATCCCGGGTGTTTTTGTCCCTACGGAGATCGAAGGCAGACTCTTGGTCGACGGAGCCTTGGTCAATCGGGTACCTGGCGATGTGTGCCGCCGGATGGGGGCAGATGTAATCATAGCAGTAGATGTGGGTTTTGCCCCGCTACGCACTAACATTCGTAATCTTCCAGATGTGATTGTCCAGACCATTGACATCTTGAGTAGACAAGCAGCAGCCCACCAGGGCATTGATGCTGATGTATTGATTCTGCCTGATCTAGGCAACGTAACACTAACGCAACTGAATCGGTCCGCCGAAATCATAGAGAAGGGTCGCCAAGCAGCCATTGCGAGTTTGGATATGATTCGAGATAAACTCGCCTTGTTCGATAGTCGTAACAGGGAAAGCAGTTGACAGTGCGGGGTAATCTTTGTATAATTTATGAGGTGATCTAGATGCGTCTCAATATTAGTGCACTAGCGGGTCGAAAAGGGTCCTCTTTTCGGTTAAAGGAAGAGCGTCCCGCGGATTTCCTTGCCAAACTCTCAGAGGTAGAACAGGTCCTCGGGCCGGTTGTAGCCGAGCTACAGGTGACCAACACCGGTGAGGGTTTTCTGGTTGTAGGAGATTTGTCCATAGAGGTTGAACTCCGCTGTAGTCGCTGTTTAAGACCGCTGAAAACCACGTTAAGTACATCCATTGAGGAAGAGTTCTTGAACCATCCAGAAGAGGCAGAAGAAGACTGGTTTTGGGATGAACCATCCTTAGTGGACGGCAATGAAATTGACATAACCAGCCTAATTGAAGAGTCTTTGCTAGTGAGCATTCCCATGAAGTCTGTCTGCCAAGAAGACTGCCCAGGTCTGTGTCCTGTATGTGGGACCCTGCTGTCGGAAGGCAAGTGTGATTGCTCAGAATCTGCGATTGACATTCGGTTGGCGCCTCTAAGCAAGTTGTTGCAGCAAATGTCGGAAACGACACCACCAGAGAGGAGGAAAGACCATGGCAGTACCAAAGAGGAGACATTCAAAAGCAAGAGTTAATAAGCGTAGAGCCAATTGGCTTCGCATTGATGCGACCGATGCAAGCATTTGCCCTAATTGTCGTGAGCCTAAATTGCCCCATCGAGTATGCCTCAGTTGCGGCACATATAAAGGGCGTCAAGTAATTACGATGAAAGAAGCAGAGTAAATAGGGTATAGAAGGTGTTCCTGGCAAGGGACATCTTTTTTTATTGCAGTTTTTTCTTTACATTACGAGTAAAATCTACTATACTCGAGGTAGTTGCTTATAACCTGGTGCTAACACTTGGCGATAAGGAGGGTTCGCGGTGAAGGCAAAACAAGGTCGGCAAGCCAGACGAAAGGCGTTACAGGATCTTTTGCGTGCAGACCCATTTCTAACAGACTGGCAGTTAGCCGACGAGCTTGGAGTAAGCGTGGCCACAATTCGTCTTGATCGGATGGCTCTGGATATTCCTGAACTGCGCGAAAGGGCAAGGCAGATTGCAGCAAACACGTACTCTGAAGTACGGGCCTTACATGGTGAGGAAGTCATAGGCGAATTGATCGAGTTGAATCTGGGCCAAAGTGGTGTTTCCGTACTGTCGGTTACCGATCAGATGGTCTTTGCCAGAAATCAGATCATGCGTGGCCACTTCCTCTTTGCCCAAGGAAACTCCATGGCCGTGGCTCTCGTTGATTCCGATGTTGTACTCACCAAGAGCGCCGATGTGCGTTTCTACCAACCAGTTCATCTGGGAGAGCGGGTCGTCGCAAAGGCGAGTGTCACTTCGATTCAAGGAAATCGCTATTATGTCAGTGTGAACAGTTATGTTCATGATGAGATTGTGTTTCGCGGAGAATTTGTAGTAGTGGA
>DUQE01000153.1 GCA_012837925.1 Bacillota bacterium
GGCGTCCAGTGGAGAAGGCGAAGGACTTCAAGGGAACTGTAAAGAGACTAGTGCGGTACATGGGGCACCATAAATGGAGTCTATTCATAGTGTTTCTGGCGACGCTCCTGAGTACCTTGTTTAGCGTCTTGAGTCCGAAGATCCTTGGCGAGGCTACAACAGTACTGTTCACAGGGATGCTTGGGAGACTGGAAGGCCTACCCGGTGCGGGTGTCGATTTTGCAGCGATTGCACGAATCCTCCTTATGTTAGGCACTGTATACGTGTGTAGCGCCATTTTTGGCTATGTTCAGCAGATTATCATGGTGAATGTGGCCCAGAAGACTGTCTACAATATGAGAAGGGACATTAACCACAAGCTGGCTCGACTCCCCCTGAAGTATTATGATACAAACAGTCACGGCGACACGCTGAGCCGCTTCACTAACGACGTTGATGTAGTCAGCCAAAGCCTGCAGCAAAGTGTTGTTGAAATGATGTCTTCCTTCATTAGCATCGTAGGTGTTACAATTATGATGCTGACCATAAGTCCCGTTCTGACCTTGCTAACCGCAGGGATGCTGCCTTTGAGCGCGGGGATCAGCGCCTTTATTGCAGCAAGATCGCAAAAGTATTTTGTGAAACAACAAGGCGTCTTGGGACGACTCAATGGACATGTGGAAGAGACGTTTACAGGGCATACAATCATAAAAGCATATGGTCTAGAGGACCAAGCGGAAAACGAGTTCAAAGAGATCAATGAAGAACTCTATGTGAATGGATGGAAGGCCCAGTTCGTATCAGGAACAATCATGCCCCTCATCCGTTTTGTGGGAAATATTGGTTATGTAGTGATCGCTGTAGTTGGTGGCGTCTACGTTGCGCAAGGTACAATGACAATCGGAAATGTTCAGGCCTTCATGCAGTACTCCAGGCAGTTTGGTATGCCTATCACGCAATTGGCGAGCATAGTCAATGTGCTTCAATCAACCGTGGCCGCTGCAGAGCGAGTGTTCGAACTTCTTGATGAAGAGGAAGAGGCGGCAGATGCACCAGATGCACAAGTTGTGAACGATCCAGTAGGTAGAATTGGCCTTCATGGAGTCAGTTTTGGTTACACTGAAGATAAACTGGTACTTAAGGATTTGAGCCTCGAGGTAGAACCCGATCAATTGATTGCCATAGTAGGACCAACCGGCGCTGGGAAGACCACGCTGGTAAACTTGCTGATGCGATTCTACGATGTCAAGCACGGGACAATCACCTTTGACGGGCATGATATCCTTCAGTTGAAAAGGAGTGATCTGCGTACCATGTTCGGCATGGTGTTGCAGGACACCTGGCTGTTTGAAGGGACAATCCGAGAGAACATCGCCTATGGCCGAGAAGGGGCTACCGAAGATGAGATCGTAGCAGCAGCCAGAGCGGCCCATGTGGATCACTTCGTTTATACATTGCCACAGGGATATGATACCGTTCTGACAGAAGATGCATCGAGCATTTCACAGGGTCAAAGACAGTTGTTGACCATCGCCAGGGCCATCCTGGCGGATCCAGCTGTGTTGATTCTTGATGAAGCCACGAGTTCTGTTGACACTCGTACCGAACGCTTGATTCAAGAGGCTATGACTCGCTTGATGGAAGGGCGAACTAGTTTTGTTATCGCACACCGCTTGTCGACAATTCTCGATGCAGACCGCATCCTTGTGATCAACGAGGGTGAGATTATCGAACAGGGAACGCATCAGGAGTTGCTTGAACGGAACGGCTTTTACGCCGAGTTATATAATAGTCAGTTTGTGGCTTCAGTGGTTTAGAGACGAGGTGTTGTAGTGCCACGAGTTGTAATTGGAATGTCTGGTGGAGTTGATTCTTCTGTAGCAGCTCTAGTACTCAAAGAAGCCGGTTATGATGTGATCGGCGTGTTCATGAAGAACTGGGATGATAAGGATGAGACCGGGTCCTGTACGGCCGATACGGATTATGATGATGTGAGGCGAGTCTGCGACCAGATTGACATTCCTTATTACGCAGTAAATTTCGAGCGGGAATACTGGGATCGAGTTTTTGTGTACTTCCTTGAGGAGTATAAGAATGGTCGTACCCCCAACCCCGATGTGATGTGCAATAAGGAGATCAAGTTCAAGGCGTTTTTGGAAAAGGCTATGCAGTTAGATGCTGACTTCTTGGCCACCGGCCACTATGCCCAGATTGGGAAAGAGGCGGACTTGTTTACCTTGCTGAGAGGAAAGGACACCAATAAGGATCAGTCCTACTTCCTGTACACGCTCGGTCAGTCCCAACTGGAAAAGACGCTTTTCCCCATCGGTCACCTGACCAAGGGAGAGGTGAGGGAGATCGCCCTACAAGCCGATCTGGCGACGGCGCGCAAGAAGGATAGTACTGGAATTTGCTTCATTGGTGAGAAGGACTTCAAAGAGTTTCTATCGCGGTATCTGCCAGCCCAACCCGGCGAGATGCGGACCCTTGATGGAGAACTCAAAGGATATCACGACGGACTGATGTATCACACTTTAGGGCAGCGTAAGGGGTTGGGCATTGGCGGTGCGGGCGAGCCTTGGTTTGTGGTGGGCAAGGACCTTTCTTCAAATACACTGCTGGTTGCCCAAGGGCAAGATCACCCAGCGCTCTATACGGAAGGACTAAGGGCTCTTGATCTGAGTTGGGTCTCGGGTAACCCGCCTGAATCCACCTTTGAATGCACAGCGAAGTTCCGTTATCGGCAGCCTGACCAAGATGTGACAGTCCATGTGTCAGGTACAGTCGCCGAGGTAGAGTTTCACAAGAAGCAAAGGGCTATTACGCCCGGGCAGGCCGTGGTTTTTTATCAGGGACCTGTTTGCTTGGGTGGGGGCACCATTGAGGATACATGGTAGGAGGTAGGTACTGTGCTCATAGGCAGCATGCAGGTGGAGATCTATATCCCCGGTGCCACCTCACTGAAGGACAAGCGCCGAATCGTGAAGGGTATGATTACCAAAGTTCAGAATCGCTTTAACGTTTCCATTGTGGAAATCGACAGTGACGATCGATGGCAGCGGGCGACCTTGGGCATCGCTATGGTTGGTGATGATCGGGAGCATGTCGAACGACAGTTGCAGTTCGTGCAGAACTTTCTGGATTCTGAACCACGCTGGGAAGTTATCCGAATAGACATGGCGTGGAATTAAAGGGATTATCGTTTTTGTGAGGAAAATGGTATGTGAATGTTAGAACGGAGGTCCAAGATGAAAGAGAAAATAGCGATCATGACAGATAGCACCAGTGATATTCCGAAGGACATCATAGAACAATATGATATCCAGGTGGTTCCACTGAGAATTGTTTACAAGGATAGAGAGTACAAAGATCAGATTGAGATATCACCAGAGGAAGTGTATGCTCGATTACCCATTGAAGTGCCCAGTACGTCATTGCCGTCGCCAGCAGATGTTTTGGGTTTGTTTGACCGGTTAAAATGTGAAGGTTTTACACATGTCCTAGCCATCCACATTTCGTCAGGATTGAGCGGAACTGGACAGCTGATTGAAAATCTCTCCCATCAGGTTGATGACTTGGTGATCAAGGTGATTGATTCCAAGAATATCTCTATGGGGTTAGGTTATACGGTTATTGAAGCTGCCCGAAAGTTAGCTCAAAATGTTAGTTTTGACTCGTTGTGCAGCCATGTGCAAGATGTTCTTGCGAAGATGAAAGTCTACTTCGTCCTAGAAACCTTAGAATACCTAACAAAAGGGGGGAGAATAGGCAAAGTTGCGGGGACGCTCGGGCAGATGCTCAACCTCAAACCCATTATCACGGTCAATGACGAAGGTGTTTACACGACCCATGCGAAAGTGCGAGGTCGTAAGAAGTCTCTTGACCGCCTTTTCGAAACAGTTAAAGAGCACTTGGCTAAGCCCCTGCACAACGTGGCCGTCTGTCATGGTGCTGCCCTTGAGGAAGCGCAGGAACTGTTGGAGCGTATCAAGAGCCATGGTAATGTTGGCGAGGTGCTCATGAGTCATGTAAGTCCAGTGATAGGCGTTCACACAGGTCCTGGGACATTAGGGTTTGTTGTCTATCAGACGGATTAGTACCTTAAGGAGGTATACATGTAAATGGCAGAGAAGGCATCGTTGAGATTGGAGGAAGTACTAAGGCGACCAAGTACTCGTTTGAATCTCGCTGCCGCACAACTGACCGAAGCGGCAATTAGGCGGGGAGAAGGTAGATTTTCCTCTACAGGAGCTTTTTCCACAACTACCGGGAAGTACACTGGTCGATCACCAAAGGACAAGTTCATCGTCGAGGATGACATCACTCGTGACTCGGTAGCATGGGGACCAGTGAATGTTCCGTTTAGTGAAGAACGCTTCCAAAATATCTACAAGATGGTCTTGGATTACTTGGAGCAACATGATGAGCTGTTTGTGTTTGACGGTTACGTGGGGGCAGATCCTCAGCATCAAATGTCCTTGCGAGTAGTAAACCAATACGCATGGCAAAACCTATTTGCGCGCCAGCTCTTTATTCGTCCTTCGCGCGCTGCACTAGAAACGCATAAACCGGAGTTTACTGTCATTGCTGTGCCGGGTCTGAAAGCCATACCAGAACGTGACGGAACGAACTCCGAGGCTTTTGTCGTTGTCTCCTTCAAGGAGAAAGTAGTACTCATCGGCGGTACGGCCTACGCGGGAGAGATCAAGAAATCGATTTTCTCCGTGATGAACTACTTACTGCCCGCCCAAGGCGTTCTGCCCATGCATTGCTCGGCGAATGTAGGCCAAGATGGTAGGACAGCACTCTTTTTTGGTCTTTCTGGTACAGGTAAGACTACCCTTTCGGCCGATCCAAAACGCCAGTTAGTTGGCGATGATGAGCATGGCTGGTCAACGCGAGGCATATTTAATCTTGAGGGTGGATGCTACGCCAAGTGCATCAATCTGTCCCGAGAACACGAGCCACAAATCTGGGATGCCATCCAGTTTGGATCCGTCTTGGAGAATGTTGTCTTAGATCCCTTAGATCATATTGCGGACTACAACGATGGATCGTTAACCGAGAACACAAGGTGCGCCTATCCGCTGGATTATATTCCTGGTAGAGTTGATCCAAGTATGGCTGGTCATCCTAAGGCGGTCGTCTTCTTGACTGCAGATGCTTTCGGGGTTTTGCCGCCCATCAGTATTCTAGAAGATGAGCAGATCATGTATCACTTCATTTCTGGTTATACAAGTAAGCTGGCAGGTACCGAACGAGGCATCAAGCAACCGGAAGCAACGTTCTCGGCCTGTTTTGGTGAGCCTTTCCTGCCGCTCAGTCCCTTGGCTTACGCCAAGATGCTGAAAGATCGGGTGAACGAGTACGGAGCCAAGGTATACTTGATCAACACAGGTTGGTCTGGAGGACCTTATGGAGTCGGGGAGAGAATTTCGCTGAAGTATACCAGGCAAATGGTGACCATGGCTTTATCTGGCGAACTGGATGATGTAGAAACCAGAGTTGATCCTATCTTTGGCTTTAAAGTTCCAGCCCGTTGTCCAGGGATTCCCGAGGAGATTTTGGACCCAAGACAAACCTGGGCAGACAAAGCAGCCTATGATGCCAAGGCCAGGGAGCTTGCCCAAGCATTCCAGGAGAACTTTAAGAACAAGTATGCAGATTTAGCGCCTGAAGTGCGCAAAGCAGGGCCGATTGCTGGTTAACACAGTAGCAGAGTAGCTCTTCGGAGTTACTCTGTACTTTGGCATGATGCAGGATTTTACTGTCTATTGAGGTGGAACATGTTTAAGGTGATTGTTGATGCGGACGCCTGCCCAAGGATGTGTCTTCAAGTCTTACAGAGGCACAAGAAAAGTAGTAAATATCGATTGCTGACTGTGGCCTCCGTGGACCATCATGTTGATAACAGTGATCATATTATGGTAGGCAAAGGCGCGGATGCAGCGGATTTGGCTGTGGTTAACAATGCTTCTAAGGGCGATATTGTAGATACCCAAGACTGGGGTTTGGCTGCGTTAGTCCTAGGTAAAGGAGCTCTGGCGATCTCGCCCTCAGGGCGCATCTATTCAAACCAAAACATTGATTTCTTGCTGGAAGAACGGTCCCTTAAAGCCAAATACCGTAGGGCTGGCGGGCGCACGAAGGGTCCCGCGGCCAGGACCAGTGAGGATGACCACAAATTTGAAGAGAACTTTTTGAAACTCGTCGAACGTGCTAGAAGTAGCGATAACTCTAATCGAGTTGATTCGAATGAAGTATAAGGAGGATTTTTATGTCAGAACACCATTTTGCCGTCTTGGTAGATGGTGAGAATATTTCGCCACGATTCTTAGGGCCAATACTGGCCGAGATTAACCGTTCTGGTGAAATTATCTTAACAAGAGTATACGGTGACTGGACGGAACCTCATATGGGAGGGTGGAAGGATCTTTTACAGAGCTATCCTGTAAGGCCAATCCAGCAATTTCGTTATGGCGAGAACGCCAGTGATGGAGCCCTTATTATGGATGCCATAGAAATTGTGTCTACGAACCGCAATCCGGTCAATGCATTTTGCATTGTATCGAGTGATAGTGACTTTTATAGTTTAGCGCTACGTCTCCGAGAGCATGGTATGTATGTGACCGGAATCGGAAGACAGGGAACAAAGAACATCTTGGTTCGTTCCTGTAATCGCTTTATTTATCTAGAAAATCTCGGGTTTTCGTCTACGTCCAAAGTGGAAGAATCGGAACAATCTTCTTCTCTAGGGCGAGTTCCAGTGGAGGATATCGTGCGACGCGCCTATGAGGCCAGCGATGAAGATAGTGATGGATGGCTACTATTGGCCCATCTTGGGCAGTCGATTCGCAGAGAGTACTCTGACTTCGACCCCCGGAGCTACAACTATACGAATCTTTTGGATATCTTGCGGTCCTATCCGGAGTTGTTTGAAGTACGTAGCAATGGCAAGACACCCCCGGTGTATTGGATGCGTCTGATACCCGAACGCGAAGCACCCCGTAAACTCACTGGAGTGATTAAGCGGTTCATGACCAATTACGGTTTTATTCGCGCCGATAAGGGCGATTACTTCTTTACGAAGGCGAATCTACCCGCGGAACAGAGAAATGTGCACTTGAAGCCTGGAACAATGGTGGAGTTTGTAGAGATCAAGGCCCCAGATCCAAGCGGTGAGACATCTGCTGAGAAGAACGGGCGGGCCCGAAACGTAGTGGTGGCTAGTTAGAAACGAGGAGAGCAACTGTGCGCTATCTCTTATTGTGTGATGCTTCGCAGCCCCAGAAGGTGGCCCCTATTTGCAGGAGGACGCGGTGGGGTGTGGAAATACAATCGTTCTCCAATCCCCAGTACCCCGATTTGCATCCCGATGGTGTCAAGCTTCATCAGACACTTTATGAGCCTGTGCAGCCGAAAGCGCTTCACGGGCCTTTTGGCGATCTTAGTCCTGGAAGTTGCGATGCGTTGATTCGTCAGGTAACACGGGAGCGCTTTGAGTTTGCGTATGCTTATGCCACTAAATTAGGCGTCGAACACATAGTGTTGCATCATGGCTACATACCTAACACAAACACTTTCGGAGGTTGGCTACGAAGAAGCATTGCCTTTTGGGAGGAGTTTCTGCCGTCGAAGAACACAAGTGTAACGTTCTATCTGGAAAATCTTCTGGAGACAGACGCCACGTTGCTCGGTGAGGTACTCCGCAGTGTCAATCACCCGAACCTAAAGGCCTGTCTAGATCTTGGTCATGCGTTCTGCCATGGCAAGCAACCCGTTCAAAAGTGGATAGAAGACCTCGGTGAGTTCATTGGTTATGTACATTTTCATGATAATCTTGGCGACCAAGACACGCATTTGTCTTTGGGAAAGGGACGTTTGCCGCTCGATCAGATTTGTTACACCCTTGAGCAGTTGTCTCCAGGGGCCATATGGGCTCTGGAGGTTGGACCAGAAAACCTGGAAGACTCTCTTTTCTGGTTGGAAACACATGGTTATCTGCCCTACAATGGGGGTTAAGATATGGGCTTTGTCTTTGAGAAAGTTGATCTGGGGGCAGCAATGGCCATTGTTGGATGGAAGTATCCTGCTCCTTACCATGTATACAATCTAAATGATTCGACGTTGGCGTTGGCTAGGCTCGTAGATGGCCCTTACTTTGCGGCACGTTTTGATGGAGAACTCATGGGCTTCTTCTGCTATGGCACAGCCGCCCGGCTCAACGGGAAAAAGGATAGCGAACTGTATAGCTCTCGAGCGTACTTAGACGTCGGTTTGGGCATGCATCCAGCATGGTGTGGTAGGGGAAAAGGTCTGGGTTTTGTTCGCTCAGGTCTTCTTTTCGCCCGTAGTCAAGACTGGCAAGGGGGGTTTAGGCTCACGGTGGCATCGAATAACACGCGAGCCCGCACTGTATATGCTCGTCTAGGCTTTGAAGAAATAGGACGCATCGTTTGGGATTCGCCCCTCAATCGCGATTTTGTTGTGATGACTTTAGATAGCTGCGAGCCAACCGTTCAAGTTGTCGCGGATCATTAAGGGAAGGATCGTCCCACACCTTTTCCAGTAGATATTGGAGTATTTCCCCAATAATTGGGCCTGCTTCGAGATCCAGAGTCTCCATGAGATAATGGCCATTGATGCACAGATCCTTGATTGATAAGGCGTGTTCTTGGTCAAGTATGTCGTTAAACCGTCCCTCCAAGGCTTGCCCAAAGGAGATGATCTCGCGGGGATCCACGTTCATTCCCGCCATGTCGGCCTGACGCAGTTTGATTAGCTCCATCGCGGTTTTTGAACCGACTTGGGCAAGAAAACGTCGAATTTCCCGATCCGAGGAGTGGGGGTGTACAGCGAACATGTGGTGGGCGATGAGGATAGCCACCTGATCGATCAGGTCATTCTTAGCTCGTAACCTTCTAAGAATGTTCCGAGCCCATTGAGCACTAATCTCTGCATGGTCGCGTCTTGACGATTCTAATTTGCCAATGTCATGGAGTAAGGCGGCCCACCTAAGTTCTAGACTTGGATATGCAAAGTGGGCAGCGGTCATGGCATGACCGAGCAGATCGTATGGGTGTCTGTTTCCTGGGGAGACCTTGTGACCTGCTGCCAACTCGGGTAAGACTTGATCCATGAGGTCACTGGCATAGAGTGTGTGTAGGCCCGATAGTAGCTCACGACCGAGAAGCATTTTGCTTAACTCGCTGAGGACCCTCTCGGGGCTCACCTGTGAAATCAACCGGGCTAATCCTGGAAGGGATAGTCTGGTTTTCTTTTCAATCTTGAACCCCAGGGTCGCCTGGAAGCGAACGAGACGAAGCATGCGCAAGGGGTCCTCCTGGAACCGTTCTTCAGGTTTCCCTACTGTGACCAGCAGTCTCTTTCGGAGGTGTCTGAGCCCTGAAAAGGGATCGATTGTATGCCCCGATATTGGATCATAGGCAACAGCATTGATGGTAAAGTCTCGCCTACTGAGGTCATCGTGGATATTGTTCGTAAGTGTGATGTAGTCGGGGTGTCGGCCATCGCTATAAGGACCATCACTGCGCATGGTCGTGATTTCCAGCGAGTCTCCGTCAAGGAGCACCGTCATGGTACCAAATTGGCGTCCAGTAGGGATGGAACGCTCAAAAATACGCTCAATATCGTTGGGTGTTGCATCGGTTGTGATATCCCAATCTGTTGGTTTGCGTCCGAGATAGGTATCCCGTAGGGCTCCACCGACGACGTAGGCTTGAAAACCATGTCGCGTCAACAGAGCGGATGCTTTAAGGACTACAGGTGGGACCGCAATTTTCATCTGGGCTCCTCCCTTCTAACTCCTCTGATGTTTCGCCAATTGTTGGTCCTTTTCCTATGGTGCGAAGGAATGTTACCATTTATGGGGAATTGTACTAGTACCATAGCGTTAAGGGTGGTGTCTGCGTGCCCGAACCTATTACCATTCAGTTTGGTGACTTGGTCCGCGCTTCCTTTCTTGATCGACCCAATCGATTCATTGTACGTTGCGTCCTCCACACTTCAGGCGAGAAAGTAGAAGCACATTTGGCGGACCCGGGACGCTTAAAAGAGCTACTACTTCCCGGGGCTGTACTCTATCTACGCTCTGCCGATAACCCGGCGCGCAAGACGCAGTGGTCCGCATCCCTAGTCCTGGCCCCTGATGGTGTTACACTAGTATCACTGCAGTCCACTATGGCGAATAATTTAGCTCGAAAGGCGTTGGAACAGGGTGCAATAGACGAACTCGCCGACTGGACGCTACGACGTGCAGAGTATACCCACGGCAAATCGAGATATGACTTCTACCTGGAAAAGGGTGCAAGGGGACGCATGCTCTTAGAAGTCAAGAGTTGCACTTTGGTCGAAGACGGGATCGCTATGTTTCCCGATGCGATTACCACACGGGGAACACGTCATGTGCAGACCTTAGTTCAGCACTTGGAAGCCGGGGAGTTCGAAACTGCCGTACTCTTTGTGGTTCAAAGAGCTGACGGAGAGGGCTTTAGCCCTGCTAAACACATCGACCCTGCCTTTGCCAAGGCGTTGAAGGACGCCAGCGACAAGGGAGTGAAGCTACTGGCGTACAATGCTGTGGTAGACAAAACTGGCATTACATGGGGACGAAAACTCCATATCGATTTTTCTTAGGAGGTTGGCCAAATGGTTTCTAACATCTTCACGCAGACGAACATTGCTGTTATTTGGGATTTTGATAAGACGTTGATCCCAGGTTACATGCAGGACCCGCTATTTAACCATTATAATGTCGACGGGCGCACATTTTGGCGCGAAGTCAACGAGTTGCCCAAGCACTTGACCCGAGAAGGGCAAGAAATGGTTGCGGAGGATAGTATCTATTTGAACCATATCTTAACCTACGTACGAGCGGGAGTATTCAAGGGACTGAATAACAAGCTCCTGCGTGAACTCGGAGGGCAGTTGGAGTTTTATCCTGGACTTCCGGAGTTTTTTCCTGCCGTGAAGCAGCATGTGGCCAAGAATCCGCTCTTTAGTAAATATGATATCAAAGTGGAACACTATATTGTCAGTACCGGACTTCGACAAATGATCCTAGGTAGCAAGATTGCGGAACACACCGACGGGATTTGGGCGTGTGAGTTTGTGGAACACAGATTTCCCCCTGGCTACCTAAAGCAAAAACCAATGGACATGGATGATGAAGAGGTCACGATCCAAGATATAAGTTTTATCATCGACAACACAACCAAGACCAGGGCTATCTTTGAGATCAACAAGGGTGTCAACAAGATACGAGAGATTGATGTTAACACCAACATTCCTAAAGAAGATCGTCGTATTCCTTTCCGAAACATGATATACATTGCCGATGGTCCTAGCGATGTACCCGTCTTTTCGCTTGTTAATCAGAACGGTGGAAGAACCTTCGGTGTTTACTCGAGAGGCTCGAAGGAAGAGTTTGCCCAGGTCAACGAGCTTCAGAAGCAAGGCAGAGTCCATTCTTTTGGCGAGGCGAACTACGAGCCCAATACCCAGACCTACATGTGGATCATGAATGCGGTAGACGAGATTGGCAAAGAGATTGTGAAAAATCGCGAATGGATACTGAAAAACAGGACTGGTGAGTCACCGCGACATTTAAATGAACAGGGGGAGTAGGGTGAGAAACCTTCTTGAACAGTGGGGTTCGAAATATGGCTCAGCAGAAGTTCAACCGCTCGTGGACGGCGTGTGGCGCTGTTCGCTTGATGGCGAGACGTATATTCTCAAACGCAGAACTAATCGTACCCGGGCTTGGGAAGAGTATGATCTGCTACAATGGCTCAAGGAGCACAACCAACCCGTTTCGCTCTTCCTATGCACGACAGAAGGCGTACCTTGGGCCGAGTACCAAGGATCCTTCTATGTGTTTTACCCTTACCTCGATGGAACGCCAGGCAATGCGTTGGACGTGATGGAACCGTCGCTGGCAGGTGAGGTGGGAGCAAAGCTCGCGAAACTGCATCAAGCACTCGAGACCTACGGATCGCGATTGGAGTTTCCGGGGTTCGGCCTATTTCATGAAGTATCAAGTTATGCGTGGCCGACGGTGCAGAGTTACTCATCGCAGAAGTTCCACTATCGTCTGCACGATCTGGGACAAGACATTAGCACACAGTTGGTTAATCCATATGAAGCACTACCTAGGCAGTTGATCCACAGAGATCTTCATCCTGGGAATTTACTGTTCAATGATGGGCGACTTGTGGGGATCTTGGATTTTGATCGTGTGCGTATTGGGATTCGTCTCTTTGACATCTGCTATTTATCTACTGGCGTGTTAAGTAGTTGTTTCTCTGAGTCCAATAAGCGCGAAAGATGGCTTGGATTCGTGCAGGATCTACTGAAGGGTTATAATGCAGTTCAACCCTTGGAAAAGACAGAAGGACATGTTTTCTTGTATGTCATTTACTTGATCCAATTGCTCTTCATTGCGTATCATCTCGACGAGGGAAACACGAACCTGGCTGATGTGAACTTGGCGGTGCTCTTTTGGATCTATGATCAACATGACTATCTGCAGCCGCTCATTGAGAAAGCGGTGACTTCTAGTGGTCGGGATGTGGTTACCCGTGAGTGAGTTTGTGGCCTTCTTGAGGGACACGTTGACGAACAAAGAGTTGCTGGCTTGCTCCCTCAGCAAGTTGCGAAGTAAAGAGACCCCCTACGACAAGGTCTCCGTGCGACCGCTGAAACTGAAAGGTGAGTTGGTCTACCAGGTCACCTATCACTATGGAACCAAGGAACTTCACGAGAATCTCAACCCTGAGCAAACCGAGGAGCGCATTGGGCACCTCATGGCGCAAGTCTTTCGCCAAGGACATTTTTTTACGCCACAGGCTGACTGGCAAGTCCTCGTGAGTAAGAAGGGTGCGATAAAGATGCTTCGACACTCACCAACTCGTCGAGTAGAAGATGTTGATCTCGTTCATAATCGGACGAAGAAGTATATCCTTGAGGAAGGTACACCGTATCCGTTCTTGGTTGAACTTGGGGTAATGAACCCGTCGGGTAAAGTGTTGGCCAAGCGTTACCATAAGTTTAGGCAGCTGAACAAATACCTTGAGGTTGTGGAAGACTGCATCCCCCACATTCATACCCAGGGTCGACCATTACAGATTGTGGACTTTGGAAGCGGCAAAGCCTATCTGACATTCGCACTATATCATTACTTGGTGGAACAGCTAAAGTTGGATGTCCGGATTATCGGTTTGGATCTTAAGGAAGATGTGGTGGAGTTCTGCAACAGGATGGCCACCAAACTCGGGTTTAAGAATCTGACCTTTTATCATCAGGATATCAAGGACTTTCAGGCCCAGGGGCAGGTTGACATGGTGGTGTCTTTACATGCCTGTGATGTTGCCACAGACTATGCCTTGGCCCAGGCCGTGCAATGGGGGGCGCAGGTTATCCTTGCGGTTCCATGCTGCCAGCATGAGGTTTTTGCACAGCTGGAGGAGAGAAACCACCCTGTACTGTTAGGCCATGGGATTCTTAAAGAGCGAGTGGCTGCCTTGATCACGGATGCCGCCCGTGCAAAACTCCTGACCATGCAGGGCTATGCAGTAACGGTCATGGAGTTTATTGACTTGGAGCATACGCCGAAAAACCTGTTAATAAGGGCTTTTCATGACGGCGCACCGCCCAGGCAAGAAGCCAAGGAAGACTACACTCGGTTCAAAGAGATGTGGGGAATTCAGCCCACTCTAGAGGTGTTGTTCGGGCAGGGCAGATCTTGACAGATTGCTCAGTTGTGCTAAAGTGGATAGAAAGGACGTTATAGGAGAGGATAAGCTGATGGACACTAACATAAATGCCCCATCCAACTTTATTAGAAATATTATTGACGAGGATTTAGCCAGTGGCAAACACCAGGCGATTGTCACTCGTTTTCCGCCAGAGCCCAATGGCTACCTGCATATAGGGCATGCCAAGTCCATTTGCCTAAATTTCGGTATAGCCAGAGACTACAATGGTACTTGTCATCTTCGTTTTGATGACACGAACCCTGAAAAAGAGGAGACAGAGTATATCGAGAGCATTATGCGTGATGTGAAGTGGCTCGGTTTTGACTGGGGACCGCATCTCTACTTTGCTTCCGACTACTTTGAGAAGCTGTACGATCTTGCAGTGGAGCTGATTAAGCAGGGGAAGGCCTATGTCTGCGAACTCAGCGCCGAAGAAATTCGCGCCTATCGCGGTACGTTGACGGAGCCTGGAAAAGACAGCCCGTATCGTAACCGCTCTATAGAGGAGAACTTGGATCTCTTTGAACGAATGAGAAAAGGCGAGTTCGAAGAAGGTAGCCACGTCTTGAGGGCAAAAATCGACATGGCTTCACCGAACATTGTGATGCGCGATCCCACTTTGTATCGCATTCGCAAGGTCACACATCATCGCACGGGCGATGCTTGGTGCATCTATCCCATGTACGACTTTACCCATTGCCTCTCCGATGCCATTGAAAACATCACACACTCCATTTGCACTCTGGAGTTTGAGAATAATCGAGCTCTTTACGATTGGATTCTGGAGCAGGTCTATCCAGAACCTCATCCTAGGCAGATCGAGTTTGCCAGGTTGAACCTGACCTACACTATGATGAGTAAGAGGAAACTCTTGCAGTTGGTGAATCAAGGAATCGTAACGGGTTGGGATGACCCGCGCATGCCCACCCTTTCAGGGTTGCGGAGACGAGGTTACACACCGTCTGCCATTCGTGATTTTGCTGATCGTATCGGTGTATCCAAGGCAAATAGTACGGTTGACTATGCTTTCTTGGAGCATTGTCTGCGTGAAGATCTCAACCAAACAGCACCGCGCACCATGGGTGTCTTGCGCCCACTGAAGGTCGTCATCGAGAACTATCCAGAGGGTCAAGTGGAGTATGTTGAGGGTATGAATAATCCTCAGGATCCGAGTGCCGGCACGCGTCAGATTCCGTTCGCTCGAGAGATTTACATCGAGCAGGAGGACTTCATGATCGATCCTCCAAAGAAGTTCTTCCGACTGGCCCCTGGTCGCGAGGTACGGTTGCGCTTTGCTTACTTCATAACTTGCACCGATGTCATCAACGACGACGACGGTAACATTGTGGAGATCCGTGCCACGTATGATCCGGACACCAAGGGTGGATCCGCGCCTGATGGACGCAAAGTGAAGGCAACTTTGCACTGGGTGGCCGCGGAGCATTCGTTGCCAGCGGAAGTACGTATCTATGATCATCTCTTCACCACGGAGGATCCTGACGTGGGAGAAATCGAAGATATCTTGAATCCAAACTCGTTGGAAATCCTAACCGATGCGCGAGTTGAACTCAACCTCAAGGACGCCAAGCCAGAAGATAAGTTCCAGTTTGAGCGACAGGGTTATTTCTGTGTCGATCCCGATTCAACAACAGAAAAGTTGGTTTTCAATCGCACGGTTGCCTTGAGAGATACCTGGTCAAAGATTAAGGGTGACTAAGACCAAAGAGCAAATGTGCCCATGGTTCAAGTGAACTATGGGCACATTTTTTTAGTTGTACTTTCTTTGGAGACCTTGTCGCACTTCTCTAGCATACTCTTGGGCTCCGAAAAGTGATAGATCCCTGTAGTTCCCGCATTGAACCGCGCTTCGGGCAGGGACGGTTTCGGCCTCTAACACTTTATCAAGGGCACGGATCAACGCTCGGGCGATGTCATCCTCCGTGGCCTCGCCTAGTCGAATGAGGTAAAATCCTGTCCGACAACCCATGGGAGAGAGATCAATGACGCCCGTTAGTTCTTCTCGGAGGTATCCTGCCAAGAGATGCTCTAGGGCATGAACCGCACCGGTGGGCATAATGTTTTCGTTGGGTTGCGTAAAGCGGAGGTCGTATTTTGCGATGACATCTCCGCCCGGTGTTTCGAAAATCTCCGCCCGCCTTACATGTGGGGCTTGTACTGTCGTATGGTCGAGGGAAAAGCTTTCAACTTTGATCGTGGTCATGAAGCCACCTCCATTGGTTTAGGTCAACCCTTTCTTGAATATACATGGTTGGAAAGGGGGGAGAAAAATGTCCAGTTGGACCGTATTAGTGATACCCAAGCGTTTACTCGGGTATGTTTTTTTGTTCTTTGCCCTGATCGTGGTGTTGGCTGTGGTAAGCAAACATCCTCTTGGAGTTTACACCATCAACCTCGTTAGTCAGGATGTTATCTACGACATCATGCTTGACCCGGGGCACGGGGGCATAGATCCTGGAGCTATCGGGGCGGGCGAAATCTACGAAAAGCACTATGTTCTGGACATCGTTCGTCAAATGGCCGAAATCCTAGAAGCGCATGGGCTTAAGGTGGGTCTGACCCGTGATACAGACCGTGACGTCAGCCACTTGGTCACCGAGGGAACGAGGCATCGCAGAGACCTGCTTGGACGTTATAAACTCATGAACCAGGCCAAACTGGGCATGAGCGTCCACGCTAATGCTGCCAAGGACCCGGATGAATCTGGAGCCATTGTTTTTTACATGAAAGACAAGTACATCGACGAGATTTATGCTAAAGTAGTCTTAGAGGAACTTGAAAAGGTTCAAGTGCTCAACGAACCGCGTCCGCTCCCACGAACTACACTGTTGCTTCCTAAAGCTAAACCCCCTGTATTGTTGGTGGAAGTCGGGTTCATGTCAAACGCCTCGGACTTACGAAAACTCGGTGATCCCCAGTTTCGCACCAACGTGGCCCACGCCCTCTGCAACGGAATCCTTCGCTTCATTTCTTGGCGGGACGGCGAGCAGAGTGAAGTCAGTCCTGGAGCAGAATGAAGAGTCTGTGAATAACCCTATTAAGGACGGGAATAACATCGAGAAGAAACTGGTCAAAGTCTTGTGGTGCAGTGTTGTCCGCCTGATCGGATATGGACCGCATGATCAGGTGAGGTACTTTGTTAGCGCTAGAGACTTGTGCGATCGCGGCGCCTTCCATTTCAGCGCACATTGCATCAGGGAAGAAGTTTAGGATCTCTTGTTTCTGTTCTTGCGAACTGATAAACTGATCTCCCGATACGATTAAGCCTTGATGAATTCGATCACTGGAGAGTTCGCTTGCAGCAGCCTGCATGGTTAACCCTAGGAGGCGGGGATCTGCCGTAAAGATGCTCGATTCTAGACCTGGAATAGCTCCCCTTGTATAGCCAAAGTAGCGCACATCGAAGTCGTGTTGCACCGAGCTTGTTCCCAAAACCAGGTCGCCGATGCGTACGTTAGGGCTTATACCACCAGCCACTCCGCTGTTGATGATGAACGTTGGATGAAAGTGGTCGATAACATACTGGGTGGCAAGTGCCGCATGTACTTTGCCCACGCGGCAACGCACGACAACAATTGTCTGGCCGTGAAGTCTACCTTTGAAAATGGGTAAATCAAGTCCTGACGAACCTTTTGGCGGTAGCCGATCCAGGCCTTCGCTCAAAGCAGCGATTTCCTCGTCCATAGCGCCGATGACTGCAATACAATCTTCCATAGGGATCACCTCACGTTCAGTTTACCACAAAGGGGGTCGTGAGGGAAGGTAAAGGGCGCACCCTGTCGTATTCTATCATAGTGGTCCCAGTCATATTACAGGAGATGATTCAAAGATGACGCAGTTAAGACTAAACTATCAATATGCTGCAGACTTTGTCGCAGAGGCAGAGTTAGAGTATTTAGCACCGAGTATAAACTTAGCCCATGAGCAGCTCCATGGTCGTAGCGGGCCAGGAAGCGAGTTCTTGGGATGGCTCGATCTGCCAGTTAAGTACAATGAAGACGAAATGGACAAGGTCAAAGAAGCCGCTCGACGCATTCAAGAGACCTCAGATGTCTTGATCGTGATTGGAATAGGTGGGTCTTATCTGGGTGCCAAAGCTGCTATTGAGGCCCTAACCCATAGTTTTTATAACATGCTGGATGCAAATACTCGGAAGACGCCTAGGGTTCTGTTCGTTGGACATGCTATAAGCGATGTCTACCTGCAAGATCTCATTGAGTTAGTGCAGGATCAAGACTTCTCGGTGAATGTCATTTCTAAGTCGGGTACCACGACAGAACCAGCCATTGCTTTCCGGGTCTTTAAAGAACTCCTCGAGAAGAAGTATGGAGTGGAAGGCGCGAAGTCGAGAATCTATGCAACGACTGATGCGAGCAGAGGTGCTCTAAAATCGATGGCGACGGAGCAAGGGTATACTTCCTTCGTCATCCCCTGTGATGTAGGAGGACGATTCTCTGTCTTAACGCCAGTTGGGCTCTTGCCCATGGCTGTTGCTGGAATTGACATCGACGAAATAATGCGAGGTGCCAAGGCAGCGCATGGCTGGTACCAGTCGCCCGACTTAGCAGATAATGCTGCATACCAATATGCTGCTCTTCGAAACATCCTTTATCGCAAAGGGAAGAACATTGAAGTCCTTGCGAACTATGAACCATCTCTGCAATACTTGAGCGAATGGTGGAAGCAACTTTACGGAGAGAGTGAAGGGAAAGACCAGAAGGGGATATTTCCGGCCAGCGTAAACTTCACGACAGATCTGCATTCCATGGGGCAGTTCATGCAAGACGGAAGCCGCAATATCTTTGCGACAACCATGTGGATAAACGAATCCAGAAAGGAATGTGTGATCTCTTCGAGCACCGATGACGGTGATGGTCTCAATTACTTGGCAGGGAAGACGCTGGGACATGTCAATCGCCAAGCATTTTTGGGCACGATCTTGGCCCACACGGATGGCGGAGTTCCCAATCTCGTATTGGAAATTCCGAATATGAATGCCTTTTACTTCGGATCTTTGATCTATTTCTTTGAGAAAGCCTGCGCGATCAGCGGCTATCTCCTAGGGGTCAATCCCTTTGATCAACCCGGCGTCGAGGCGTACAAGAAGAACATGTTTGCGTTGTTGGGCAAACCAGGATTTGAAGCTCTGCGCGAACAGCTCCAAAAGAGGCTGAAATAGGAGGAGACCTATGTCAATACAGTTGTACCCTTTGACGTTTTATCCCATCTATAAGGAGAAAATCTGGGGTGGCCGGAAACTCCAAGAACTCTTCGATCGTCAGTTGCCTGCTGGCCTAATCGGTGAGAGCTGGGACGTGGCTGCCCATTCTAACGGAACAAGCGTGGTAGTGGATGGACCCTTGGCCGGAAAGAATCTTGGCGAGTTGGTTAGTTCCTATGGTCGTGACCTTGTTGACGTTGATACGTTTCCCTTGCTGGTCAAACTGATTGATGCACAGCAAGACCTGTCAGTTCAGGTTCATCCGGATGACGTTTATGTCAAAAATCACACCAACGAACGTTGGGGAAAGACAGAATGGTGGTACGTTATCTACGCCGATCCGGGGGCTTGGATCATCTGGGGTTTGAAGCCTGGTGTAACCAAACAGCAGTTTGCCAAAGCCGTGGAGGCGGGGGGAGAAGAGATTCTGGCTTGTTTGAACAAAGTACCGGTTAAACCTGGCGAAGTCTATCCGATTTCTGCGGGATTAGTCCATGCGTTAGGGGCCGGTGTCGTAGTGGCAGAAATTCAACAGAACTCTGACACGACCTTTCGGATCTATGACTGGGATCGTCTTGATGAAACGGGTCAGTCACGGGAGCTTCATGTAGAGCAAGCCTTGGAGACAATCGACTTTTCACCATACGCAATCGATAGGGAGTATCAGTTGGCCCGTTGTGCCCAGCACTTTCATGTGGACGTGTTGGAAAGGCCCCAGGCTTGTATGATTAGCAAAAAGGAACGCTTTGAGATTCTTACATGCTTTGGAGGCCCAGCAGAGGTTGCTTGGAGTGGGGGAAAGACGGTGCTCGCTTGCGGACAGTCGTGTTTGCTGCCTGCTTCGTTCGACAATTATGTTCTGAGCGCCCAAGGTGTGGTGCTGCGCAGCAGGACGGCTAGGTAGGAGTGAGTGTCATGTGTCGACATGCCTTAATCCTGTTACCTTTGGTTGTGGCAACTCTAGAATTAGCAGGTTACCTTATTGGGAGAACAAGTAGTGTTGTTCTCTTGGCGTTGCTGGCCTTTATCATTGTGCTTGCCCCGAAAGGTTGTAGGCTTGGTGACTGGAAAAAGGCCCTTCGATCTGCTTTGATTTGTCTGGTTGGTGCCTTGGCATCATTTCTACTTGCCAACAACCTGGATCTAGGTCCCTTGATGGCATCTGCTGTGGTAGGGCTCCTAGGGACCGTCGTGTTGAAAGAAAAAGATCAGCTTGTCGTCTATCTGGGCACGTTTATCGGTATGAGCTCTGCGCTCCGATTTCCCACCTTGAGCCTGGTGGTTTTAGCCGGACTTACAGGCGGGATTCTCTGGGAGATGCTCAGTGAAACCTGGAACGGAGTTGGAGGCCGGCTTGGAACTGTGGCAGCCACAGCAGTCCTGATTGTCCTTCTCGCTTTTGGGGGTGGACTGCAGTGACTCTCATTCTATCGATCGTCTTAGGATTACTAACGGGCTTTTTTGGTCACACCTTGCGACAAAGAACGCAGTTGTCTACAGTTGCTGTATCATCTTTATTGACCCTACTGGCAGCCCTAGCGTTGCCACGTATCTTCACCGATGGCAACCAGTATGCGCTGGTTTGCGCGGCGGTGTCCTATGTTACCATGTCCAGTACAGAGCGTCTGGCTAAGGTGTGGGAAACCCTTACCGTCAGTCTGTTTTGCTCTGTATTGGTGTATTATGGGCAAGACGTGCTTATGGGGATAGGGGGGCGGCTCGGTACATTTGCTGCCCTGGCCGTCTTGGCTTTTACAGTTCCCAGGGCTCACAGGAAGCTTTTCAAAAAGGGGGTTAGAACATGAAGAAGATTTTACTATGGACGATCGTGGCTGCGCTACTGAGCCTGACAAGACCCGTTTACGGTCGGGAGCTTCAAGTCGTCACAACCTTTTCTATCCTCGAAGATCTTGTACAGCAAGTTGGAGGCGAACGAGTCCAGGTTACATCGTTGATTGCCCGAGGCGCAGATCCCCATGTTTGGGAGCCAACTCCGCGAGACGCCAGAATAGTGGCGCAGGCCGATCTTCTTGTGGCCAATGGTGGGGGGTTTGATGATTGGCTGCTGGGTTTGGTGAAGAATGCTGCGCGGACTGACACTCCTCTGGTCTTGGCATCACAAGACCTTGCGGTATTAGAGCATGACCACGACCATCACCACCACGAAGGTGACCCGCATTTCTGGTTAAGTGTGCCTAATGCCATTTCTTATGTAGAGCAGATTACTAAGGCCCTAACTCTGCTATCGCCAGATGATGCCTTGTACTTTCAAGAGCGTTCACGGGAGTATGTACAAGGCTTGCTGGAACTCGAGGAGTGGATGATTAGCGAACTTGCTCGTATTCCGAAGGAAAACAGAGTGATCGTTACCTACCATAATGCCTTTAGTTATTTGGCTGAACGGTATGGGTTTGACGTAGCGGAGTTTCTTGTGGAAAACCCTGAGGCGGAGCCTTCCCCAAGAGACTTGGCTCGCCTCGTGGATCTTTTAAAACGCATGAACACACGAGCCCTTTTTACGGAACCACAGCTCTCCGGTGGCACGCGCTACATGAACGCACTGGCCCAAGAGGTGGGGGGAAAAGTGTATACCCTTTACAGTGACAGCTTGAGTGCAGACGTTACCAGCTATGTGGAATTGATGCGATACAACACTCGAACATTAGTGGAGGCCCTAGAATAATGGTAAATGCGCGCGCCGAGTTGGCGATTAATATTCGAAAACTCACAGCCGGATACCCAGAAAACACCGTTCTCCGTAGTGTATCGTGGCAGGTACCGAGGGGAACGTTGGCCGCGATTATTGGACCAAACGGAGGAGGCAAGTCGACGTTGCTCAAGGCTGCTGTGGGATTGTTACAGCCTTTTGAGTTTGAGACGATGGAGCTACTGGGACAAAAGCCGGAAATCGGTCGTAAACAAGTGGCCTACTTGCCCCAGCAAGAAGAAGTCGATTGGTCTTTTCCCATCACGGTTTTGGATGTTGTGCTGCAGGGACGATTGGTGAGACAAGGAATCTGGGGCAGATATTCTAAGGAGGACTATGCCTCCTGCTATGAAGCTCTAGCGTTTTTTGGTCTCGAAAAACACAAGCACACTCAAATAGGTTCGTTGAGCGGCGGGCAGCGGCAAAGGGTATTCTTGGCACGGGCACTGGTACAAGAAGCAGAACTCATTCTTCTTGATGAGCCCTCTACCGGTTTGGATGCCAAGTCACAACATGAGTTGGCAGACTTGTTCAACACCTTGCGCGAACGCGGAAAGACCA
>DUQE01000154.1 GCA_012837925.1 Bacillota bacterium
AGAAGAGCCTATTCACAGTATTGTTGATGCTATTCGTGGTGTCTTAGAAGTGACACCTCCTGAGCTCGCTGCTGACATTATGAATAAAGGTATGTCCCTAACCGGAGGAGGAGCACTTCTTGACGGTATGGCGCGTCTGATTCAGGAGCGCACCGGTGTACCGGTGACGTTGGCCGAGGATCCCTTAAGCTGTGTAGTCCGCGGAACCGGACAGATTTTGGATTCCATCGAAAGCATGTCCAGGACTCCCTTTGTGGCGAGTTATACGAAAGGACGTTAAAAAACCTAAAGTTTCTCCGTTCCCTTGCCGATAATGGTGGCAAGGGAACTGTGATATAGGATAAGGGAGGTGATTTTATACTTAGAGGTATATATACAGCAACATCAGGTATGTTGGTAGAATCTCTCCGTATGGACGTATCCAGTAACAATCTTGCAAACGTTGATACCGCAGGATTCCAGAGGCAGACTGCTCACATTTATGCGCTTCCTGAAAACCCGATACGCAAAGTGTACCAGGGTACAGGACAAACGCTCGGGGTGTTAGGCACAGGAGCATTTGTGGACGGTAGTCGCTCTTCGTTCTCGCCAGGTGCGTTACGAGTCACTCACAATCCTCTCGATGTGGCCTTGGTAGGACCGGGATTCTTTGCCATCAACACAGCCGAAGGAACAAGATACACGAGAGATGGCCGATTCACCGTGAACCCAAGTGGTCTTTTGGCTACGCTCGATGGCAATCTTGTCCGTGGTGAACGAGGTTCGATCTATGTGGGCGAGGGTGAAGTCCTCCTCAACGAACGAGGAGAGGTTACCGTAGATGGGCAACTGGTGGACAGGCTCTTGATTGTAGAGTTTAACGATAGAGGTGGTCTGGTGAGACATGGTGCGAATCTCTATGAAGCTTCACCTGAGGCGGGAGACCCGTTTCGATATGAAGCCACACTGGCACCGGGAACCATTGAGATGGCGAACGTGAATGTGGTTCGAGAGATGGTAAATCTGATTAATATTCAACGGACTTACGAGGCGAACCAAAAAGTTGTACAAGCTTTTGACGAGACACTAGGTAAGATTATCAACGAAGTTTAATAGCTTTAAGGGGCGTAGGCTGGACTGGAAACAGAAGCCGGAAACCATTCAATCGACTGCGATGGTTTCGTAACCCCTTTCTTGCGCTATGTTTAAATCTAAACATACAAGGAGGGTTTTTTGCTATGATGCGTTCTTTATGGACCGCCGCCTCGGGGATGACGGCCCAGCAAACCAAGATCGACACGATTTCGAACAACCTGTCTAATGTGAACACCACCGGATTTAAGAAGAGTCGAGTGGATTTTCAGGACCTCTTATATCAAACAGTGAAGTATGCAGGCACTCCTTCCACGGCGGGAGCTCAAGTCCCAACAGGTATCCAAATTGGTCATGGTGTCAGACCTGTAGCTACGCAGAGGATCTTTTCACAGGGCATGTATCAACAGACCGACAATCCTTTAGATGTAGTGATTGAAGGTGACGGGTTCTTCCAAGTACTGCTTCCGGATGGAGGCGTTCGTTACACCAGAGACGGAGCATTTAAGCTTGACGCCGATGGACGTTTGACAACATCCGATGGTTTCCCCATTGAACCTGAGATTGTGATTCCGGCGGATTCCTTAGAGTTGAGCATTGGCTCCGATGGTACCGTCACGATTATGCGTCCTGGTGACAGTGAACCAGAGACAATAGGCGAACTGCAGATTGTGCGTTTTGTGAACTCGGCCGGACTGAAGAGCGAAGGTCGTAACCTCTATACAGCAACAGCAGCGAGTGGTGAACCCATGCTGGGGACTCCTGGACTCGATGGTTTTGGCATGCTCAGCCAAAACTTCTTAGAGATGTCCAACGTCCAGGTTGTAGAGGAAATGGTGAACATGATCGTAGCCCAAAGGGCCTATGAAAGTAACTCGAAAGCCATTCAAGCTTCCGACGACATGCTGCAGACCGCAAATAACCTCCGCAGGTAATCGATAATGAAGTGGGGTAGGATTTTGCGGATACTTGTACTGATGCTTCTAGGCACCTTGGTTCTTTGTAGCCCAATGGTCTGCAGTGCTGAGGATGAGCGGGTGATTGTGCTATTGCCTGAAAGCGTCAACGTGCAGGGTCCTGAGCTTCTCTTGGGCAATATCGCCGAGATTACTGGTCCAGAGGAGCTAGCGAGCCAAGTCGCAGCCATCAATGCAGGAGCAGCTCCCATTAGTGGTAGTTCTAGGCGTTTGACAAAGGCTCAAATTGAGGTGCGTCTGCGCCAAGGTGGCGTTGATCTGAAGAAGATCGAGTTCCAGGGAGCCTCAAGTGTTCAAATATTCGGTGTTGCACCTGTGCATACCGCAACGCCTGTGAATAAGGCCGAAACGGGATTTCCCGTTTATGAAGTGGTGGTGGCCGCAACCGATCTACCGCGAGGCCACGTTATTGCCTACGAGGATCTGGCCTTAGAACATCAGGAGTTTCGGAGCGGGCAGCCTGATTTGCGAAGCATGGACGATTTTGTGGGAATGCGCACCAGCCGTCATGTGATCAAGGGAAGTCCATTGACCACGCTCAATGTTGAGGTCGTTCCCCTCGTTGAAAGGGGAACCCAGGTCACCATTCTTGTCAGGACAGCAACCATGGTCGTGACCGCTCCAGGTATAGCCCGGGAGGCCGGTGGCTTGGGAGACGTGATTTCCGTTGAAAACACTCTTTCCAGGCAGATAGTGTCTGCTGAGATTATCGATGCGCAGACGGTTCAGGTGAATATGAGGGGGTCAGGTACTCCATGAGAAGTAAGAAGCTTTTGTGCACAGTTGTCATGATTATCACGGTCTTTGCTATGACTGGCGTAGCGTTAGCACAGTCCTTGTACCCTACAGATAAGGCGTCGATGTTTGAGGATCGCAAGGCAAAGAGACCAGGTGATCTGGTTACTGTGATCATTGTAGAACGTGCTACGGCCAGGCAAAATGCATCAACATCGACGGGTAAAGACTCTGAAGTATCGGTTGGCCCGGGGATGGGAGTCCTTGCAGACTTGATTCCTCTCTTGAAGGTCGGTGGAGGCGATTCGTTCTCCTCTGACGGGACGACAACAAGGGGTGGAAGCCTCACGGCTAATGTCACCACAAGGGTGGTGGAGGTGTATCCTAACGAAACGATGCGGATTGAAGGCCGTCAAAAGATCATGATCAATGGTGAAGAACAGGAGATCGTGATTACAGGGCTTATCCGGGTTCGAGACGTTGCACCGGATAACACCGTTTTATCAACATTTGTAGCCGATGCAGAGATCGCTTTTTTGGGTAGCGGTGTTGTGGCAGATAAGAACAATCCTGGGATCATTACCCGTTTGTTTAATTGGTTGTTCTAGATTGAGAGGGAGGATCTTATGTTCAAGAGAATTACGACCCTAGTTCTGGTACTTATCCTCCTTGGTGGGAGTCTAGTGAGCGCCCAGGTGATAGAGCCTCTGCGCTACGACACACCCATTGTGCGTGTAAAGGATATTGCCCGGGTACAAGGCGACCGGGATAACCAAATCTACGGTTTGGGACTCATTGTTGGGTTACAGGGAACCGGTGACGGTTCAGGTTCACGGGCAAACATCCAAATGATCGCCAACATGCTTGAAGGATTTGGGATCACAGTTTCGGCCAATGATCTCCGGTTGAGAAACATTGCTGCTGTCATGGTGACAGCGGACTTACCCACGTCCCTACGAACCGGTGATCGACTCGATGTCACGGTTTCTTCGATAGGTGATGCAAAGAGTCTCCAAGGTGGTTTCCTCCTTCAGACGCCTTTACAGGCTGCCAATGGTCAGGTCTTTGCTGTTGCACAGGGACCGGTATCCATCGGTGGTTTTGTTGTCCGCGGTGGTGCTGGAGGCCAGACGAACCACACAACTGTGGGAACGGTTCCAGGTGGAGCCATTGTAGAGCGCGAACTCGAAGTCGCTGATTTTGGGGCCAACGGTTTTGTCTCCATGGTCTTACTGCAACCAGACTTCACCACGGCCAGCCGCCTGGTACAAGTCGTCAATGAAGTGTACCAGCAGGATCTAGCTCGGGCGCGGGACCAAGGAACGGTGGAGATTCGAATTCCAGTCGAATATACAAGTAATGTCATTGGTTTTATCGCGGAACTCGAAGAGTTGCCTATTCGGCCCGATGCCAACGCTAGAGTTGTAATCAACGAACGGACCGGCACGGTGGTTATGGGATCCCAAGTGCGTATTGCTTCTATTGCAGTCTCCCATGGAAACCTCAAGGTGCAGATCCAACAAAGTGGAGGCCTTGGAGGAGATTTGGCAGATAGCAGAGAACTAACGGATGAGACACAGCAGGAGTATAGCCAGACAACTGTTTTGGGGGGAACACCAAATGTACAAGATTTGGTGGATGCCCTTAATGCTGTAGGAGCGACGCCGCGAGACATTATAGCGATCTTGCAGGCTGTAAAGGCGGCTGGAGCTTTGTTTGGAGATCTGATTATCATCTAGGGGAGGGTAACCGGTGCGTGTGAATTGGAGTCCGAGTGATTTGGTAGCCAGTAAAGCCGACGATCTTTCAAAACGCAAGTCGTCGTCACAGAAGGATTTACAGGCTGCTGCCGAGCAATTTGAAGCAATTTTCCTCTATCAACTTTTGGAACAGATGCGGCGCACTGTGCCCGAGACAGACCTCCTTGGTGATCGCAAGGCGGAGAAGATTTTCCAATCCATGCTGGATCAGGAGATGGCCACTACTTTTTCACAGAGCCAGAGTGTTGGGTTAGCCAAGATGATTTATGACCAGATGTCTCGTTATGTTCCTGATGACGACTAGAGACTTTGTACTCCACAAGAAGCGCCTTGTGGAGTTTA
The DNA here is from genome assembly GCA_012837925.1 of Bacillota bacterium. Lineage (GTDB taxonomy): Bacteria > Bacillota > Limnochordia > Darwinibacteriales > Darwinibacteriaceae > UBA5420. The sequence continues at coordinate 4,886 of DUQE01000154.1, forward strand.
TTTTTGTGCAGGAAAACACCTCCTTATCACGAATTGGTTAGGATGATAAAGGGGGTATATGCGTGCTGTTGAAGCGGAATCAAACCGTCATCGTTTTCCTTTTTGCACTACTGATTCTCATGCCCACCGCTTCGGCACAGACATTTTCACTTCTCCCGGAGAGCATTGTGCTGGATTTACCCAGGCAGCCGGGGCAAGAGTTCCGAGTGAGTTATACCACAAGCCCCATGAAGGTCATTATTGACTCAAACCTCCCTATAGCGGACGTAAGCTCTCTGCAATCAGGCAGTGATGTGGCTCTCAAAGACATCCGCTATTCTGAGGGGATCCAGGGATCGCGACTGGTTCTGGACTTTAACTACCAGATTCCCCAGGGTGCTATCATAGAGGATGAGGTTTCCTTTCGACTAGAGATTCCTAAGACATTTGCTAACACGACCAGACGGATGGTAGAACCTGGCGTCGTCTACGGGCATCAAAGAAGAGCCGATTCTTACGGTCCTAACGTAGTTAACTACCTGGAGATCGATCTGTGGTACGGGTTTGATGTCAAACTAGCTCTGGCACAGAACCGAATCTTTGGTTCGGAACGGGTTAGTGCCATTGCGGACAGAACGGGTGCCATAGCAGCTGTGAATGGGGCGTTCTTCGCTTCTACAGGAAGACCTCTAGGTGTTTTCATGATTGATGGTGAGTTGATGAGTGAGCCTTACGCTAATCGGACCGCCCTCGGTCTGGGGCATCGCATGGCTGTCATGGATCAGGTCGACTTTCATGGTGAAATCCTCCTAGAAGATGGATCGCTACTCGCGAGCGTGCATGGTCTGAATCGTCCACGCTTGCAGGATGAACTCATCGTCTACACAAGGCACCACGGAACAAAGACCAACACAAACTCCTTTGGATATGAGGTCGTCGTGGTTGACGGCAAGGTGGCCTCGATAGAAACCGGAAATAGCACGATTCCGCCAGATGGGCTTGTATTGTCGGCCCATGGGGTCCAAAGGGAGCTCTTGGCTAAACTGAGTGTGGGTGACTCGGTTGAGGTGAACTTCACTTTGAGTCCAGCTTGGGATGACCTGGGTATTACGCAGATTAT
>DUQE01000155.1 GCA_012837925.1 Bacillota bacterium
CACTCAGGCTCAGGCTTCCGGAAACTCTTGGTTGCTTATCAAGTTCTGCAACAGTAGACTTCAAGCCTGCTACGTCATCTTTCAATGTTGCTACATCTGTGTCGATCTCATCTACCCATTCAACTAGGCCAACGATGAGGTCTCTGTTCTCTTGAACTTGGCGATCAAGTTCTTGAACTTGTTTGCGGATGAGAGCTTCAGCGATGAGTTCAACATCGGCTCTGGTGAGTTCTGGAGTGGTGGAAACAACTCTCTCCACGATGGTGGTTTCTTTAACGCCGCTAGCTACATCCAAAAGGCTCTCTTGGACTCTGGCAGCAATCAAAGCTTCAATTTCATCCATGGAAGGTTGCTCTACACCAGCAACTCCTTGCTCTTCGATTCTGTTCATGTCATAGCGAATGCCATCAATCAAACCGAGCATTCTGGCTTCGAGATAAGCCATGTCGCCTTCGAGTGCATCGATAGCGATTTCGTTGGCACGAACGCGAGCAGGTGTTTCTTCATCAAGAACAGTCTCAACCACTCTTGTTTCTACTACTGGTTTGCCAGCAGCAGCCATTTGAGCTTCGATTTCAGCCATGAGTTCAGCCTTAATCTTGTCAAGCTCTGGAAGTAGGTTGTTGTTAGCAATTTGACTCTCGAGACGATTCAATGCTCTGGCAAATACCATAGCAGCTTCGTAACGAGTCATCATTCTTGCTCCGCCATACGTTCCATCAGGATATCCTTCGATTAGACCAGCAGCTGCCAATTCTGCTACGGAATCATAGGCCCAGTGATCTGCAGGAACATCTGCAAATGGGCTGGCGAATGCTGTGGTTGCTGCACTAGCCATCAATACGAGGACTAGTACTAAAGCAAGTCTCTTTTTCATGTTCATTTTCCCCCTTGGTTTAGGTTGGTTTTTCATCTTTCAAGTGTATGTTGATGAAAACTCCCTTGCCAGCTCTGGGTTGAGTCTCCTTGTTCCCTCAGCTTCAAGCATAACAAGAGTGCGTTCACCCCTCAGTATCTTCAGTCAACGGAAACCGCGGGCACCTCCTTTCTGACCGTCTTAACTTGTAAGATACTGAAAATGATACCTATTAAAGGATCATTCTCCACCAATATGCCAATTCCTGCCTAGAAATGGCACTATTAGTAGATTTTTCTTCGGAAGGATAGCCCTTCCTTAGTATAGTTTAGCACAGAACAAGGATGATTGCGATACAAAAATTCCATATCCAGTGAAAAATTCCTGCTAAGGGGCCTTTGGCATTACCTGGAATTCCGTGGAACAAGATCCAGATACAGTTCGACCGGTGTTTGGGAACGCCAGGTATCCTTAGCAACGACGAGGCGCACTTCTACAGGCTCTGTGATCTCCCGCGACGCAATAATCGCGTTCCGGAAGTCATCACCGGGAAGCAAAACAGCTCCACTTCGTTCTCTACTCATAGCCATACCTGCATTCAAAGCGGCTCCGTTAGCTTCATAGAGGACCTGCAAAACTACGAGATCGATGTCAACCCCGCCGGTGGGGTCCCACAAGCTCGATGCCAAAACCGTATCTTGAGAAAACACCATCTGATCAGGGTAACTCTCCAAGTAAACTAATACGGGTACGCCAGGAATGCTGTTTCCTTGACTGACCGCTCGAACAATGACATCGCTTGAGGCTAGGAGCACATCTTCAACCACAAAATCCAACACACCGGCTTGAAGAAAAATCGCCCGATACTCATCAGATTCCGTAGCTCTGGCACTGCGTCTATAGGCTTCAGCATCAACTTCCTGCATAAAGCGTTCGAGATGAGCACGAACCTCCTCACGTCCCTGCCCTTTGCTCACTACCGTCGTCAAAATCACTTCGCTGGCGTTAAAGGCAATATCCGCCGTTCTCATCTGCCCAAAGGCTGTTTCAACGACGTCATAACGTTCAAGAAGTTGGCTGGCAGCCGCTTCGAGTTCCACTACTTCATTTTCCAAGGCTTTCGCTTGTTCCCTAAGGGCCACAACACTGGCCTCAGCGTCCGCCAAGTCAAGTAGGATCTGCTTATAACTCGCTTCGGCCTGTCTGAGCTCTTCTTGAGCTGTGTCTCTCTGTCCTCGCATCAGCACATAATCTCGCTGCAACCCACGCAGTTCATCTTGGATCGCCTTCATATTAAAAAGAGCCGTACGTACATCTTGCGAAGCAATAGACAAGACTCCAATGGACGCGGCTGAAATCAGGACACCGGTGACAATCGTCACCAATATACTTGTATGTTTAGGGCGCAGACCAAAAAGCGTCAGCTTCTTACGACCGACGTGCATACCCAAGCGATCACCAATATATGCGATCGCCCCACCTACAATAACCAGGGTAAAGATCAGGACTACGCCATACATGGTCTGCCCACCTTCTTTCGTTAAAGAGAAAAGTTCTCCCCAAGATAGTACTGTCGGGCCAGTGCATTTTGGGCGAGTTCTTCCGTCGAGCCTGAAACCAGAACCTTACCTAAATGCATGATATAAGCGCGGTCGGTAATGCGTAGTGTTTCCCGAACATTATGATCCGTAATAATGATGCCTAAGTTCTTCGAACGCAAACGAGCGACAATACTCTGAATCTCCCCCACCGCAATAGGATCCACTCCCGCAAAGGGCTCATCCAAAAACAAAAATGCGGGATCCAGGGCCAACGCTCTAGCAATTTCGGTGCGGCGACGCTCTCCTCCTGAAAGTTGGTGACCGTTTTGATACCGCACTTCACCTAAGTTGAACTCGTCAATCAGGTTCGCTAGACGGGCTTCCCTGTCCTCCCTAGACAACTCTCTGCGCAATTGCAGAACTCCCCGCAAATTCTCTTCTACTGTCAGCTTACGGAAAACCGATGGTTCCTGGGGCAAATAGCCCAAACCTAAACGGGTGCGTTTGTACATCGGTACGTTTGTAATGTCTCGACCATCAAGGAAAATGCTGCCACTATCTGCTTTTCCAAGGCCCACAATCAAGCCGAATGTTGTTGTCTTTCCGGCACCATTTGGCCCTAAGAGACCTATAATCTCACCACGACGAGCTTCAAAATCAACATTTTGCACCACCGTGCGTTTGCCATAGGTCTTCACAAGCTGTCTAGCCACTAGTTGATCCATCGTCATCACACCTAGCCATCTTTACCACCAAATCGGCAGCTCGGTCCACAGAACCGGGTTCGCCCAGTTCGTATTCCAAGTTGGAGAACTCAGCCAGCATCGCCTGCCGTGCGTCCTCGTCGTAGAGCAACCGTTCCACCGTCTCTGCCATCTTGCTGTGGTCAAAGCCTTTCTGAATAAACTCTGGTATAACACTCTTTCGCAAGATGTTGTTCGTTATTGTCATATGGGGCTTACGATCAGCAAGTTTATCAAAGAAATATGTGCTATGGGGAACTCGATAGACCGCAACCGATGGTATACCCAAGAGAGAAGCCTCCAAAGAACCTGTGCCAATGGATGTAACCGCCACATCCGCCGCGCGCAAGACGCGATAGGTGTCTCTCTCTAATCGTACTGCGCCAGCCTGGCACTTCTTGACGATCTCCTCTACCAGCGTACTGCGTATCGTCGAGGCAACGGATACAATAATCTCAATATCATCGTGCTTCTGCGCCATTGTGCTAAGGGCCTTGAGCACACAGGGAAGCCCACTCTTTACTTCCACCGCACGGGCACCTGGCAAGACCGCAATAATCTTTTTACGCTCCGTGTCAATGCCAAGCTTCTCCCTAGCTGCGGCGGGCGTCAGAGAAAAGTCGGTGAGATCCATCAGGGGATGTCCCACAAACTCACAATCAATACCGGCCTTTTCACATTGTGCCGTCTCAAAGCGACTGATACTTGCCACTTTATTCACAATTGTAGGGAAATGACTAGCCCTAACATTACCTAACCCACGGCTGAGCGGTGTGTAATAGTACAATACGGGAATGCCCTTTGCTTTTGCTACCTCCAAAAGCTTGTAGCCAAAGAGCGGCAAACCAATTTGGAGGACTAAAGACGGTTCCTCTCTATCCATCGCATCTACTACCAACTTCATCATACGCTTGACGACAGGGGAGCTTCGCATGGACTGGAAGATCCCAAGACTAACCTGTTCCGAAATGTCATAAAGCAGGCGAACCCCGGCGTCATTCATCAAGGGACCACCTACTCCAAAAATTGTGGCTTGGGGGCATTTTTCCAGCACCTTACTGGCCAAAGCCGATCCAAACCGATCACTTGTGTTATCTCCACCAAGCAGCATGATTCTGTTCATAGCCTAGTCGTCCTCCCTGGGTACTAGAGCAAACGTCAAGTTTCCCTCCGCAACAACCTTATCATCAACGCGAGCTTCCGCTGCGATCTTAACTACACCAGCCCGTGCAGCTTGCACGGTCGCGGTAATAACCAACTGGTCTCCAGGTTTGACAACTTCACGAAACCTGACTTTTTCAATAGCAGCAAACAGAGGAAGGGTGTTTCCTTCAGGCTCAACTTCCGCTGCCAAACCTCCGACTTGAGCCATGGCCTCTACGATCATGACCCCTGGCATCACCGGCGTCTGTGGATAATGACCTTGGAAAAAGGGTTCATTGATTGTGACATTCTTGATCGCCACAACTCTTCGTCCCACTTCCCGCTCCAAAACCCGGTCGACCATCAAGAACGGATACCGGTGGGGTAATAGTGCCTGAATCTCATCAATGGAGAGCATGACCTCACTCCTTCTGCCAAAAAGCCCTACTTCCGCTACTACAGTTTTCGGCACGGTTTCTCCATTTCCTCCTTTAGCACACCAAACACCAATTTATGTGACTAAGAGTCTTTTGTAGAGTCGGGCAATCTCCGATTGGGGATCAGCGAAGATCTCCTTCGGCACCCCTTCTTCCACGACCTGACCCTTGTCCATAAAGACGATACGTTCCGCCACTCGGAGGGCAAAGGAGACTTCATGCGTTACGATGAGCATCGTCGTTGCCGTCGTTCTCACCAACTCCTCCATAACTTCCAGTACCTCGCTGACCAAGATTGGATCAAGGGAGGCTGTGGGTTCGTCCCACAACATGATTTCGGGATTGGTTACAAGAGCCCTGGCAATTCCCACTCGTTGCTGCTGCCCTCCGCTGAGCTCATGAGGACGCCGTTGCTCGGCTCCCTTGAGACCTACCTTATCAAGGACAACGCGCCCCCTCGAGCGGGCTTCCTCCAGATCCATACCTCCTAGGACCAGGTGAAACATCACATTTTCCAACACGGTCAAACGGCCTATCAGGTTAAACTGTTGAAAAACGAAGCCCACATTGCGTCGAAATTCCTGGAGTTCCCCACTGTCCAGGGCCATGATATCTTGACCTTTAACGAGTATAGTACCAGAATCGGGTTCTGTCAGACGATTGACACAGCGAATAAGCGTTGACTTTCCGCAGCCCGAAGGACCCATAATGACAACAGTCTCTCCCCTGCTGACCGTCAAGTCTACCCCGTCTAGGGCTACTAATTTTCCATACGACTTGCGCAAGTCCCTAATTTCGAGCATTTTCTATTCCCCTTTAGAACTGCTGTCTGAAACGATTCAATAGATTAAGCAATCCGGGCCGGCTCGGAGGAATCACGATTTCCCGCATGATTTGAACATTCGATAGACCCAAAGACTGACCGGCCATAAGTTCCATACTGTGCACGGGGCTAAAGCGTTCAGCAAAGACAACAATGAGTCCGCCAAGGGCAAAACCCAAGAACACCACAAACGGAAGGCTCACAAAGGGGATCTGGGATCGCGACAGATAGTAAACACTCGTCAAGATCAAACTTCCCAGAACACCGCCGAGCACAAGGAGAGGATTGAACAAGCGTGCCCAGCGCCTCTTGTTTGGTCGATCATTGGCGCGAAGAAACTTTAGTGTGCTAAAGACCGTAGCATGGTCCAACACCAGCACAATCATGGTGAAAATGATCGACAGCATCCCGGCTACAATGGAACGAACTTCTTTTAGGATTCGGAAGACTTCACCCCTGGCGTCGGGCGTTACCATCCCCACTGACGTTGAGTACGTGTGCATATAGGGATTCTCTAACTCCTCTCGAAAGAGACTTTCCAGGGCCTTTTCGTCGACATGTTGCCCTTCAATGAGCAACTGTACCCGCTCGCCGGGAATCACTTGTCCTCCCAAATACGTGTTTATTAGACGGATCGACTGGCCTATTTCAGCGTCATTGAGATTTGGGAGCGTGTCTCGTACAAATCCGATTTGCTCCATAATGGCCGCAACATCAATCTCCTGCACATTGCTGATTTGTGCGCTGATGCCCGCAAGACTCTCCCGCATCTCCTCAATGTCCAGGTTCTGCAACGAATCCAAGGACTCTTCTCCCGTATGGATCACGCCTTGAGCCAGCGTCTGGAAGAGCCCATTAAGGAGTAGGGTGACCAAGAACTGCTCCCCAGAAGACTTGGCATCTCCGTTTGTGATGCCTTCGTTGAGCTGACGCATTTGTACCTGCAAGACTTCCAATTGCATCAGGGCCTCTTGGAATGTTGTCAAGACCCCTTCAGCATTATTCACAGCCGTACTGGCTTGTACCGACAGTTCTTCAAGTTCAGCCAGCAAGCGGAGGCTCTCATCCACAGCGTACGCTAAGCGATAGCGCTCATTTTCGATCTCTACATCAGCCACGAACTCTCCTCGTTCCCCAGGACCCAGGTAGCGGTAACCCGCTTGTACAATGGTATCCATGGATTGCACAGGTGATCCTTCCACAATCATTCCTTCAACATGGTCCCCATAGATACCCGTGACTTCAATGAGTAAATCATCCTCTAAGATAATGAGTTCACCAACCCCAAGATTTACCTGAGGATCTGGAACCAGACGCACCTGTGAGGCGTAGCTGCCCAAGAAGTCACGCATTTCCACCAGGGCCTTTAGGAACGCATCCAAATCCTCTCCGTATTGCGCGGACGTAACGTTCTTGTACTCGCTTTGTCCTGGAGAACTGTGGGAATGCAAAATGGCCAGAGCCTGCTCGCCCACCTCTTGGGTGTCAACTTCAAAACCCATGGGAAAGCGCAGTTCGAGGATCTGGTATTTCTGTAAGATGTCTTCTACTTTTCGGGTTATGTCGGCACTTCCATCTTCTTCTGCAAGTACAACAACCAGGTTAACCCCGTCTTTAACGACAAATCGGACGCCGCTTAGCGCTTCGATTTGCTCCATCAAGTCCTCTCTTACGGCAGGATGAACTCCACGAATCAGGACACTTGGTTCTACCATTAAAGTATACCCGTTTATACCTGGAACCGCGCCAAAGTAGGAGGTTATTCCCTCTAGAACCTCCTTAGTGCGATGTGTTTCTGGAAACCCAAAAAAGAAGTTGGCTTGTCCGGCAATGGTGAGCGTTTGATTAAGTTTATACCCCGGAAACGACTGCTCACCAATGCGTTCGAGTTCTCTTAAGGCCGTTTCCTTCGCTTCTTCACGAATATGCAAGATCACGTCGTATTCACCGTATTCTCCGATCATACCATCGAGGGTATCACCAAAATAGGTGTCAATGGCCCAGGCAACGCCCTGAGCGAAAACGGCACCTATGATTACGGTCAATACCAGTAAGATTATGAGGTCTTTATAAAAACCGTCTCGAAAAAAAACGAGCATTACCCTGCCTCCTCGTCTAGCGGTTTCATTATAACATGCCTCTAGCTGGGGTTTAAGTGGTAAAGCCCGTTAATATTGTCATTTATTACTGTTCGCCATTTTCTTCATCTGTGAACTCACCCTGAAAAGAACCAAAGAACTGTAGTTCACTTTTTTCCAGGAGCATCAAGAATCGTTCACCCTCCAAGACACCGTCAGAGAAAACAACTCGCACATTTCCAGTAAAGAGAGCCTCATCGGTCTCTTCGTCGTAATCGAGATGATCCGCGTACACGGTTGCATCCTCGGTGGTAACAACCACACGGCCCTCAGCCTTCAAGTTTTTATCTTCACCGAAATACTCCACTTGGTCAGCTGTAAGTTCAAAGTCATCTTGCGTTAGTCTGGCATCCACAGTGAAGAATAGATAGTTGTCATCGGTGCGCCATTCCATGGTCTTTCCGGTAATCTCCACGTCTTCAAGTTTTACAGTAATCGAGGCTCCGTCGATCTCCCGCACATCGGCAGAAAACACTCCTGCCTCACGATCGTACCGGCCTGCTGCGACGTCTGTTGGGACTCCAGTAATCTCCAAGGTGCCAACCTGACTTTGCGCCAAAGCAAAGCGTCCAGATGTCACCAATAGGGCCACAACCACCATCAGAGTGACTATTTTTCTATTCACTTTCACCGACCTCCCCTTCTAGAACCAAACTTCCGAAAAATTCCATACTTTCTTGATCCAAGTCATAAACCGCACTCTCTACTCTCCACAGCATAGAGCCATCGCGAATGCGCACATCGTCTTTGAGGTAAAGCAAGTTCTCCTGTGCTTTCAAAAGCATCTCTGCTGCGTCGATTTCAAGACCCTGCCAACGGATGAAGACCGATTCAGGAGATGCCAGAGTCTCTTCGGACCCCGCCCAGATCAAGAGATCACTTTCCAGATAAAACGTCTCATCTTCGTCTCGAACAACTGCGTCATGCAGGTACAGAATGTCCGGTTTCCTTTCCCAAACTGCCCTTTGAGCATCAATGAACAAGTAGGGCTCATCATCCTGGAACATGATAATCTCATCCATATCATTGAGGGTGACAGATTCCCCTGCCTGCAACACCGATTGTGCCCATATCTCCCACTGTCGCGCTCCGTCCTTGCGTCCGACAAGCCTTGACTCAAGCAGTTGCACGCTCGGTGGTACACTCACCGGTGGCGGTGGAGGTTCCGCGAAGAAATGGAAGATGAGGTAGACTGCTATAGCCAATACCACTAGGGCGATGATGATTATTTTCGCCATAGATCTCACCTCGCTCACTCCTTAACGCCAACAATGTCGGCTACTTCTTCAAAGTCAAAGAGGCTGAGGCCACCTTCCGAATCCCAACCAATGGGTAGAGTTGGAAAGGCGTTGATCGTAAACTGCAGCGCCACTCTCTTTTGAACATGGTCATAGGACACACTGAGCTCACGACAATGCAGGTCCTTGGAAATTGTGACAGTCCCCTTCGTAAATGCTTGCTTGGGAGGCTCATAGATACTGTCGTAACTCACCAGCCAGGTCTTTCCTATAGGCAGGGCAATGCGGGCATCGAACCGCTCCAATACCTGGTTAGCCGGCTGGTAGCGCATCCCGAGCCCTAGTTCTAGCTTGTCCTTCTTGTACTCGACCATGGGAACAACTCGCGTCAGACTCTGGTTGTTCAAATCATAAGTGGCATACCCACTGACATACCACGAAGCGTTTGGGCGCCAGTTTGTTTGCAGTGTCAACGATCCAAACTGCTCGGTCAGCACATTATAGCTGGTTCGAGCGGTAAAACGCAGGGGAGTCGTGGAGTAGTTGAGACCAAAGTCAAAGCTTTGGAGAGGATTTTGACGGTCAAAACGGAACGGCGTGCTTCCCCACACGTCTCGGCGGCTATAGGTCGTTGTGAACTGCCAATTGTCTGTGAGCTTTTGCGTTAGGCCTAGCCGCCCATAGAGCCAGGTCTGCCTCTGCAGATCGCCATATACAGCCGCGGCTAAGTGCCCTTGATAACTAAATGTCGTGCCTGTGGTGGGTCGCCAGGACCGCTGACCCAAAGTAAGCTGCCCAAAGGCCCTGTTCATGGTTACGGTTGAAGGCCTCTCACCATAGTGACCCAAAATGACCTGGGAACGGAGAGGAAGGTTTTGCGCACCCAGATCACTTACATCCCACTTGAACTCCGGAATGCGCTGAACACTTCTCCAGGGAGGAGCCTCGTCCTCAAGCAAGTCGGGGTTGTATTGCTGTTGCGCAGCCAAAGTAAAGGTGTGTTTACCTTGTCGGTAGACAGTTTCGGCCAGGTAGTCAACCAGACGTACTTCTTTCACCGTCGTCTTTCGTTCGTTTAGACTACCTTGCAGATTGAGGCGCCACTTGTCCGTGAGATTCTGCGCCCATTTGATGCCGATCTCCTGTTGCTTAGTGGTTGCAGCCATAGGATTCTCTTTGTAATCGAACCAGGTTTCTGCGTTGATCTTTTCCAGACTCATCGTCAAACGGTTCGACGTCTGAAGCTGGTGTTTGGCCCACCAGTTCTCATAGCTGGTGTCCGTCTTGAAATCCCAGTTACCCTTGTTCCAATTGTGCTTCAGAGCGGTTTTAAGAACCGTTGATTCGCTCGTTGGTACTCCATAAAGGTAGAAGGAACCCTTCCCCAGTCCGCCCAGATCATAGAAGTGCCGGGCCCCAACCCCCACGCCCAAGTGTGTAAAGAAGTCCAGGTAGAGATTTCCATGCGCTTTGGAGCTAAAGTAGTAATTGAAGGTGTTTTTCATGTAATAACCTTCTTCTTCACTGTAACCAAAGATGGGGAGTGTGAAGAAGTTCTGCCCTTCGTCAACATCCAAAGGAATGACCAGATAGGGCCAATAAAAGAGGGGTATTGTACCTTCGTAATATGTCACGCCACGAATGACAACCTTTTCTCCAGGGTAATACTCCAGTTCTTTCGTGGCAAGGTGAAAGTGGCTGTCTTCCAAATCACACGTGGTAAATGTCGCACGGCTCACGCTGTACTTGTCATCATCAAAATCAATCGATTCGCCTGATAAAAAAACGATACCGGTTTCCTCCGGCAAAACAACCTCGGTACGAGCTTGTTCAAACTGGCCTTGGCCTGTTTCAAGATTGTAAGCCAGAGACTGGCCGCGGAACTCCTGATCATCCTGAACTAGGCGGACAGCTCCTTCGAGCCATAGATCGCCGCTCGCAAGGTCCATGGTAAGCAAATCACCTTGGAGCCTAAGATCGCCCGCCGTAATCACAACATCGCCTCGAGCGACGAAAAGCTGCTTCTCCCAGTCATAGGATCCTGATTCGGTCGCGACAATACGCACTGCTTCCCTGTCTTCCTCTGCCACCACTATTGTGGGAGGAAGGATAGCGAAGAGCGTACAGACTATCCATGCTATAAGGAAAACTCTTCTGTCACGCCGTAGCATACAATCTCCCCAATCCTAGCGCAACCCATCAGACCTAACCAGAAAGATAAAGCCAGAAATCGCAAACAATGCATTCACAAGCCAGGCTGCCGCCACGGGAGGCAATACCTCATTGACCCCGAGGGACCGCGACACAGATATGGCCACATAATAAAAGAGCAAAATAATCAAACTCATGACCACCCCAAAGGAACGCCCACCCTTGCCTAGAAGGGCCAGTGGAGCCGCAAAAAGGGCAAAAACAAAGCATGCAACCGGCATGGCTAACTTCATGTGGTAGTCAACAACGAGGGAACGGACTTTTAGTCCACCTCGTTGAAATCGTTCGATGTACTCCGCCAGCTCCTTGCTGCTCATCTCATCGACAGAACGCTGGTTTCCGAGGTAGATTTCTCCCTCTTGCTCAGTAATGATCTCCATCCGCTGAAAGCGGCTTTCAAACTGTACAAATCCTTCTTCATCGAGCTCCTGATAAATACCATCAAACAAGACCCAGGTATGGTCCTGGAAGATCCCCGTTTTTGCACTAATAATGCTGGGATAGTTTCTATCATCGAGTTCGTAAACGAGGATTTTCTTCAGCTCATTGGTCTTCGTTTGAACCTCGCCGATGTAGAAATAGCGATCGTCCCCTCCGTGGAAGAACACATTCTCCTCCACTACGGGAACGCCCTCAGAAAAGACAATTTGCCGCAGTATGGTTTCAAACTCGTGATTGGCCCTAGGGACAATCTCTTCTGACGCCCAAAACGTTAGGCCACTCACCAGCATTCCCAAGATCAAGATGGGCATAATCAAACGGGGAAAAGAGACTCCACTTCCCCGTAATACGGTCATTTCATTGTCCTGAACCAAGCGCCCAATCGCTAGGAGTGTGGCAAACAACGTGGCAATGGGTAACGTCATGACCGCGGTTCCCGGGATGCGGTAAAGCAGCATCTTGCCTACAGTAAAAACAGCTACTTCGTTAACGAAGATCAAGTCCGTTAACTGAAAAAGCAGACCACTTAATAGCACTACCGTAAAACCCGAGACGCAGAACAAGAACGGCCCGATAAACTCACGGGTCAAATACCGATCAAAGATCCTCACGCTGCCACACCTCACACGTCATCGCATACACAACATTAAAAAGCAGCTTTGTAGTTCACACCAAAGCTTATCCCGTGACCGAAAGACAGGCCGAGATTGGCTTTGAGTTCTGGACTAAACTGCGCCACCAAGCCCCCGTTTAACCCCTGTCCATCATACTCCATGAAGACCGAGGTCGTAGGGACATTACTGACTTTGACTGGATTGAGCACATAACTTACACCAGCCATTCCCCGAGAATAACGTCCAAGCCCCAGGGCGATGTGTCCTCGCAGACCGGGCATGCCCAGCTGCTTTGAAGCTACCGCGTAGAGGTGTTGTCGATTGAATGACAACTCACCACCCAAGGCAAACCCCGGAAGCGATTGGGTCTCTTCGATAATGGCCGCCTTCAGAGTAAGGTAGAGCTGACCTTTACCATCTGGGGCAAACTCTTGTCTGAGACCAGCGCTCAAGCCTGGATAAAACCCAAACTGGGCTCCGAGCGAGCTTATGTTGCGATGATAGTGGAAATCTAGTTCTAACGTGTCATCTGTAACGTCTGCTGTTGGCACAGTCAAAATCCTCGACGCTGTAGCCGAACTGGTCGCTGCCAAGAGCAGCACGAACAGGACAAATAGAATACATGGAGTCTTGCGCATTTGTACAACCTCTCTTCTGGGGTATTACTCCTGATTATTCTCGTTTCCCAGGCAAACACCTGCCAAAACACGATGGGAGTTAGTGGATTTGAAAAAGGGCCCTTGTGGGCCCTCAGTTCAAGCGCTTAATCACTTCATCACTCAAGTCCTTTCCTCCAAAGCGTACCACATCTTCATCCAAAACAATGGTGATATTCTCGTTTTTCGCAACCTCTCTAACGATCGCATCCACCTCTGACTGAAACTGTGTCTCCAGTTCCAGCCGATAGGACAAGTACTCGGCATAGGCTTCGCGCTCGCGATTGGCTCGATCCACATCATCTTCTTCCGGTTCAGACCCCAAGTCAAAGCGGGTGATCAGTTCATTGTAACGCTCACTCAACAGTTGGTTCAAGTGTTGAGCCCGGGCACTCTCATCGACAATTCTTCCCAGGTTTACTGTGCCTACTACCTCATCTGCAGGAGCTACCATCAACGCCCAAACCAGGGCGAGGGCAAGCAGACCGGCCAAACCCCAAGGCAGATATTTCACGTGTTCGTCACCACCTTACTGCGCTTAGTATCACCGATTTGCATGCGCACTACGCAAGTCCGGTTTCATTTTCGCTATTTCTTCTTCTAGTTGCTGAAGGAGCGTAAGCTGGTACTGGGCAAACTCATCGTCCATAGCCTTCTCCACTTCAGCCTTTAGTGCTTCGGTTTCTTCGTGACTCCGTCTTTCGTGCTCCTCTTGAAGGACCAGTAATCTCTTCTCGTACTCCTCTCTTAAGCCTTCTTGGGCCGTCTGCAGTTCCTCTTGCACCTGTGCTATCCGTTCCAAACGAACCTCCTGCCCTTTTTCATCCAGCGTCAAGAGCATGAGCTCGAGCTGCTCACGAAGCAGTTTGGCACTAAGTTCTTGCTGAAGTGCCTGGACTTCTTCTTCCGCTTGAGCCTTAAGGAGCCTGGCTTCATTATGCAACTTCTGGGCCTGGGCGCGAAAGAGCTGCCCTTGCTTATCCGCAAAGACATCTTCACCCGCTCGCTGCAATTGGTCGCGATAGTCCTGTAGGTCTTGTTCTTGCTGCGCAAGCATCTCGTCAAGAATCTGCTGCCAGTCTAGTTGATCCTGTACCGGTCTTTGCCCGGAGGAAATAACCGATCCTGATAATAGAATCAAAACAACACTAAGGACGACAAGTCTACTCAACACACGCACTAGGCTTCATCCTCTTCTTCGGCTTTTCACTGCTACATCTAGTATAGCAAGTCCCATCAAGCTGTCACAAACGAAAAAAAAGCCAGCGGATGCACTGTTTTCCAGTGCCCGCCGGCTCATCGTCTTCGTCTTAGAACATCTGACCAATGCCAAAGTAGAATTGACCTTTGCGTTGATCCTCTACGTTCTTGCCCCAACCATAGTCGAGACGTAACAGTCCAAGTGGCGTATCGAGACGTACACCAAGACCATAACTGTTGGCCAGATCCTGTAGACCCATGGACTCATTCTTGTTCCACGTTGTTCCCCAGTCAGTAAAGACCACACCAGTCACTTTCTCGAATATGGGGAAACGGAACTCCGCATTCATCACAAGCATATGATCGCCTACTAAGGATCCTTCATAACCGCCGTAGGGATAGCCGCGCAGAGTATCTGCGCCACCGATGCTAAAGGCTTCTCTACCAGCATCGCCGCCGAGCAATCGACCTCCAAGACCCCTGACAGCCAAGACATAGCCGCCATCCTTGACTTCAAAGTAGCGACTGTGTTCGAGACGCAACTTCGCATACGTCAAGTCACCACCGAACATCCGAGTACCCAGTTCAAGATAGGCATCGTTCTTATAGCCTTCTGTAGGATTGAATGGGTGGTCTGACGTATTGGTATTCACACCAAATCCAACCATTCGGTTCTTATAGTCTTCGAAACTTGGATTGGGAGGTCCAGAAAAGTCATCATAACGATTGTTCTCTACTCGGAAGGTCAGTCTTCCGCGAGTGAACTCACCAAAGGGACGTCCTAAGGTAAGGTCACCACCATTTGTGGTTCTTTGTGCACTGGAAACCTCTGTTTCTCCTTTAAGGACTATCTGTTGTTGCCGACTGCGGCGATAGAGGTTGACTCCCAGGGAAGTACCCGTCTTATCGATATACGGCTCGTAGAAGCCAAGCTCGTACTCTTGGAGTTTCTTGCCAAAGCGAGCAGTGGCATTCACCCTTTGTCCTCTTCCAAGGAAGTTATCATCCGCCGCTTCGACAAAGCCAACCAGACGGTCGACCGTACTGTACGATACTCCAAAGGTAGCCGAGCCAGTCTTGCGCTCTGTCAGGTTGATGGTGAGTACTGTCTCGTCGGGATCGTCTTCTTCTGAAAAGTCGCGGCTTATTTCATCAAAGTAGCCCAGCATCAGAATACGACGTAAGCTCTGATCGACTTGGTGAATATTAACAGGGTCGCCGGGTTCAAAGGAGAGCTCCCGCTCAATTACGAAGTCTTTGGTCTTTTCATTACCCTCAATCACAACATCCTTGAGAGTAGTTTGGGCTAGTTCAACTTCAATGCGCCCATCGGTGTCCGCTGTAAGGTCCGCAATGCGGGCAAAATAGCCGTATTCGCTGGCGATCCATTCTCTCAGCCCATAAAGATCTTCCCAGAGATCATGGACATTGAGGATGAAACCGGTTTGTGTCTTCATCTGCTTCTGATACTCGCCAAAAGGCACTCCTGTCATGCCTGAGAAACTGATCTCTTGCACAATGGGATTCTCCACAACGTGAAAGACCACCTGGACACCGCCAACCGCTGGTTCAAAGCTAGCAGAGACGTCCTGGAAGTAACCCAGATCATAGATAGAGCGCAAATCATCGAGGATCTGTTGCTCTACGGCTGGTTGATCCACCTTGGTCTTCAAGATGCTCGCCTTAATGGTCTCCGTATCAATAAACGTATTTCCTTGTACTTCAATTGATCGCACTAACGATGATTCTTGAGCCCACACGCTTACACTGCCCATCTGAAAGAATATGCCTACTACGATGAGCACCACTAAGAGTCTGGCTGAACTTAGCCTCATTCTCCTGCCTCCCACGCACTTTAGATTTTCGTCTGTTCCTAATTCTACTTACCTTATTCGTATTCCTCTTGCCAAGTCTGGGGACTGTGAACAATAAAACCCAGTCCTCAATTGTATATGTTCAAATCAAAGGTAGCCATCCCATCGATCACAAACTGGGTTGCGAGCCTAACTTTTTTCGCTTCTGATGGTGCTTCCGCCCAGCCAAAGTAACCAAGGGGTGCTTGATAAGCCTCTTCCTCTTTATCTTTTCCTTGAGAGGATGCGGTATCAGCCTCTTCCTCTTCCTTTACGCTATTGTCCAAGAAGGGATAGAACTCCGCTACGATCTCGTTGTTCCTTTCACGATCCATGTACTCTGTGATCAAGGCATCCAATGATTCTGCACCAGAAATGATCTGGCGAACTGGTTCATCCTCTTCTTCGCTGAGCTCAAGAGGACTAGTGTGTACAGGGGGCTTCTCAACGTAATAGCCCGCACCGCCACCGCGCACAGTCACAGTAAGAAGACCCGGTGCGATATCCTCAGGAACTTCAATGCGCAGGGTCCTGATTTCGCTTGCTCCCCGGTACGGACGGATAGTAACATCGACATCTACAAACTCGCCCGGCTTAGCATAAAACGTACTTGGTACCGCCTGTTCAATCGTTGCAGTTTTGCGTTCCTGGGCCACCTCGACCTCAATGCGAACATCTAGCAGCTCCACATCCTGAAGATTGTTGTTCGCCAAGAGTTCAAGTCCCGAAAGTAAGTCGGTCAAGGACCATACTGCTATATCCGTGTCGCTATAAAAGAGATTCTCGCGAATCATGCGCTGATTGAAGTCCTTTGCCGTAAACTCTAGCCTGACGAAGGATGTACCTGCTCCAAGGCGATCGAGCGTAGCATCTACGCTCTGGTATGCACTGCTGATTACCAAAGGAACCATGATACTAGGTTCTTTCACGGCCTCCACATTGAACGTCTGGCGAAGATCTCGGTCTCGATCACGAACTGCAATATTCACCGACACATACTCGGATTGACCGTTCAAACGACCGCCGAGACCAACAGCCCTATCCTGCTCTATCTGACCAATCGTCGAACCTAAGGAAACGATCTTAAAGGGAACCTCCAGCGACGGCAAGGTGTGGTGAACATAAGCCGCAGAGGCAAAGAAGTCCACATTGCCGCGATGCGTAAAGGGGTGTCCAAATGCGATAAAACGACCGTCTTCTCTGACGTCAGTTACTGTCCCGAAAGAAGCAACCTGAAAATCGCCCCGCAAGAGCTGTACACCAATCATGCTTCCATTCTCCAGAACTGAAGAACCATAAAGGTAGTTCGATGAAAAGGAAGGCATCACCTGTACCTGTTCTGCTCCAAGGGCTTCGGATAAGTATCTCATATTGCGATCGTTTAAACCCTGCACAATCAAGGGCGAACGCATGGCCGTGGCATCCGGAGGCAGGACCGGCTCTGGAAGCGGCAACTGATCGTAGAGTTTGAACATGTCAACTGCCGGGGTTACCAGACCTATCCGGTGATCCGTGTGAGAGTATGTATAACCAATCGCGCCAAGAAGGCGATTGTCGATATACACCGGGCTCCCACTCATGCCCTGTGCAATACCTCCTGACCGTTCAATGACACTGCCGCTCACCCGAATCATGATCAAGTTACTCAAAGGGGGACTTTGCGGAACCAAGCCTAGGACTTCCACATCAAACGTTTCAATTGTGTTACCCGAAATCACGGTCTTACCCACGCCTTTTAAGCCCGGTCGAACCTCTTCGGGAAGAAATAACTCCTGTGCACTAGCTGTACCCATCAAAATAAAGAGCAGACACACCAGCATAATAGATTCAAGTCGAAACGCCAACTTTCGCATCAAGCCACCCCTTCTGTCCTCTTCCTCAACCAAGGTAAAGGACACTTTACTCTGGCAAAGGGCTTGTCACACCCGTAACGACCACGATAGCGTTACCTACGGGTCGCTCTTTTCCATCGGAAGGTAGGTTCAAAACCAAGTTACGAACCACCATCGTTGTGGAGCCGCCGCCATCTAAATTCATGGCTTGTTGTGCCCCCAACTCTATTAAAAGGTTTCCAAGTTCCGTTAAAGTCATACCCACACTAACATTAGGCTGCCTGCCGTTGACGGTGACCAAGAGCAGCTTCTGATCGGCCGTGATACCGATGGCCGTTCGGGGCGCACGTCCAACCAAAATGTCGTCCTGAAAACGTTCTTCCTTGCCCGTTATGTACAGTTCTCCGTCACGCACAAGGCGAGGACCCCCGCCAATAATCTGCGTAA
>DUQE01000009.1 GCA_012837925.1 Bacillota bacterium
GCGCGTATTGTCGGTTCTCTATTAACCATTCCAGAAAACAGAGTATCTGTAATGCGCTTGGCGGACACGAGGAGGTAGAGTATGGGGGAGGTATGGAGCAGACTCAACGAGCGTCAGAAAAGAATATTCAGTTGGTTAGCCGTGGGCCTGATCGTCGGTGTGGGTATTCTCGTCGTGCAGCCATCGACACCGACCAAAACTCCACCAGCTTCAACAGCGGTTCAGGCTCTAGACAACGCTTCGTCTGACAGTCTGCAAGAGCACTTGGAGAGGAAGCTGACAGCGATTCTGAATTCCATGCTCGGTGGGAAGCATGTGGATGTCTTTCTGACGATGGAGCGAGGTTCACAACTGAAGATTGCCTATGATCACACCGAGGAAGAGCGCTTTGGCCCTGAAGGACTGAGTGAACGGCGCTGGACATCCAGCCCTGTTTTGATGCGTAATGATGCTGATAGGAAGGAGGTGCCGCTGGTTCTGGAAGAAATCGCGCCTACCGTCCGGGGCGTCCTGGTCGTAATCGACCGAGAACCCCACACCGAACTGCGGTTGGCTGTTTCTCAAGCGGTTGCCACTGCCTTGCAGGTACCCATGTATCGAATTGAAGTGTTGTTCACACAATAGGGAGGATGGGGAAAATGGCTAAGTTTTATGTGTTTCGAGGAAGAAAAGTTCTCTGGAATCTATTGATCATTGTGATGGTGATTGTTGCGCTGGTGTATATCTTCAGAGTGGAGGATGGAGTTGACTCCGGGCAAGAGGTCCTATCAGAGGGAGAGAGTGGAACGAGCCAGGTTGTGCTGGTCGAACCGGTTACAGTCCGTAGCGTTCCTACAAAATACTCTGAATACAAACTCGAGCGTGAACGCATGCGCAGCAGGCAAGTGGAGCTTCTCCAGAATCTGGCCTATGACGGCAGCACCGATAGGGAGCGCAAGGAGCAAGCCCAGATTGACCTGCAGACATTGATCGAGAGAATCAGCAGAGAAACCGAAATCGAGAACCTCCTCAAAGCGCAAGGCTATCTCGATGCACTGGTCCTGTTGGACCAAGAGGCTATCACTGTTGTGGTTCCTGTGACCTTAGTGAGGGAGGAAGCAGCCCGTATAGGAGAGTTGGTTCATCGATTGACGGGAATCAGACTGGAGAGGATCACCATCGTGGATGAAACGAGTCGTGTGTAGGTCTCCTGTAAGCCTCAGCAGTCTGAGGCTTATTTTCTTAGAGGAGAAGAGTGAATACTAGCGAAACAATCTAGATGTACTATGAAAGAGGTGTATCCGTTGAAGGATTTTAAGCAGATCAAAGAGCTCGTCTCGCTAGTTAATTCTACCGATATTACGGATTTAGAAATAGAGGAAGAGAACTTTCGCATCCGCATTCGTAAGGAACAGCACGTCTCCAATGCTGTAGCGGTTCCGTTAGTCGAGAAAGTGCCATCCCAACCGCAAGTGTTTGCTCCAATTGAACAAACCATCAGCGATACACAGGATGGACTAATAGAGATCACAGCCCCCATGGTTGGTACGTTCTACCGTGCTCCCGCACCAGATGCCCCACCCTATGTACAAGTAGGAGAGACGATCACACCAGGTCAGGTATTATTCATCATTGAGGCGATGAAAATGATGAACGAGATCGAGTGCGAAGTGAAAGGTATTGTCAGACAGTTCTTAGTCGAAAATGGTGAGCCCGTGGAATATGGACAGGCTTTGATGCTGATTGACCCCAAGGCCTAGGAGGTGCCCCATGTTACGAAGAATACTAGTCGCGAACAGGGGTGAAATTGCCCTGCGCATTATCAGGGCCTGTCGCGAGTTGAATATCGAAACCATTGCCGTTTACTCTGAAGCAGATCGAGACTCCCTCCATACTAGGTGGGCCGACACATCCGTCTGTATTGGTCCTGCGTCGTCGCAAAAGAGCTATCTTAACGCCCAGAATATTCTTGCTGCGGCCGTTGCTCATGGGGCCGATGCTATTCATCCAGGGTATGGTTACTTGAGCGAAAGTCCAATGTTTGCCGAGATCTGCGAAGCACACAATCTGGTTTTTATTGGTCCTACCCCCCAGCACATAGAGCTCTTAGGCGATAAGTCTAAGGCTAAGGCTACCATGCGAGATGCAGGAGTGCCGGTTGTTCCCGGGAGTGAGGGGTCCATTCGTGATGAGGCGGAACTAGTAAGGATTGCAGGCGAGATCGGCTATCCGGTTATGATTAAGGCGAGCGCCGGAGGCGGCGGCAAAGGTATGCGGCTAGCCCGCAACAAAGAAGAGTTGCTTAGCGGCTACAATACGGCCCGGGCCGAGGCAGCAGCGGCATTCAACAATGATGCTGTGTACCTGGAAAAGTTCATCGAAGCACCGCGGCATATAGAGATCCAGCTTTTCGGTGACAACGTTGGAAACATCGTCCATTTCGGAGAGAGAGAATGCTCCTTGCAGCGCCGTCATCAGAAGCTGATCGAAGAGTGTCCATCAGCCGTTGTTGACGAAACGTTACGATCCCAGATGGGTGAAGCAGCAGTCCGGGGGGCGAAGGCCGTTCAATACTGCAATGCGGGCACCATGGAGTTCTTACTGGATAACTCTGGGCAGTTCTATTTTATGGAAATGAACACCCGAATTCAGGTGGAACATCCGGTGACAGAGATGGTGTACGGTATTGATCTTATCAAAGAGCAAATTCGCGTGGCCTCGGGCGAAGCCCTTGGATATGAACAGGCTGACATTAGTCCGATGGGGCACGCTATAGAGTGTCGTATTAACGCCGAGGCAGTGCGAATGAACTCTCGTCCTTCACCTGGAATGATCCAAACACTCTTTGTTCCTGGTGGATGCGGGATTCGATGGGATAGCCACGCCCACCAGGGC
Source organism: Bacillota bacterium (assembly GCA_012837925.1). Lineage (GTDB taxonomy): Bacteria > Bacillota > Limnochordia > Darwinibacteriales > Darwinibacteriaceae > UBA5420. Next base: position 2,875 of record DUQE01000009.1, read on the forward strand.
TATGCAATTCCTCCCTTTTACGATTCTATGTTTGGCAAACTGATTGCGTGGGGTGCAGACCGTGATGAGGCCATTGAACGCATGAAACGAGCCTTGGCCGAGCTCACCGTCGAGGGCATCGAAACGTCCATTCCTTTCCACAGAGCCATGATGGAGGATAAGGCATTTAGGGAGGCGCGCTTTTCCACGGACTTCCTGGAGCAGTGGCTGGAAGAAACGGAATTGTCGACTAAGGAATAGTTTGGTATAATACCCACAGGAGGTGTTAGAAAGATGTCGGAAACTGAACGACGTAGCGAATTAGGCGAACTGAAAATTGCCAATGATGTGGTAGGGATCATCGCTGGTCTGGCCGCCGTCGAAGTTCCGGGTGTAGCCGGAATGAGTGGAGGAATAGCCGGTGGCATCGCCGAAATGCTTGGACACCGCAACTTATCCAAGGGAGTCAAAGTTGACGTTGGAGAACACGAATGTGTTGTTGATCTGTTTTTGATTATTGAATATGGATACAGTATTCCTGAAGTAGCCCAGCAGATTCAAGAGAACGTGAAGCGGACGATTGAAGTCATGACGGGGCTCGATGTGATGGAAGTTAACTTGCACGTGCTTGGAGTGCAATTTCCTCAAGAGAAAAAGGGTGAAGACGCCTCAGTACCCGCACCTAGGGGGAAGTAAAATGATACTACTTGATCGCATATTGCTAGGAATCACGGCTCTAGTCTTGGCGGTTTTGGCAGGATTCTTGCTGGCATCGATCTGGGGTAGTACGTTTCTCATTGACTGGTTGCGGGCTTCAACGCTTCCTTTTGATGGAAGCATTGTCGCTTTGATTCTGGTACTCTTGGCCATCTATATCGTGGTTTTGATCACACGCTTTGAGCGGAAGAAGTTCATTGTGTATCCGAGGGAACTCGGTGAGGTTAAGATCAGTACCACTAGTGTGGAGAGCCTGATTGTGGAAGCTGCGGGGCAAATCTCTGGTCTAGCACAAGTACGTGCAACGTTTACCGATGTGGTAGGCCCTAAAGTGACGTTGAGGGTTGTTGTCAAACCTGACTACAATCTGTCTGAGCTGTCGGAAGAACTGCAGGAGAGTGTTCGAGCCTACGTGGAGAAGACAGTTGGGATCGTGATTCAGGAGATAGAAGTGTTCGTTGATGGAATCACCAAGACGTCCATAGAAGCGGGCACAGATCTTGATGAACTAATCTAAAGGGGTGCTAGTATGAAAGACAAGTTGCTGAAGATACTCGGTGCCCATTTCGGTAAGGTGCTCGGTTCCATCATGGGCCTCATTGTTGGGTGGATCATCATCGTTTTCGGCATACTAAAGGGTCTATTCGTGGTACTCTGCATTGCAGTAGGGTTTTTCTTAGGTTCCTATCTGGATTCGCCAAGGAGTGGTGGCGATTTTACCAGTCGATTCTCGAGGTGATCGTGTTTGAGTAGACGGTTAGCACGTCAAGTTGCTTTTCAGACTTTGTTTCAAATAGACTTAAGTAAGAGTGATATTGAATCGGCCTTAGCCCAGAGGCTCGATGACGTTTCTTTGACCCCTGAGAATGAAGAGTACGTGAGAAAGGTTGTTCTTGGGGTAAGTGAACATCTTCCAGCCATCGATGCACAAATTGGATCCATTTCCAAGGCGTGGGAGGTACATCGTCTTGGTTTTATTGATCGCAGTATTCTGCGATTGGCGATCTATGAGATCGTGTTCATGGATGATATTCCCGCTGGTGTAGCAGTTAATGAGGCGGTAGAGCTGGCGAAAGAGTTTGGTGATGACGAATCCCCTCGGTTCGTTAATGGACTGTTGGGCACAGTGGTTAGAGACGGGGATTTTCAATGAGAGTTGTCTTGGGGATCGATACAAGCAACTATACTACATCAATGTGTCTGCTCGGCGAAGATGGAAACATCAAGGCCGACGTACGCAAAATTCTAGAAGTGGCTTCTGGTGCGCGAGGTTTGCGACAATCGGAAGCCTTATTTCAACATGTGAAGAATATCCCTGACCTCACGAGCAAGCTCGCGACGCTGTTGGAGGGGCATGAACTCGTTTCCATCGGTGTTTCTGAGAAGCCGCGACCCAAAGAAGACTCCTACATGCCCGTTTTCTTGCCAGGCATATCCTTGGCACAGGCTCTTAGCGATTTTCTAGATATACCTTGTCACAAATTGACGCACCAAGAAAACCACATTTGGAGCGGTTTAGCTAGTGCAGGGGGGCCGGTGAGCCCCGATTTTTTAGCCATCCATCTATCTGGTGGAACCACGGAACTAACGTCAGTGACGCGAAAGGAAGAGACGCATCAGCTCACGGTGGATCTGTTGGGGGGTACGCTTGATCTTCATGCGGGGCAATATGTGGATCGCCTCGGCGTGATGTTGGGACTTCCATTTCCAGCAGGTCCTTCTCTAGAGAAACTGGCTGAGCGGACCGAGGAGAGTGTGCAGATCCCGACGTTTCATCGCGACGGCATGGTGAGTTTTTCTGGACCACTCACTGCACTAGAGAAGATCGTCGGTGAGGTGCCTGTTGAAGTATGTGCTCGTTCGTGTTTTACGAGCATTGCTCGTACCCTCGTTAAGTGGATTCGGTGGGTCGAAAAAGAACAAGCTAGCCGAGAAGTACTCGTCGTAGGTGGAGTCGCTTCTAATCAGATTCTTCGCCAAGCATTGCGTCAAGCCTTACCGAACTTTAAACTCTACTTCGCAGCGCCGGCCTATAGCGTTGACAATGCCTATGGGGCTGCTTTCTTTAGTGCTTTATCTTCTGGTTTCTTGTCTAATTGGACACGCTAGGAAGGGGGGACGAATGTGGTGCACCCGATAAGCGTCAGTGAACTAACAAAACAGATAAAATCAGCTTTGTCCAGCCCCGAGTTTCAGAGCGTGGCTGTGGAGGGTGAAATATCCAACTTCGTACATCATCGATCGGGACACATGTATTTTTCTTTGAAGGACCCGCAAAGCAGGATTAAGGCTGTCATGTTCAGGGGACGCAATCAGCGCCTAAACTTCGTTCCAAAGAACGGAGACACGCTCGTAGCTGTGGGTTCTATCGGCGTGTATGAGCCCAACGGTGAATACCAGTTGTATGTCGACTTGCTCCTACCAAAGGGCGTTGGCGCACTGCATTTGGCCTATGAGCAACTCAAGGAAAAACTGGAATTAGAGGGCTTGTTTGACCCTCCAAGAAAGCGTGCTCTGCCCGCCTTGCCCCATAGAGTCGGAGTGATCACATCGCCTTCGGGAGCAGCTCTGCGTGACATCCTCCACGTTCTGACCAGGCGGCATCCGGGAGTGAGAGTCTTGGTTTTCCCCTCCTTAGTGCAAGGAGAGGAAGCTCCAGATAGTCTCATCGATGCTTTGACGAAGGCTCAGCATACCGATGTGGATGTGATCATTATGGGTAGGGGAGGCGGTTCCTTTGAGGAGCTATCTGCCTTCAATGACGAGCGGTTGGCTCGAGCCATTGCCCAATCCTCCATCCCTGTTGTTTCGGCCTGTGGCCATGAAACTGACTTTACTATCGCGGATTTTGTGGCTGACCTTCGCGCCCCAACTCCCTCAGCCGCAGCAGAGCTGGTCGTTCCTATGCAGGAAGAGCTCATCAGCGGCATTGCCTCTCTGCAAGCTAGGATGGCGCGTTCTCTGGAACGGCGGATACAAGCAGAACGCCGCTATATCAACCAATTGAGTCAGAGTCCTGTCTTGCAGAGACCGGAACATCATTTGAGACAGAGACGACAACGTCTTGATGAATTGTGGACAGGCCTTAGCCGCTACCTCCGCCATGGTGTCATACCGAAACGGGCTCAGCTGAAAAACGCCGTGGGAAAGCTTGAAGCGTTAAGCCCTTTAGGAACCCTGGCCAGAGGATATGCGATTTGCCAAAATGCGGAGGGTGAGATTGTCCTGCAGGCAGAGAAGGTCGCTACTGGTGACGTAGTCCATGTGACGTTGCACAAAGGATCCTTATCCTGCATTGTAGAAGGGAGACACACATGAACGAACTGAAATTCGAGGAAGCGTTGGCTCGCCTAGAGGAGATCGTGCGAAGTCTAGAACAGGGTGAAGCAGCCTTGGATGAAGCTTTGTTCCTTTTTGAAGAGGGTGTGAAACTGGCCCGTTTCTGCAATACAAAGCTCGATGAAGCAGAAGCTAAAATAGAGATTATGCTAGAGGACGGAAAAATTGAAACATTAGAGGTGAACGAAAAGTGAAACAACTTGTTGCAGAAGTCGAAGCCATTCTAGATCAGGCACTTCCTTCAGCTAAGGTTATGCCGTCTGTGCTCCATGAGTCCATGCGATACTCTACGCTTGGTGGCGGTAAGCGTCTTCGGGCCCTGTTGGCTATGGCAGCGTGTGCAGCAGTCGGAGGCGAGATTCGAAGTACATCGAGTCTTGTGGCAGCCATCGAAATGGTTCACGCCTACTCCCTGATTCATGATGATTTGCCCTGTATGGATGATGACGATCTTCGACGTGGTAAACCGACGAATCACATCGTCTATGGCGAGGCCATCGCTGTGTTGGCTGGTGATGCACTACTGACAGAAGCCTTCGCGGAGTTAGCTAAAATGCCAGACAAATACGGCATCTCCTATGAGACGACTGTTCGCGTCATTCTTGAGTTAGCCCATGGAGCTGGTTCTCAAGGTATGGTGGGGGGACAAGTCATGGACATTTCTAGCCAAGACCAAGAACTCGATGCAGATACCCTTCGCTACATTCACGAACATAAGACTGGTGCACTCTTCAAGGCTGCCCTCCGAGGTGGTGCGCTTCTGGGTGGTGCCGATGAGGAACAGCTTCGTCAAATCACGCGTTATGCTGAAAACTTCGGTCTTGCTTTTCAGATCACCGATGACATTCTTGACGAAACGGGAAAGGTCGAACAACTCGGTAAAGCAGTCCAGACAGATCAGAGACTAGGCAAGCAAACCTATCCGAGACTCTACGGTCTGGAAAAATCGCAGCAGATGGCAAAGCGTTGTGTGGAGGAGTGTCTGGAAGCACTAGAGGGCTTTTCGCCCGAGGCTGGATTATTAAGGGAATTAGCCACCTTTATCATCCAGCGCGACCATTAGGTTACTTGCACCTGGGAAAAAACCTATGATATAATAGATTCAACCTCAAGGTGAATGGCGCAGTATTCTAGTCGTCAACCTTGTTCTTGAAAACGGGCCTAAAAATCCGTTGAGGGCACATCGATGAAGTCTTTGGTGGTGGCTTTCGA
>DUQE01000156.1 GCA_012837925.1 Bacillota bacterium
GGGTCTTCTTCGCGAGCTAGCTCGATCGCTTGAAAAAACTCACGGTTGGCCTCTTGGACGACCTCCTCATTATCGCAGGTACCCAACACGCAAAACTCGTCGCCTCCAATGCGATAGCTACAACCAATCTTGGAGTACGTGGAACGGATAATGTCGGCGATGGTACGCAGGCATTGATCGCCATATTGATGCCCATGCTGATCGTTGACTAACTTAAAATCATCTGCATCAAAGAGGACAACCACCCCACGCCCGTCTGCCTTCAGTTCAGGCAAGTGCTCCTCATAGGCACGACGGTTAAACAGGCGCGTCAGTGCATCATGTTTATCGAGCAGCTCACTATGATACGCATAACCCAGAATCATCACAATCGTAATCGTCGACCAGCTGACCAGGGCTTCTGGCCACACCAGCTGAATCGATGTACCGATTAGAGTAAAGCCCAAAAGAGCGAGTAAGACCGTTCTGTTTCTGCTCTGATAGATGCTAATGGCCTTGCGTGCAGCGATCAGAAAGACGGCCATCCCAAACAAATAGGCGAGTACGTAGACTGCAAAAAACGACCCGCGGGCATACTCGTTGGCAGCGGATACATTGAAGATTAAGCTATATCGCGGCGACAAAAAAACGAACACCACGTTAATCAGGGCAGGTAGAAAAAGGACCCGCTTCATCTGCCAGGTTTCGTCACGGTAGGCATTCACCAGCAAGAACGGAAGGATAGGAGTCAGGGTAAAACCAATGATACAACTGGCGACATTGACCACACGGTGAACACTATATGGCTGGGAAAAATTCACCGATAATGCTTCAGCAATGATGGCCACAGCAACAGCACCAACCGCATACAGGTATGCCCGGCGTCTTTGCTTACTGAAGAGATTATTGCGCTGACTCATGTAGCCCATAATCAGTATGCCACACAGGTTGATCATGCTACGAGCTGTGAACTCGGTCACAACTCCCACCCCCTCTAGCTTGTCTTAAGTATAGCAAATCGCCAAAAGTTCGTGAAGAAGAACTTGTTTGCACAGGTACTTGAACTCACCGAGTTCTGGATCTATAATCAACCTATGGGGGTATAGCGCAGTTGGGAGCGCGTCTGCTTCGCATGCAGAAGGTCGGGGGTTCGAATCCCCCTATCTCCACCAAATGGTCTATAAACTATGTAAGAAGCACACTTCCCCTCGTTTGGGGGCCACAGGTGTGCTTCGTCTTCTATCTGAGGCTCCGCTCTGGGGCATATAATCCCGAATTTGGTTGCCTTTTTACGAATAAGGCAATAAAATATGATTAACAGCGTTCTTTTGTTGATATCTCGTAGGTTAGTGTAGTGGCAGATCGTATGAAAAAGGAGAACGCATATGAAGAAAGTGTTGGCCTCACTCCTACTGATTTCAGCCGTTCTGACTCTCCCCATCATCCCGGTCTGGTCCGCTGACGCCCCTGTTATCAGTTGGACAAGCGATGAGCTTGCCTTCATGGAAGCACATCCAGTGATCCGTCTAGGCGTTGATCCTGGGTTTGTTCCTTTTGAGTTTTTCGATGAACAGGGCCAATATGTCGGAATCGTAGCGGACTATTTGGCCTTGATCAGCGAGCGTACTGGCTTGAGCTTTGACGTTGTAAAAGACTTGACGTGGCCGGAGGCCTATGACATGGCCCTTGCTGGACATGTCGATGCCCTGCCTGCTGTTGGTAAGACCGCAGAAAGGGAAGACCACTTCCTCTACTCCGATCCCTACTATCACTTCAAGCGCGTGATCGTAACACGAGAAGACGACACGGAGATATCAAGCCTAGAAGATCTGGAGGGGTTCGCTGTTGCAGTGCAGCGCAACAGTTCGCACCACAGCTACCTCGTGTCCTACCCCAAGATAAACCTCAGCCTTTATGACTCCGTAGAAGCAGCACTCACAGCCGTAGCAACGGGTGAAGAACACGCCTTCCTAGGAAACCTGGCAACGACCAACTACTTAGTGCGTTCCAACGCTATTCCTCACCTGAGATTCGTGTCTTTTGAGGCAGAAAAACCGCAAGCACTGCATTTCGCCATTCGTCCAGATTGGCCCGAACTGGTAGACATATTTAACGCAGCCCTAGCTACGATTACCGAAAGCGAGAAGCTTGCTATCCACCAAAAGTGGGTTGTGCTGAGCCCTGACAGTATTGACTTTCGCCCACTCATTCGTGTCATTGTCATCATTGCTTGTGTTACAGCGATTGTTATGGCCGTCTCTTTTTATTGGATTGTCAAACTACGAAGAGAGATTCAGCAAAGGATCATCGTTCAACAAGATTTGGAGCGAGCCAAACGAGCAGCCGATGAAGCCAGCGAATTTAAGTCCAGTTTTGTGGCTAGGATGTCACACGAAATTCGGACTCCTCTGAATGCCATCACGGGAATGGCCTACCTTCTAAAAAAGACCCACCTTACCTTAACACAAAGAATATACGCGGACCGGATTACGCAAGCGTCCTCAAGCATGCTGAACATCGTTGACGACATCTTGGACTACTCCAAGATCGAAGCGGGCAAAGTGGAGTTAGAAATGGCTTCGTTCAACATGGACCAGGTGCTTCAAGATGTCGTAAACATCGTGTCGTATAAGGTTGAAGAACAGCAAATCGGCTTTAGCCTGTCCAAGGACCCCCTCCTACCGAGTTGGTTCATCGGGGATTCCAAGCGAATTGGACAAGTTCTCCTCAATGTACTGAACAATGCTGTGAAGTTTACCGATAAAGGAGAAGTGTCCCTGGATATACGACTTCTATCCAGGGAGAAGGATACATATAACCTAGCCTTTACCGTTAAAGACACTGGGATCGGGATGGATGAGGATCAGGTCCAAAGACTCTTTAACCCCTTCACCCAGGCAGACAGCAGTATCAACAGGCGCTTTGGAGGATCTGGCCTGGGCCTGTCCATCGTCAAGAACCTTGTGGACTTGATGGAAGGGCAGATCGAAGTATGCAGTGCTCCAGGCGAGGGATCGACGTTTGTCATCCGCTTGTCCTTGAGAGTGGATGAAGAGAAAGAACGCGTCTATGCGGAAACCCTGTCTGGAAACCCCCTCAGGAATGTCAAGACACTCGTTTTGGAGAAGGACGAATCCTGCCTGAGACTACTTGAGAGCTACCTTCATGCCTTTGGCATGCACTGTGAACTGGCTACGTCACGAGCCAACGCGATGAACATGCTCGAAACAGCAAATCGCGAGCCCGGTGCCCCCTTTGATTTGCTAATTGTCGACTATGACCCTCCCTCAGGGGGAGGCTTCAAGTTCGTTGAAGCGGTAATGCTTAACGAGAAGATCAGCAGAAAACCAGAGTTCATGATGCTATTGCCGGCCATGAGGGAAGACCTTTTTGAGAAACTCGACCAATACGGTGTCAAGAGTGGTATCGGAAAGCCCGTTATCCCCTCTGTCCTTCTCAATGCCCTGCTTGACATATTCGATCTTGAGGCTGTGGCTGCAGCACATGACAACGAAATGGAAGGCACCGAACCGATCAATCCAGACATGGATCTACACCGTACTGGTTGTCGAGGACAACAAGACCAACCAGCTGATTTCTCAAAACCTTTTGCAGCTTGTGGGAATCAAGTCGCTCCTCGCCTCTGATGGCCAAGAGGCTGTTGCGTTGTACAAACAGCATCAAGAAGAAATTGCCCTGATTCTCATGGATCTACACATGCCTGTTATGAACGGATATGAAGCTGCGACGGCAATTCGAGAACTGTCCTCCAACGTACCCATTGTGGCGATGACGGCAGATGTAGTGTTGGGTGTAAAGGAAAAATGTGCTGCAAGCGGAATGTATCATTACATAAGCAAACCATTTGATCCTAATCAGTTCATACAGACGGTTCGAAGGCTCATTCTAGAGAACGAACCAGACATCGTTGCTGAGCCAAGAATCCTTGACGTAGACGCAGGTATCAGGAACATGGGCGGAAATCCTGATATCTATCGAAAGGTTCTCATCGAATACCTTCATGAAAACCGCGATACGAGGGATAAACTGTCCCTCGCGATGAGGCAGAAAAGGTTTGCTGACGCTGCACAAGTTGTTCACAAGACGAAGAGTAGCTCAGGAAGTATCGGTGCAAAAATGTTATATGACGTGTCGCTCAAGTTTCAGAAGGCACTAGATGAGCGAGATGAGGGGCAAATTGCGGTCTTGGCTGAGGAGTTTACTCGTTTATTAGACAGACTGCTTGACGAGATTGCTCAGGACTACACAAAAGAGAAGCCACGAGACTAAAGGAGGAGGATGCATGCTATTCAAGATTCTGGTCGTTGACGATTCAGCTTCGGATCGCGCAATCATTACCAACATGCTGAGTGATTACGCCACACTAACGGCTTGTGATGGCGTTGAAGCCATGCGCATGCTTGACGAACACGAAGACATCAACCTGATGATACTCGACCTCAATATGCCGCATATGAATGGCTTCCAGGTTCTCGAAGCAATCAAGTCCGAAAGCAAGTTCAAACGACTGCGCACAATCATACTGACGAATTATGACGAACTGGACAATGAGATTAGGGGTCTTCAACTTGGTGCTGTGGATTACGTCCGCAAGCCGATTCATATGGCATCGTTAAGGGCCAGGATTGAGGTTCATGTAGAGCTGTTTCGAACACAGTACGCCATGGAGCAACGTTTTGCCGATCAAGCAACAACGCTTGATACCATACTTGCCCAAATGCCAATTGGAATAGCCGTGTCCTTTAGTCATGAGCCAACGACTGCCGAGCTGAACGAGCACTTCAGTGTGAACCGTGCATTTGAGGAACTAACCGGAAGAACGGAAAGCGAACTGCTCGAACTGGGCTGGGTTGCCATCACCCATCCCGATGATGTGGAACAAGAGATGCTGCTGCTCCAGAGGCTACAAGCAGGGGAGATCGACAGTTATGCTGTTGACAAACGCTTCATTCGACCCGACGGTTCTATCGTGTGGGTACACCTGCTCCAAGCCTCACTTGTCCTATCCGACAACCATCATCTCAACCACGTCGCCTTGGCTAGGGACATAACCGAAAGCAAACTGATCGAGAGCAAACTTATGGAAAGCGAACGCAGCAAGTCTGTACTCCTGTCGCACCTGCAAGGTATGGCGTATAGGTGCAACTACGATCGCGACTGGACCATGCAGTTCGTCTCATCGGGTTGCCTCGAACTGACTGGGTATGACCCGGAGGCCCTCATCCAGAACAGAGATATATCCTTCAACGAACTCATCACTCCAGAGTATCGCGAATTACTCTGGCATCAATGGATGGAGACTCTTAAGGCACGGGTACCTTTTAGGAGAGAATACGAAATCACAACGGCCGGCGGAGACCGCAAATGGGTGTTTGAAATCGGCCAAGGTGTCTATAACCAGGATGGTGAAGTTGAGGCGCTCGAAGGAATCATCATCGATATTTCGGAACGCAAAGCTATGGAAGATCAGCTTCGGTACATAAATGAACACGATGCCTGGACGGGTCTTTATAATCGGCGCTATCTAGAATCGGTCTTGATCAAGGACAGTCGAACGCCGATGACCGAGAAGGCTGCCCTAGTGAGCATAAACTTAAACTCCATGCATTCCCTGACCCTTACCTATGGTTTTCAATATGGTCAGGAACTAGCAAAGAGAATAGCCGACGAGTTGAGTGGACTATGCGCACACAAGTGTCTGCTCTGTAATACAAGCGAGTATCGCTTTGTGTTCTACAAGAAGGGATACAAGGACGGAGACGATTTGGTGGCCTTTTGCAGCGCTATCGAACGTGCGCTGGGCCCTTTACTTAGTGTCGATAGGATCAACTTTGGTCTGGGTGTGATCGAGATGGACGAAGACAACAGGCATGATGTTGAACTCTTGTTGAAGAAACTACTGATTACTTCGGAAGAAGCAGTTCTTGTAGGTAACGACGAGAATCATGTGTGTTTCTATGACGACGAGTTGGAACGACGGATATTTCGCCGAGAGACACTGCAACATGACCTCTCGCGGATCGCGGCTGGTGAACATGAAGAAAAGATCTTCCTTCACTACCAACCCGTTTTGGATCTTCATCAAAATCGCATCTGTGGGTTTGAAGCTCTAGCGCGATACAACAACGATGAACTAGGACTCGTTTCGCCATTGGAATTTATTCCTATCATTGAGAAAACCAAGCACATCATACCTATTGGCAACATCATTGCCAGAAAAGCTTGCGAGTTTGTGTTGGAGCTAACGCGTCTTGGACACACGACGCTGAATGTATCAATTAATGTCTCTGTTATCCAGCTCTTGAGCAGAGAATTTGTGGAGAATCTGCTGGACGTCATTACCAGCATGCGGGTTGATCCTGAACGTTTCATGATCGAGCTCACAGAGTCCGCTTTTTCGTCGAACTTTGCCGAGATCAACCGGATTCTGGGTCAGCTACGTAAATACGGAATAAGGAGTTCTATCGATGACTTTGGAACAGGATACTCTTCGCTCTCGCGGGAACGAGAGCTTAACGTCGACTGTCTGAAGATCGATAAGTCCTTCATTGACAAACTCTTGGTGCTCCCTGTTGAGCAGACCATCACAAGCGACATCATTTCCATGGGTCATAAGCTTGGACACTATGTGGTAGCTGAGGGTGTAGAGCACGAGAGGCAGCTGGAATACCTAAGAACACATGGATGTGACAAGATCCAGGGATACCTGATTAGTAAACCCCTTGACCAAGAGAATGCGCTGGCGTTCGTGAACCGGTTCAACTCGTAATAGGCGCACCACTCAAAGTCTGCTGAATGAAGAATAGTCCTGAATGAAGAATAGTCCTTGATTATTTGCCCGGTTCGAGTTATAATGGGTCCAATTTAATACGTGAATGGCGATGATAAGGAGGAGTACATACTTTCCCGAAACGAAGAGAGAAGGCGGTTGGTGTAAGCCTTCATGAGGGGAGTAGAGTGGAACACTCGGGGCCCATGGCCCCTGGAAGTAGCCTCTGAGCTGTGAACCGAACGGAACAGGCTGTTCCTAGTAGACTTCAACGGGATTTCCGCCGTCATGGGAAAACGATATCGGATATGTCTACATATCCCGCATCGGTTGAGTGCGGAGCATTGTCTCCGAATTTAGGTGGTACCGCGGACCAAGAGTTCGCCCTGAAGCTAATGGCTTCGGGGCGTTTTTGTTTTATCCTGTAACTTCAACAGTGGAGGTGTTGGTAGTGGAAAAGCACTACAACTTCGAGCAGATTGAGAAACAGATGCAACAGATGTGGCGGAGCGAGCAGGTCTATAAGTTCGTCCCGGATAATCCCGGTGAGGTTTATTCTATTGATACCCCACCTCCCACCATTAGCGGGAAGCTGCACATCGGCCACCTATTCTCTTACTGCCAGGCAGAGATTATAGCCCGGTTTCGCCGGATGCAGGGGTACAATGTCTTTTACCCCTTTGGCTTCGACGATAACGGCCTGGCCACAGAGCGACTGGTTGAACGAGAAGAAGGGATTCGAGCCAAGGACCTTCCTCGCAGCCAGTTTGTTGAAAAGTGCCAGGCTATAACCGAAAAGTACGAAACAGAGTTCAAAGAATTCTGGGCGTCGCTTGGTTTTTCGGTCGATTGGTCACTGCAATATGAAACCATAAGTCCTGCGGTGGCAAAAATTTCCCAAGCGCTGTTTCTGGATCTTGTAGAGATGGGCAAGGCCTACTCTAAAGACTCACCTGTACTGTGGTGCACCGAATGCCAAACATCCATAGCGCAAGCAGAGCTTGATACTGCAGAGGTCGACAGTACGTTCAACTATGTACCCTTCATGGTTGATGGCAAACCCATCGAGGTGGCCACCACGCGCCCTGAACTTCTCTTCGGCTGTGTGTGCCTCTTTGTTAATCCAAGTGATCCTCGACATCAAAACCTGATTGGGAGAACAGCCACCGTACCCTTGTACAACTACGAAATCCCGGTCCTAGCCGATGAACAGGTTGGTATCGACAAAGGTACCGGTGTTGTCATGTGTGCAACCTTTGGGGACAGTACCGACGCTGAGTGGTTCGCCAAACACAACCTCCCTTACCGCGAAGTGATCCTACCCGACGGAACTCTGTCAAAGGCTGTTCCCTTCATAGGAGGAATGACCACACATGCAGCCAGAAGGGAAATATTGCGTCTATTAGAGCAAGAGAATCTTCTGGTGCGATCCGAACAGTTGACTCATGCAGTCGCCCGACACGAGCGATGCGGAACAGAGATGGAGATCATTCCATCGCGCCAGTGGTACATCGACATTCTCTCCCACAAGGACGAGTTTCTTCAAGCGGCCGATAGGATCAACTGGTATCCCTCCACCATGAAGAACCGCTATATAGCATGGGTTCAAAATTTAAAATGGGATTGGTGCATCTCACGACAGCGCTATTTTGGCATTGCCATTCCTGTCTGGTACTGCAAGAGCTGTAAGAGTCACGTCCTGGCCTCTCGTGAACAGTTGCCGGTCAACCCCCTTGAAACAAAGTATCAAGGAACATGCAGTTGCGGATGTGAGGAGTTTATCCCCGAGAAGGCGGTTTTCGACACATGGGTAACCTCGTCCATAACGCCCCAAATCAACGAACGGCTGGGTCTCAAACTTACGCCCATGAGCATGCGGACACACGCCCACGAGATCATTCGCACCTGGACGTTTTATTCTATCGTTCGAAGTCTGTATCACACAGGAGATATCCCGTGGAAGGATCTCATGATCAGCGGCTTCGTGTTAGCGAAACAGGGCGAGAAAATCAGTAAGTCTAAGAGCAACGCGGCACTCGATCCCACGGTGCTCATCTCAACGCACTCAGCAGACGCCCTTCGCTATTGGTCGGCCAGTGCGAAGCTGGGTACAGATACCTACTTCGACGTAGAGGAACTGGCCACCTCGAAGAGGTTCCTGACGAAACTATGGAACGCATGTCGATTCGCCATTTCGCACCTGCAGGACATGGATCCCTCGCAGACCCCCCCACTATTGCCTATCGACCGCTGGATCGTAGAGCGCACCAACGAGACATACCGACAGGCGAGTTCGTTTCTCTATGAATACGAGCTCGGCTCAGCAAGACACGCTGTTGATGAGTTCTTCTGGAAGGACCTGTGCGACAACTACATCGAGATCGTAAAGTCCAGACTATATAATCCTGACATTCATGGGCATGAGCAAAGGCGCTCCGGCCAATATGCTTTGTACTGCGCCCTACTTGGCGTCTTGAAAATGTATGCCATCTATGTTCCTCACATCACAGACTATATTTACGGGCAGTTCTTTGCAAAACACGAAGGAAAGAAATCGATTCACCTCCTGACATGGCCTCTGAACAGTACTGATAACGAAAAGATCCTAATGTTTGGAGAAGAGGTAAAACGGGTCCTATTCGGCATGCGCAAGCAAAAATCAGAAAGAAATCTTTCTATGCGCTCCGAGATAGATGTGCTCGAGGTGCAATGCGACGCGGAGTTAATTGCGTGGTTTGAACAAACAGCGGACGATCTGAAGGCCTGTGCTAATGCTCGGGAAGTCCAAGTGCGGTCAAATCCTGCCCTATAGCGGTTTTAAGGCCAAGAGAAAAAGGTGCAACCTTGGTTTAGGATTGCACCTTTTGACTGTCTTATGGAGTCTCGGTTTGAGGTTGGTTCTGCATCGGATTCTGCATCGGGCTTTGCGTTTGGGCCTGTTTTAAAGCATCCATTGCTGTTTCTTTGAAGCGCTCCCAAGTCTGGGTCGCTCCTGTGATCTTATCCACTTGTTCTGGGTCCTGCGTTTCTAAGAGCTGTTCTTCGTACTTATCCTCAGACTCGGGGCCAAGTGGGTACGGATAGTTCTCACCCTTTGGATTTCCCTGTTGGTCTTTCTCGTCGTAGGTTACTTCTGCGATTCGAGCGTCGCGAATTACCAGTTCGATCTCACCATAATAACCATGGTCATCCGTATCGGTTCTTGCAGTGTAGGTGCCGTCTCTCCACTCTGATGCAGTCTGGTCATCGCTCGGAGTTTCTGTAGGCATTGGAGGTGCAGGAGGTTGAATA
>DUQE01000157.1 GCA_012837925.1 Bacillota bacterium
ATGGAGAGACAGCGATATTCGCATTGAAGGGGATGCTGCGGCGCAGCAAGGCATCCGCTTCAACATCTTTCATCTCCACCAAACGTATACGGGTGAGGATCCAAGGCTGAACATCGGACCCAAAGGTTTTACGGGAGAAAAATACGGCGGCAGCACCTATTGGGACACCGAGGCATACTGCCTGCCATTTTACCTTAGCACAAGCGATCAAGAGATCTCGCGTAATCTCTTGATCTACCGACACAATCACCTGGAAAAGGCCAAGGAAAACGCCCAGAAGCTTGGTCTTAAAGGAGCTCTGTATCCCATGGTGACTATGACAGGTGAGGAATGTCACAACGAGTGGGAAATCACGTTTGAGGAAATCCACCGCAACGGAGCCATAGCGCACGCCATCTTCAACTATGTGCGTTATACGGGAGACCAAGACTATCTCAAGGAATACGGGCTGGACGTCCTCGTTGAGATCAGCCGTTTTTGGGCCAGTCGAGTCAACTTCCAGCCCCGTAAGGGCGTCTACATGATTCTAGGCGTCACAGGGCCAAACGAATACGAAAACAACGTAAACAACAACTGGTACACCAACCGGATTGCGGCATGGTGCCTGGAATACACCCTGGAAGTGCTAGAACAACTTCGTTTGAACGACCAAGGGGAGTACCAAGAGCTCACAACCCGACTGAACGTAAGTCCCGAAGAACTAGAGATCTGGAAGGATATCGTAGAAAAGATGTACTACCCCCTAGTTGAAGACCTTGGAGTGTTTGAGCAACACGACGGCTTCATGGACAAAGAGCTGATGTCGGTCGATCAGATCCCCGCCCACGAGCTACCTCTCAACCAAAACTGGTCTTGGGATCGCATTTTACGCTCCTGCTTCATCAAACAGGCCGATGTGCTACAGGGGCTCTTCTTCTTGGGTGACCGATATGGTCTGGAAACAAAAAAGCGCAACTTCGATTTCTATGAACCCATGACCGTTCACGAATCTTCGTTGTCGCCCTGCGTCTATTCTATTATCGCAGCAGAAATAGGGTACCAAGAGAAGGCTTATGAGCTGTACTTGCGCACAGCACGTCTGGACTTAGACAACTACAATAATGATACAGATGACGGCCTGCACATCACGAGTATGGCTGGCACGTGGATGTCCATCGTCTATGGGTTTGGCGGATTACGCATTGTGGATGGCCACCTCTGCCTCGCGCCATTTTCTCCACGCCAGTGGAAAAGCTACTCCTTCCGATTGCGTTTTAGGAACCATCGACTGGAGATCGTAGTCGATGAATCTGAAGTCACAATCAAGCAAGAAGGGGGCGCGAGCCTACCCCTACGCGTACATGGTACGCTCTATAACCTTGTAGCAGACGGAACGATCAAGCACGCCCTGCCTAGATGACAGTGAACTCTCATTCTCAATGCACCGAGCGGCATACGTAGCCAGCCTAGTATTCTTGCTGGAGTTGAATGTGTTAATCGCTTTGATGAGTCCTATCACTCCAATAGAAATCAAGTCTTCACTGTCTTCACCGGTGTTGTCGAACTTTTTTACGATATGCGCCACAAGACGAAGGTTCCTTTCAATCAGTGTATTGCGGGCACCTTCGTCTCCTGCTTCCTTTTTGATTAAAAGTTCCCGTTCCTCTTCGGGTCGCAGAGGCTTGGGAAACGCGCTTCCACTTGTAACAAAGCCTGTCAAAAATCCAATGCCCTCAACCAACCACATGCCTAAGGCGTTAAGTAACGAAGGAAACACCAATCAGACCCCCCTTCCATAGCTCGAGCTTTTTATTCTATGAGCTGCAAGGGGAAAATGTGCCTGTTCCTCTTATTCACCCAGATATTTCCTAATAGGACGAACCAAGAATAAGCTCAGGACAACACTGACTCCGCCCTGCAACAAATCTCCAGGTAAGGCCACGCTTGCTGTTCCCACTCCATAAAGAATCGTGCTTGTCAAGAAGTAGCCCAGTATCATCACTATAGCGGCTACAGAGGCACCGACGGCAGCACGCGAGAAGGTGAACTTGTGCATGCCCCCGACCAGGAGTCCAGCCAAGAGCCCTTCCAGACCCTTGATCACAAACGTCCAAGGAGCCCAGTAAGCATAACCCAACAAGAGATCAGCCAGACTTGATCCGATGGCTCCTGCAGCAGCACCAACAGCCGGACCAAAGACCAGCCCCGACAACAACACAACCGTATCTCCAATATTAATATACCCTTTCACCGCAGGCATGGGAATATTGACGACCATGGTTGTCACCGTGACTACGGCAATTAGCAGTGCCGTTAGGATCATTTTCTTCGAATCCATCTGTCGAGCTCCTTTGTCAAATCATATTGTGAACAAAAAAGAGGAGTCAAACACGTTCTCAGGTTGATCTCCTCATCTAGTCTAAACCAATGGTTTACCTTTGAGCTTGAAAATCTCTTCCCTGAGCCACTGATTTTCACGGAGTAAAGCACGGTACCCCCACTCTAGCTCCTTGTTCTTCTGGGTCAACTCTTGGTTTTCACGCACATTATTATGAATCTTCGTCTCATAATCATGGACTAACTGGGATAGCTCCAGCAACTCTTTTTCCAAACCTGATTTCCCTGAATCAAGTTCGTTCAGACTGTCTTGCTGCTCAAAGGACGCAACGCCTGCTTCCCAAACCAGTCGAATGGCCCTCCACAGAGACGAAGCCTTCGTGATCTGCTTTAGCTTTCTCACATACAACCCCCTACTTCAACGCTACTGCACTCGTTGGTTAATCTTCTTCAAAAGGTGAACAGCACCCTCTTCTTCGGCCAGTTCCTTCGAGAGACTGTAGCAATATCGGGCAAGTGCCTCCTCACCACTACGTTGATACTCATCGCCGAGGCGAAGAAAGACTCGGATTTTCTTCCGAGGTTCCTTGGGTAAACTCCACAAGAATTTTAGTTTCAGGGTGTGCCACCGCTTAGGCGGGTCTATATCCATGTAGGAACTCACTCTCCACTTGACTTTGATATGAACGATCATAGCACAAAAACTGCACACGTGCAATCTGCAAACGGGTCTCCTCGAGTCTAGTCACTCGCTCCGCGACGATACGAATGATAGGCACGGTTGATCAGAAATATGGCCACTGCATATATCGGCACTGTGACCACACGCGCCAGTACGCGCATGGGCAAAAGTACAAAGAAGCCTTTTTTCATAATAATGGTCAACCACAGGGTGTTCAAGAGTACTCCTGTGATCAGGTCGGTCAAAAGCACAACTGCTCCAATCTGCCACAGACTTAGGCTTCGGCGCTTATTGAACAGAATCAAGCCTGGTATCAAGCCCGTTAAGGCCGCGCTCAGCGTAAACCCAGGGAAGTAAGGTCCACCAAATGGGTTGAGCATGTAACCTACTAGGTCTGCGGCTAAACCGGTTAATGCACCTCCGGCCGGTCCAAAGAGCACACCAGCCAGCATAATGGGGATTTCGCCAAAACTGATCCTTAAGCCGCTTACACCGGCCACATTGATCACAAATCCAAACATCCTTGTTAGTACGATAGACACCGCAGTCAAAAGACCCAAGTTAGCCGCGTGCCTAGTTGTCAAGCGCATACTGTCGACCTCCTACATTCCTGCAACAGATAAATGACGAACCAATAATGTCGGAGAACCAACATAACCACCAGGGCTCGGTCGGCCAAACTTAAGATCCGAACCGATCTCCTCCACTGTCTCCAACAACGTAAAGAAGTTGCCCGCCACTGTAATCTGTTCCACAGGACGGACGATCTGTCCTTTCTCAACAAGGTATCCGTAAGCACCTAGGGAAAAGTCTCCAGAGACTGGATTTGCGCCGGAATGAAGTCCCTGTACATCGATAATGATGAGCCCATCGCCCATTCTCTTAATCATGTCTTCATAGCTCAGCTCTCCCGGTTGAATGAAGAAGTTCGTAGGAGAGATTCCTACGGGAGCCTTAAACGACGCACGTGAGGCGTTGCCTGTAGACTCCACCCCATCCTTTTTCGCAGTCTTGAGATTGTGCAAGAATGTCTTGAGCTTTCCGTTTTCGATGACGGTCTTCGTACGGGTTGCCACACCTTCCCCATCAAAGGATGCGGATGCACCGCCATTTTCAAGCAAGGGATCATCAATGAGCGTGACGATACTGCTCGCAACCTGCTCGCCCAATTTGCCAGCCAACAGGGACAAACCTTTCTGGACCGCTTCAGCAGAAAAAACCGAGACAAAAGTAGACAGAAGATCATGGGCTACATCATGTCGCAGGAGCACGGAATAGTCTCCCGAAGGTACGCTACTGGCACCCAGGAGAGAGGTTGCTTCCTCCACAGCCTCTCCTGCCATTTTCTTTGCATCAAACGCTTCCCAATCGTTGGAAAAGACCATGCGTGCACTCGTCTTCACCTGTTCACCCTCGCGAACGACTGCAGATACGAGACCATACGCCCCATTTCTCTTAAAAGACTGCTCTAAGCCCTTGGTGTTGGCAATATAGACTTCCGTTTCATTGTATCCTGTGGCAGCCCAATTGACCATGGACACCCTCGCATCAGAGGCAAAGGCCTCACTTTCAAGGGCCTTGGCAAACTCAATTTTCTCCTCTGCTGGCAGCGTTTCAAGCTTCGCGTTGTATGCTGCCACGTTTGGATATGCGGCAGACCCTGAGAAAAACTCGATTTCATCGTCAGAATCAATGATCTGGGCATTCGCCTTGGCACCCTCCACGAGGAGTTGGATCGACTCCTGATCCAATGTCTCAACGTAGGAATAACCGACCTTGCCACCGAAGCGGGCTCGAAATCCTACTCCCTGTTCCATACTGACGCTGTAGCCATCAACTTCCTTTTGAAAGATGCGCGTCGAGAAGTTCTTAGATTGCGAGAAGTAAATCTCCATCTCTTGCAGACCAGCAGCCACTCCGGCCGCAAAAACTTTACCTTTGAACTCGTGAATATCCATTAGTTATCCCCCTTTCGTCCGCCTACCGTGATTTCACTCACCCGGATCGTCGGTTGACCCACGTCTGTGGGGATCAAACCGCTCAAAGAACCGCACATGCCTTGACCAGTAGCCAAGTTGGAGGCCACCATATCAATTTTCTGCAGTATCTGCGATCCTTGCCCAATTAAGGTTCCGCCGCGAACGGGTTTCTCGATCTTGCCATTACGCACAATGTACCCTTCGCTGACGGCAAAGTTAAACTCACCGGTGGCAGGGTTCACAGATCCTCCACCCATATGTCTGGCATACAATGCATATTCGGTGTTTCCAATAATCTCTTCTTTGGTTGAGTCTCCAGCACAAATGAATGTGTTTGTCATCCGTGATGTAGGAGCATACTTGTACGATTGACGCCTCGAACTGCCTGTAGGCTCCATGGCCATGCGCCGTGCATTCAACTTGTCAATCATATAACCTTTCAAGATTCCGTTCTCAATCAGGACGTTTCGCCTCGTCTTCGTGCCTTCATCGTCAACGTTTTGCGAACCCCAAGCATTGGGAATTGTGCCATCGTCGACTGCTGTAACGAGAGGGCTGGCTACTTGCTGCCCTAACTTGCCGCTAAAAACGGATGCGCCTTTGGCTACACTTGTGGCCTCTAGTCCATGACCACAGGCTTCATGGAAGATGACTCCTCCAAAGGCATTATCTATAATCACCGGATACTTCCCACTCGGCGCATAATCGGCATTGACCATGGTCACGGCGCTGCGGGCTGCATCTCGAGCTACCGCTTCCACATCGATGTGGTCAAACAGTTCAAAACCCATGTGTGCACCCGGTCCCCTAAAGGCCGATTGCTTCTCATTACCCTTGGATGCCACGGCATTAATGCCTAAGCGCGTACGTACTCTACGGTCCTCGACCAACAGCCCGTCGGAGTTGGCAATAAGTACATTCTGGTCAGTGTCTAGATAGGTGATTGCCACCTGTGTAATCGCCTGATCATATCCTGTCGCAGCTCCGTGGGCTCTTCTCATCACGGCGACTTTATCGGTGTGAAGAACGCTACTTGGTTCGAGACGTATGGGGTTAAACGTCTCCACAACCAATCGGTTTAAGACGATGTCGGTCAACCCAGGGGTGCCCTCTAGAGCCGCGGCAGCCTCTAAAGCAACCTTTAATAAGTTTTCCTTACTTGCGTCGTTAGTGTAGGCGTAGACACTGCGATATCCCTGAAAAATGCGAATGCCGACTCCGTAATCGCGTCCGCTGACCCCTTCTTCAAGCGAACCATTAAGCATACGCAGAGTAGTCCCCCTGGTATCCTCCATGAAGATCTCAGCAAAATCACCTCCGGTGGATAGTGCAGCTATCATTGTATCGGTTATTATACTTCTTGCGAGCAAATGAAACCCTCCCTCTTTTCTGTGTTATACTGCTATTAAGCACTGTACTTGTGGATTTAGAAAGGATGAAGACATGGAACCGAGTGATATTATCTGGAGATTGATGGATCGGCTCAGCGAGTTGCAGAAACTCTGCGATGAAAGTATCGCAGATCTCCACCCTAAGAAGAATGCTGACTTGATTTCCAGCATCGAAGAGTGCGAACGGCTCTGTCGCACCCAAATTAACACCATGAATCGCATCGCTAAAAAATATTAATCCCTGCTTTAGGGTGAGCAAGGGGTATCTTGAAAAAGTGGGAACTACACTGGCAATCTGACGATCCAAAGCCAGGCACAGGTGGAAAGGTACTCGGTATCCTTAGTAGCTCTCGGGCAAGAACGCACTCTGACGTTTTTGGTTGCTCAAAAAACAAGGCCGCACCCATGAACTCAGCCTTGGCTCGAAAGTAATCAATATGCCAATGGAGCTTCTTTTCTAAACGGCTATGCCGAGCAACTCTTTGTTCTAGGTTGCGCTGTGCGCTCCCTACATAAGCATAAACACCTGGATCGAAAGAAAAGTCTCCTAGTTTCCCAATGGTTATGCGACTCGTCTGAGGAAGGTACAGCCATAGCACGTAGACACCTTTGTTCTTCATTTTGGTGATCCGTCCTCCCCCTCAGATTTATTCTATGTTATGCAGGTTTTTCCTTCGGTTAACGAGAAATAATAGACGCAACTGCAAAGGAGGGAAATTGGTGGAAATAAAGCAAGTCTTTCGAACCCTGAGTGAATCCTCAGGCGTGTCCGGTTACGAGCACGATCTAGCATCAACCCTTCAAGAGAACTGTCCTTGGGCTGATGAGATCAAGACCGACAAACTGGGCAATGTGATAATGTTGAAGAAGGGTCAAGGCACCGGTCCCAGACCGAAGGTGATGTTAGCCGGCCATATGGATGAAATTGGTCTCATTATTACCAAGATTGAAAAGGAAGGCTTTCTACGGTTTGGTACCATAGGTGGTTTTGACCAGCGAGTCTTATTGGCTCAAGAAGTAGTAGTGCACGGTAAGGAACGCTTAACGGGGATCATCGGAGCAAAGCCTCCCCACATTCAAGCCCCGGGCGAGCAAGGCCAGGCTGTTAAGATGGACGATCTGTTTATTGACATCGGTTTCGACAGTCAAGAACAGGCCGCCAAGTATGTGCGTGTCGGAGATATTGCCACCATGAAACGGGACGTACTCGATTTACAGGGTTCCATCATGGCAGGCAAGTCTTTTGATGATAGGGCTGGTGTGGCTGCCATCTTCGAGTGTTTCAAAGTTCTGGAACAAGTGTCCCACAAGGCTGACGTGTATGGGGTTGCCACCGTACAAGAAGAAGTTGGACTTAGAGGTGCGATTACGAGCACCTATGGCATCGTTCCCGACATCGGAATCGCCATTGACGTAGGTTTTGGTGACTCCCCCGGGTTACCCGAAAGCGATACAATCAAACTCAGCCAAGGCCCTGGCGTGGCCATTGGACCGCATGTACACCCGAAAGTGCATGCTCGTATGGTGGAGACGGCCAAAGAGTGGAACATCAGCTATTCATCCGACCCGTCGCCATCTCCTGGAGGAACCGACGCCTACGCGATCCAAGTTGCACGGGCCGGAGTCGCTACCATTTTGCTCTCCATTCCCTTGCGTTACATGCACACACCCATCGAAACCATTGATTACGAAGATGTGAAACGTACTGGCCGTCTCATGGCCATGTTCATAGCAGGACTAGATAATGAATTTGTGGAGGGATTAACATGCTTTTAGCCCGACTAACCGAAGCAAATGGTGCACCAGGACAAGAGGGCTAAGTGCGTGATCTAATCCGTGCAGAAATCGAGCCCTATGTCCAAGAAGTCAAAACGGATGCGCTGGGGAACCTCATCGCACTCAAGAATCCCGATGCTCCGGGACCAAGGGTCATGCTGGCAGCTCACATGGATGAAGTGGCCTTGATGATTGTCGGCATCGAAGGAAATGGTTTTCTGAAATTCCGACCCATTGGCGGGGTGGATCCAAGGGTCTTAGTGGCTAAGTCCGTAGTGGTTGGATCGAAGAAGATACCTGGGGTCATTGGAAGTAAACCCATTCACCTGCAAAAGCCGCCCGAGAGAGAACGGGCTTTTACCATGCAAGAGCTTCTGATTGACATTGGCGCAAAAAATAAGGAAGAAGCAGAACGCTTGGTGAAGCTCGGCGAGTGCGCCTACTTTACCACAAAGTACGAGGAGTTTGGTCACGGCAAAGTTAAGGCCAAAGCCTTGGACGATCGGGTTGGCTGTGATCTGGCGATTCGTCTACTTAAAGAAGACATCGCTCTCTCTCTTATTGTGGCCTTTACGGTTCAAGAAGAAGTCGGTCTTCGCGGCGCGGGAGTGGCGACCTATCAAGCCAAGCCAGACATCGCACTGGTTCTTGAAGGTACCACGGCCTCCGACGTTCCTGGAACAGATGAGCACAAACATGCGACAACAGTAGGATCCGGTCCTTGCATCACTGTGATCGATCGTGCTTCTATTCCCCACCCTCCCTTGGTACAAGAGCTCTTCGCCATTGCTGAGGAGGAAGGAATTAAGGTGCAGGTTCGCCGTAATACGGCAGGTGGCACAGACGCTGGTCAAATCCAACTGGCTGAAGAAGGTGTCAAGGTCGCCACGATTGCAGTACCTTGCCGTTATATCCACTCGCCAGTATCTGTGATGAGCAAGGACGATTACGAAGGAGCGTTTAAGCTCGCGAAAAGCTATCTAAACAGGCTCCAAGAAAGGGAGGCATCCAGATGAAAACGGTAATCAAACAATTGACTGAGGCTTTTGGCCCCTCTGGCTATGAAACAGAAGTAACTGCGTTGATCCAATCCATGGTGAAAGAGCATGTTGATGAGGTCAAGACCGATGTACTCGGGAACCTTATTGCCGTCAAGAAGGGATCTCCAGACGGGCGCAAGATCATGTTTGCCGCCCATACAGACGAAATTGGTCTAGTGATCACCCACATCGATGATAAGGGATTCTTGCGTTTTGGCACTGTAGGCGGTGTGGGCATTTCCACCCTGGTCGGCAATCGCGTTCGCTTTGCAGGCGGTGCCGTGGGAGCCATTTATCAAGAGAAGGGTAGCTGGAAAGAACTCACCATTGATAAACTCTACATCGATATTGGTGCTGAAAACAAGGAAGACGCACAGAAAAAAGTCAAATTGGGTGAGTTTGGCATTTTCCATCGCGAGTTTGAAGACCTTGGCGTTCGCCTCATAGCTAAGAGTATGGACGATCGCGTGGGTTGTGCGGTTCTCATCGAAGCTCTCAAGAAGATTGACGCACCAAAGAACACGCTCTACTTCGTGTTTACCAGCCAAGAAGAAGTGGGCCTTCGCGGTGCTCGTACCGCAGCCTATGGCATTGAGCCTGACCTGGGGATCGCCCTTGATGTTACGTTAACTGGTGACATGCCCGAAGCTCGACGAATGGATGTCTCCTTGGGCAGAGGTGCAGCGATTAAGGTGAAGGATTCCTCCCTCATCGCCCATCCAAAAGTGAAAGACCTCTTGGTTGATCTGGCCGAAGAGAAGCAGATACCCTATCAAATGGAGGTCCTAGACGCAGGCGGAACAGACGCAGGAGCAATCCACTTGACAAAAACCGGCGTGCCGTCAGGAGCTATTTCCATTCCAACTCGTTATGTACACACTCCCTCGGAGATGGTAGACATTCGAGACGTGGAAGCCTGCGTAGATTTAGTTGTTGCTCTAGCAGATAAAGATCTAACGAGCATCTAAGAGCAGGTTGCATGACAAAAAGAAAAAAAGGGCGGCTTCGATCAACTATCGAGGCCGTCCTTTTCATTCTTAAAAATTATCTTCTAGGAACCGCAGAATTGCTTCCAGATACTCAGGGTCATTCTCTGGATGCAAAAAATCACTGGTGAAGAAATGTTCATCCCCCGGTCTAGTCCAGGCTTGCACGTGACTGGGCGCTTGTTCCATAATCCTCAGGAAGTTGGCAAAAGGCACCTGGGAATCATCTTCGGAATGCATCACCAAGGCTGGACGATCTCCCAAGTTCGTTACTTGTGCACTCGGATAATTGTTTCTAGTGTCCCAGCCAAAGCGGATCAGCGAATACAGCTTGACAAAGGGTTTCTGCATCGTTGCCACAAAGCGTGGTAGCCCCATATCGAGCATAGAGTCGTAAAAGACATCCTCCCATGAAGAATAGGCAGACACACTGACTACTCCATCGATCTCTGGAACCTGTCCCGCCGAGTTAATGGCTACTGCTCCACCCATGGACAATCCGAAAACGACAATCGGTATCCCTCGGTAGCGCTCTTGACCAAGAATGTAATCCACAACAGCCCGTGTATCTCGAGTCTCGAGATACCCCAACGACACCACTTCCCCCTCGCTCTTACCATGGGCTCGCATGTCGTAGAGGATCGAGGCATAGCCATGATCCGCCAAAACTCGGGCATGTCCGAAAAAGGCCGTGACAGAGGGATTGTGGATCCCAGAAATGAAAATGATAACCGCCTTGGGATCCGCCACATCAACTTCAAACGCCGAGATAGTATAGTCATCGTCTGTTACCAGCGTCAGTTCTCTGGCCTCTAAACCATAATCTCGAGCCTCATAGACTGTGGAGAAGGAAACATGCCCATTGATCATGGGTCCCATGATGACGGACGGCAAGATGGCCATTCCTCCAACAACTAGGATGGGAATCAACACCGATAAAGCAACCAAGACTCGTTTTACCACGCTGCGCCGCCTACGTCGAGGCCTCAGGACCACCTTCACCAGCTCCTATTCTTTGTAGAGATCCAAGATGCGATTGACTAACATGTTTACTTCGTCAATAGCCTCTTGCACCTTTTGAGCCGCTTCACTTGAACCCACAGATAGATTACGTATCTCTTGCGCCACGATCTCAAATCCACGTCCATGCTCACCAGCACGGGCCGCCTCGATAGACGCGTTGAGGGCTACAAGGTTCGTCTGTTTGGCGATATTGGCGATGGAGTTCATCAGGTGGGCGATTTTCTTTGGAATTACCGCAAGATCTTCCACCATCTTTTGAGAGAGTTCCTGGTCAGCCTGGATCTTTTCGTAAGCCGCCTTGACGTCGAGTTCGAGACGCTTCTCCTCGTTTATGTTTCTCCAAACCACAACATTCGCTACATGCTTGCCCTCGGGGTCTCTGATCGCCGAAGCGGTTAAACGAGCATAAAAGTCACCAATCTGCACATAACCCGTGTGAGGGAGTTTTCCTGGATCACTAAGAATGGACCCAACTCGTCCAAAGTCTTTGTGGTAACGACCAATGGGGGCACCAACCATTCGATCAGGAGTCACCCTGGTCACCGAACTCATTTCGGCGAACAACTCCCTCGCGCTTGGACTCATCCAGATCATGTTATGTTGCAGGTCCGAAATCATGACGTTTTCGCCAAGTGCAGCTAGGATCCAATCGCTGTCAATGCCAAGATTCTCTAAATACGAGTTTAAAGCCACTCTTCACCCTCCTTGATTCAGCAGTTATTCTATTGCAGACTTTGCACTCGCCCTGGAACATTGGTTATGATGCTGTCAACTTTGGCAAGTTTGACGCGTTCTATGTCATCGGCCTCGTCCACGGTCCAGACATTGACCATCATACCGTTTTGCTGAGCGGCCTGGACCAGTTCGGGGATGGCAGTCATATGGTGAGGATGCAGTGCGGAAGCTCCAATACTCTTGGCATAGACCCACGGATCAACCAAACCGCAATTATAGAGAATACCGGTTCTGGCCTGAGGTCGAATCGCCTTCATATGCACCAAAGCATAGTGATTGAATGAAGAGATGATCGTTCTCTCCCACATTCCGTACTCGTCCAATAGGGGCGCTACTCTGTCGTTGAGTTGCTCAAATCCAAGAGAAGCCTTTGTCTCCACATTAAGCAGTACATTATGATCCTTGATTAGTTCCAAAACCTCTCGTAAGGTTGGTATTCTTGTTCCTTTGAACTCCGAAGAAAACCAAGAACCCGCATCGAGCTCTCTTAGTTCGGCCATGGTGAAACTCCCTACCGGCCCCTCACCATTGGTAGTACGGTCTACTTTGTTATCATGAATTACTACAACTTCGCCATCTTTCGTCAAGTGAACATCCAGCTCGATACCGCCTGAGCCAGCTTCTAAAGCCAATTCAAAGGCTGGCATCGTATTTTCTGGTGCTTTACTCGAGTACCCCCGATGTGCCATAACGATCATTATTTCCGCTCCCTTTCTACCCTTGAAATGTCAATATGACCTGAGAAAACTCTCACGGCCGGTCCTGTCATATAGACGTGATTGTCAACTCCCCCATGAATCGTGAGTTCTCCTCCCGGCAAAGAGACTGTAATGGGGTTATTTGTCAGCTCGCTGGTTAGACCCAGCTTCGACGCCACAACCGCCGCCGCACAAGCGCCGGTTCCGCAGGCGAGGGTTGGTCCCGCCCCGCGCTCCCAGACCTTAACTCGAAGGCGATCCCGACTGATCACTTGCGTAAACTCAATGTTTGCCCCCTTTGGCCAGACTTCGGCCACCTCTAAACGGGGACCCCATGTCGAAAAGTCCAGTTCAGCAAGGTCGTCGACGAACACTACGGCGTGAGGGTTACCCATGGAGACCGGATGTGTGTTCCACGTCATCCCGTGGGACAAAACCTCAACTGCTTTCCCTTGCGAAAAGGGAAAATCCGGTTCGCCCATATCGACTACGTACCGTTCGCCTTCAACACGAACCAATTTCGTACCACTTATCGTGCCGATCTCGATATCAGGACCCTGTACTAAACCTTCGTGTAGGAGGTAGTCTGCCATACATCGAACGGCATTGCCACACATCTCGGCCTCCGTACCATCAGCATTGAATATCCGCATCGTGTATACATCGGTCTCCTTGGTAACGAACACTAACCCGTCAGCACCGATTCCAAATTGGCGATGGCAAAGAGCTGTAGCAAGCATTTCTCCTTGAGGCAACAGGAATCCTCCAGCGTCCTCCACAAAAATAAAATCATTGCCCAGTCCGTGATATTTGACAAATTTCAACTCCACAACCATCCCCTCCTTTGTTCTGACAGGCTACAAGAGATGGGTCGCAACCTTATCAACCGCAACCAGAAGGTCATCAATATCCTCATCAGTAACCAAATGATTCAGGTGAACCTGCACAGCCCTATAAAGCAGATCAAGCGTAGCAGGACACGTATCCTTAGAATATTCTACCTCTGAGTCGGCGATGCTCCAGGGATAGTTGCCACCCCAGGGATCACGCTTAGCCAGGAGGAACTCCCAGTTGATGTAAATGTGTTGATCCTTTGCTTCTCCATCATAGACGCGAAATGCCTGAATCCCTTCGGCATTCAAGGCATTTACAACCTCTTGAGCCTTGGTTCCGTCGGCAACGTAGAAAACCAGGCTTAGACCCAAATCATGCTCTGTACCAAAAACAGGTGCCAGGCCTATTTTCGACTGACCCTTCAATCCGCGTACGATCGTTTCCTTGTTCTTGTGTGTCTTCCGCAGGATCTCTGGCATTTTCTCAAGTTGCCCAAGGGACAGTGCCGCTTGTAGTTCTGTGAGGCGATAGTTTTGCCCCGGAAACGCAGGAATCTTTCTTTCGATGAAGCGAAACTGATATCCTGCACCGTCATGATACAAGACTGCACGCTGCCACAACTCCTCTGAGTTGGTGACAAGCATGCCACCTTCTCCGGTAGTGATCACCTTGGACTGTTGCAAACTAAAACAGCCAACATCACCGATGGAACCCAACATCCGTCCCTTGTACGTTCCGCCGTTAGCCTGCGCTGCATCTTCAATCACCCTGATTCCATGTTCTCGGGCCACGTTCATGATAGCATCCATGTCTGCAGAGATTCCGCGCATATGCACTGCAATGATCGCCCTGGTTCTCGGTGTTATTCTCTTTACCATGTCCTTTGGATCAAGGGTAAGACTCTCGTCAATCTCACACAAAATCGGAATGGCCCCGACCATGGTCACAGCTGCTGCAGTGGCGACCCAGGTATAGGCCGGAATAATCACTTCATCGCCTGGTCCAACCCCACAAGCCACTAGGGCACAGATCAGAGCCGAGGTTCCTGAGTTGACTGCCAATGCGTATTCGGTACCCAAGAAACTCCTATACTCACTTTCTAGAGCACTACATTCTGAGGTCTCGAGACCCGTTGGAAGATAGCGGAAAACCCTTTTCTTCGCCAGGACATCTAAAACTCTCGCTTTTTCCACGTCTCCCAACTCTTCACTACCCATATATTTAGACACCCACGGCTTCGTACGCACAGGTTGGCCACCGTGGAGAGCAAGTCTATCCATAGCCTTCATCCCCATTCCTTTCTACATGCCTTAGTTGTTCTTGATCGCTTGGCAAATTCCTGTCGTCGTTCTTTGTACCTAGGATATGAAAAACCGGGAGAATCTCCCCCGGTTATTCTGCCTTTTTCAGTCGTTTCCACACGGCAGGGTCTAAAGGGCGGTCGAAGTTCCTAAAGCCTGCTAAGGAAAAACCCTGCTTCTGTGCGAAGCCACGTACCATTTCTAGTTGCTTCAGATTTAGATCCGCACCTAAGCTGGTATGTTCATACCTCTTCTCCAAGGCTAGCATGATCGTCTCCGACATACAGGCAAACCCCGTTCCCTTTTCGAAGCCAAAGTTCCACCCCAGGTCCGGAGCGTTTGGCATGGCAATGACCCCTCCATCAATCACTAATACGTCGGGCCGCTTCTCCAGAACTTCTTCACTTACGTTGCTAGGTCTGGACATGTCACAAATGACGGCACCGCTCTTGAGACTGTCTGGAGTAATCAACCGTTCTAGACTACTCGTAGCCACCATGATGACATCAGCTTCAGGAAGATGCTCGTAAAGATCTACGCTTATTGCAATGGGTGCACCAGCCCGCATCAGGGACTTAACGTATTCGACCCACTCGGTCAGTGACGCCTCACCTGCGGGAAGATCACGCAGATTTCCGACATAGTCTCCGAGGCTACCGGGGGCGAAGGAGTGTCCGCTTTGACCAAGTTCCTTTAGATGCTGCACAATCTCTACAACAACTTTGAGCATGCGATACTCGCTCTTCTCCGGGCGTGCAGGGTTACCCACCAGTGTGAGGCGATGGATTCTTTCCGACATGAGCAAGGCAAGAGCTTTACCAATGGCGCCGCCCGCGCCCACGACGAGCCCAGAAGCACTTCGCAGATCAATGCCGATGCGGCCCGCGGCATCCAGTACAGCCTCTACTCCCGAGACCACTGTGTAGCTGTTTCCAGTGGTCAACGCTACATCAGTATGAGGTAGTAGTTGACGTCCACCCATGGTGACGACAGAGGTGTAAGCACCTAGGCCAACAATCTTGGCCCCTCGTTCCACAGCTAACTGAACGGCAGAGGAAATCTCTTCAAGAGCCTGTGCAGGATCAGCCAAGAGCTGGTCTGCCGTTTTGGGAACACAGATAAAGTCTCCGTAGGCACTCTGGCCCGTATGGTCTACAACTCGGGTTGAACTTACCACGAAAGGCTCCACAAGGTCGTTCCATCGCGAGCTGAGATCCTCAAGCTGTTCATCGCCTAAGGTAGTCAGACTTTCGTCAAACTCACTATAGTTGTGTACGTCCACTGGATGCACGAGAAAAGCGAAACGGCCATCTTCCGGTTCAGGCCTCACCTGCGACGCAGTCGGAAGTTCTACGTGATTCTCCAGCGAACTGGTACAATTGAAATTGACTAGGTGCCCTAAAAAGGCTGCTGTATTTCTTTGGGACAACATCTGTGCGGCTCGGCCTACCGCCTCGATTATGCGATCAATCTGCGCATCATTGATGATCAGTGCAGGTTCGATTCGAATCACGCTGGCCCCATTAAGGGTGGGAGCTACTCGTACCTTTTCTATATTGAGCAAGTACGACGAGATCATGGGCGTCAAAAGTTCCTGTTCTGCCATGACCCCCAGGAGACTGTGGGGATACGAGCTCTTACAGCTGACGAACTCAATGCCCAACATCAACCCCTGTCCTCTGATCTTCTTAACAATTTGTGGGTACCGCAAAGCCACCTCTTCCAAGCCAGTTTTCAGTCTAGCACCCTTTTCTTTAATGTCTGAAAGCAACTGACCATGGTCCCTGGTCAAACGATCGAGGACGGCCAAGCCAACTCTACATCCAAGGGAGTTCCCTGCGAAGGTTGAAGAGTGTTTTAGACCAAACTCTTCGGTATAGACACCTTCCTTGCACAAGACGGCTCCAATGGGCAGGAGTCCTCCACCCA
>DUQE01000158.1 GCA_012837925.1 Bacillota bacterium
GCCGTCACAAACCCAGAACGGACAATATCGTCTATTAAGAGACATATGGGTACGGATTACAAGGTGAACATTGATGGAAAAGAAATGACACCTCAAGAAATTTCTTCCATGATCCTGCGTAAGTTGAAGGAAGAAGCCGAAGCGTATTTAGGAGAGCCTGTCACCAAGGCGGTCATTACCGTTCCCGCATACTTTACAGACGCTCAAAGACAAGCTACAAAGGACGCAGGCACTATTGCTGGTCTTGAAGTAGAGCGAATCATCAACGAACCAACAGCGGCTGCTGTAGCTTATGGATTGGATAAGGAACATGAACAGACCGTTTTAGTTTTTGACTTGGGAGGCGGAACCTTTGACGTTTCCATTCTTGAGTTGGATGAAGGCTATGTTGGTGTCAAGGCCACGAGCGGTAACAACCGCTTAGGTGGAGATGACTTCGACGAACGGATTACCAACTACTTAGTCAGCGAGTTCAAAAAGGAGACGGGCATCGATCTTACCAAAGACAAAATGGCCATGCAGCGTCTGAAAGAAGCAGCAGAGAAGGCTAAAATAGAGTTGTCTGGTTTAGTTCAGACCAACATCAACCTTCCCTTTATTAGCGCTACATCCAGTGGTCCGGCGCACTTGGACATTAACCTTACACGTGCGAAGTTCAATGAACTGACTGCAGACCTAGTTGAAAAGACCCTAGAGCCTATCCGTCAGTCTTTGAATGATGCAGGTCTGAAACCCCAGGACGTCCATCGCGTCATTTTGGTAGGCGGATCCACGCGAATTCCTGCGGTCCAAGAAGCGATTGAAAAACTCATGGGCAAAGAGGCCTATAAGGGTATCAACCCAGACGAATGTGTCGCTCTTGGAGCGGCAGTTCAAGCGGGGATTATCTCCGGTGAGTTTGATCAAGGTAAGGGTTTGATCTTGGTTGACGTTACGCCATTATCCCTCGGTATTGAGACTCTGGGCGGCGTTATGACCACCTTGATTAAGAGAAATACCAGTATCCCCTGCAAAGAGAGTAATGTCTTTACGACTGCGGCCGACAATCAACCAGCGGTTGATATTCACGTGTTGCAGGGCGAGAGACCTATGGCAGCGGACAATGTGACCTTGGGACGTTTTCAACTGACAGGAATTCCGCCTGCACCGAGGGGTATTCCTCAGATTGAGGTTACATTTGACATTGACCGAAACGGTATCGTGAATGTTACTGCAAAAGACAGGGGAACAGGTCGTGAGCAAAAGATCACTGTTACTTCCTCGACTGGCTTGACCAAGTCCGATATTGATAAACTGGTTGCAGAAGCCGAAGCACATGCGGAAGAAGATAAGGCAAAACGCGAAGCCATTGAGTTGCGCAACCAGGCTGACAATGCTATGTGGGCAGTTGACCGTACGATCAAAGAGTTGGGTGACAAAGTAACGGACGAGCAAAAGGCAGAACTAGAAGCTGCGAAACAAGAACTCAAGGCAGCGGTAGAGAAGGACGATGCAGAAGAGATTAAGGCTAAGATGAAAGCACTCGATGAAGTCTTGCATCGTATTTCGGAGAAACTCTATCAAGAGGCTCAGGCTACCGGACCTCAAGGTGGTACGGCCAGCGACACCCAAGGAGCAGATGAGGATATAGTGGACGCTGACTTTACGGAGGAATCCTAAATCAGTGTAAAAGGCGGTGTAACGCTTGGCTAAGGAAGACTATTATGATGTTCTTGGCGTCCCCCGGGGCGCCTCAGACGATGAGATAAAAAAAGCCTATCGCAAACTGGCCCGAGAAGTCCATCCCGATGTGAACAAAGCACCAGACGCTGAGGAGAGGTTTAAGACTATCAATGAAGCCTATTCCGTGCTTGGCGATCCTGAGCGCCGCGAAAAGTATGACCGCTTTGGTCACGCGGCCTTTGATAATGCCGGGCAGGGAGGGTTTGGAGATTTTGGCGGCTTTGGCGGTTTCGGTGGGTTTGATGATTTGGGTGACATTTTCAGCGAGTTCTTTGGGGGAGGGTTTGGCGCACGCCAAGCCAACCGCCCCCAACGCGGCGCTGATTTACGCTATGATCTGACGATCGAGTTTGAAGAAGCCGCTTTTGGTACCGAAGTAGACATAACAGTTCCTCGCACTGAGATTTGCAGTCATTGCCATGGTAATCAGGCCGAGCCAGGTACTCCAATTACGACGTGTTCAGAGTGTAATGGAAGTGGTCAAGTACGGTACGTTCAACAGACTCCCCTCGGTCAGTTCGCGAGCACTCGGACCTGCAGCCGTTGTCGTGGTGAGGGGAAAACCTTTGAAACGCCCTGTAAAGTCTGTCACGGTAGCGGCACCGAGCGCAAAATGAGAAATATTAATGTGAAGATTCCTGCAGGTATTGATGATGGGCAAAGCCTACGCCTGGCAGGGCGTGGCGAGAGTGGATTGCGCGGTGGACCACCAGGCGACCTGCTTGTTTTGGTGCGCGTCAAACCCCACGAGTACTTCCGTAGAGAAGGAAGGAATGTGATTTTGGACACGCCGATCTCCTTTGTCCAGGCGAGTTTGGGCGACGAGATTCAGGTACCAACTCTAGAAGGGAATGTCAATCTTCGCATTCCCGAAGGTACCCAGTCGGGTAAGACATTCCGTCTTCGCAATAAGGGTATCAAAGATGTGCGCGGAACTGGACGCGGGGATCAGTTGGTGAGGATTCGGGTTGTCACTCCAGAGAAACTTACGGCGAGGCAAAAGGAGCTTCTCCGGGAGTTTGCCAAAGAAGGTGGAGGAGACTTACCTGAAGAGAGCAAGGGTTTTTTTGAGCGCATGAAAGATGCTCTGCGCTAGGAGGAGTTATCCATGGCCAATTGGCAGGAAGTGAGGATTGTGATCAATCGATCCGCCGTCGAAGGAGCATATGCAGTCCTCGATCAATGGGGGATTGACAGTTTTGCTGAGGAAGACTCGGATCTGGTGGATCATGCTCAAGAAATGGGTTGGGGTGACTACTTCCCAGAGGTTATGCATAGTGACAAGGTGACGATCACCTGTTATTTTGCTGACCGGACATTCAGCGAGGAGAATTTGGAGAGGCTCAGACTTGATCTTGAGCAGCTCGCTGACTTTGGTTTTGATCCCGGTCATGTCATCGTCAAACAGGGTGAGGTGCACGAAGAGGATTGGGCCCACGCGTGGAAGGCTTATTATAAACCACTCAGAATTGGCAGGGTGCTGGTGCAACCCTCCTGGGAACCTCTGACACAAAAGCCAGGAGGCGTCGACATCACAATTCTCTTGGATCCGGGCATGGCTTTTGGCAGTGGAACACATCCCACGACGGCCATGTGTATCCAATTTTTGCAGGATCTCAATTTACACGGAAAGACGCTCTGGGATGTAGGAACAGGCTCGGGTATCCTGGCGATCGTAGCTGCAAAACTTGGAGCGCGTGTGGAAGCCGTGGATATAGATCCTGTGGCCGTGCGGGTGGCGAGAGAGAACAGGGATCTTAATGGCGTGAGCTTCGACATAAGGCAAGGAAGTCTACAGGACCTCACGGGAGACCCTCAAATCATCGTGGCCAACATTGTGGCTCATGTTATCGGTCCTATGCTGCCTGATGCAAGGCGTGTTCTTGCGCCGGGAGGTTTCTTGATTGCAGCTGGGGTGATTCAGGACAAGGATCAGGAGATTCTATCCTTAGCCAAAGACGCTGGATTGCGTCTCTTGCGCCGAGTCCAGCAGGGAGAATGGGTAGGATACCTATTCCAACGAGGTGATTGATCTGGCTAGATTTTTCTTACAGCCTGGACAGCTGCAGAGCAACCAGGTGGTGATTTCAGGTGACGATGCCCACCACATCACCAGAGTGTTACGTTTGAAGGCAGATGATACCATTGAATGCGTGGATTCAACAGGGCAGGTCTACCTGATACGCATTGAAGAGGTTGGCTCTTTGGTCCATGGTGAGGTGACCGGACTCGTGGAGTCTAAGCAGGAATCGCCGCTGGCCATGACGCTTTTTCAGGGGCTGGCCAAGGGCGACAAAATGGATTTGGCGATCCAAAAAGCTGTGGAACTTGGAGTGACGGAAGTTGTACCCTTTGTTTCACGTTACACTGTAGTAAAACTCGATGAGAAACAGGCAAAGAACAGGCAGGCTCGGTGGCAGCGCATTGCTCTTGAGGCTGCCAAGCAAAGTGGGCGAACGCGTGTGCCAGAGGTTCATAAACCATGTTCCTTTCGTACCATGGTGGAGAGGATCAAGGAACGGCGTGATCAGAGTCACCTTGTTATACTTGCTTATGAGGCTGAAAGGCACCGTGGAATCGGTGCTCTTGACGCAGAGCCTAAAGGGGTGTCTGTCGTTGTAGGACCAGAAGGTGGATTTTCCCCCGAAGAAGTAGATGCTCTGCAGTCGGTAGGTGCAGAAGTATGTACACTGGGTCCTAGGATTCTGCGGACCGAAACGGCTGGTCTTGTTCTCTTGAGCATTGTAGGATATAAGTGGGGAGATCTTGGATGACAGAACAAACGAAGACACTTGCGGTGGTTACCCTTGGCTGCAAGGTCAATCAATATGATACCGACTCTGTGGTGACCCAGTTTTTGGACGCCGGTTACAGCGTTGTCGATTTTGACGAAGCAGCCGATGTATACCTGATTAATACTTGCACTGTTACAAATCTGGGTGATAGAAAGTCACGCCAGATGATTCGTCGCGCTCACAAGAAGAACCCCAACGCCAAGGTAGTGGTTATGGGCTGTCTAGCTCAGACGACACCCGACGATGTGGCCGCTCTCGAGGGAGTTACCTTGATCGTCGGTACAAATGGTCGCACGGGGATCGTAAGGGAGATTGAGGAACTCGAGACGGGGGAGCAAAAGTCTTTGGTGGAGGACATTTTTGAGATATCTGACTTTGAAGACATACCATCGTTGGACTTTTCGGGTCGTACAAGAGCAACACTGAAGATTCAAGATGGTTGCGATCAATTTTGCACATACTGTAGAGTTCCCTTTGCGAGGGGGCCATCGCGGAGTCGGCCACTTTCGAGTGTTCTTGAACAGGCGGAGCAAATTGTCGCCCTAGGCTATAAGGAGATCGTCCTAACGGGCATTCACCTCGGGTTGTATGGGGCGGATCTCAATCCACCACTGACGCTAGCAGAAGTGAGTGAACAAGTAGCCAACACGAAAGGACTATTGCGCCTACGCGTCAGTTCTGTCGATCCCCATGAGATCACCGATGAACTTATCGAGTTAGTTGCCACCCATCCTGTGTTGTGCCGACATATGCACATTCCCCTACAAAGTGGCAGTGATGCTGTTCTAAGACGAATGAGGCGAAACTACACGAGTGCTCAGTTTAGGACTATCGTGGATAAGCTGCGACGTCGAATCCCCAAAATCGCCATTACAACAGACATTATGGTGGGATTTCCCGGCGAGACAGAAGAGCATTTTCTTGAGACAATGAACCTAACCCGGGATGTTGCATTCAGCAAGATTCACGTTTTCCAATATTCCAAGCGGGCAGGAACCAAAGCTGCTAGTTTCCCTGACCAAATTCCATCGAACGAGAAGGAAGATCGTAGTAGACGTCTAATACATTTAGGGGAAGCACTGGCAGAACGCTTCCATTCGTCATTTATTGGTCAAAACGTTGACGTTCTGGTGGAACAAGTGCAAGAAGACCAAGCGATAGGGCATACAGATAACTATGTGAAAGTTGTCTTTCCAGTGCCTGCAACAGTAGATTTGATAGGTAGAGTTGTTCCAGTTCGTGTCGTGAAAGCGGACACAACAGGAGTACTTGGGGATTTCAACGCAGAAGGAGTGACGCCAAGTGTCAAATGATTGCCTTTTCTGTAAGATAGCCCAGGGTCTTTTGTCTACGGAGTTTCTCGTAGAGACAGATCAACTAGTCGCCTTTCGAGATCTAAACCCGGTGGCGCCCACCCATATTCTCGTGATACCGAAGAAACACATCGCGAGCCTCGCAGATTTAGAACTTGAGGATAGAGCTTTAATGGGTGAGATGATGGTCGCCATTCGGCGGCTTGCTGAGCAACTTGGTTTGGATGAAGGCTTTCGAGTCGTCGTTAACACGGGTCCTGCCGCGGGGCAGAGCGTGCACCATCTTCATTTCCACCTCTTAGGGGGTCGTTCTTTACAATGGCCTCCAGGTTAATGATTGACCAGAGGAATCAAATCGATTATAATAGGTGTGATATTATGCAGAAGGCGTATAGTGTGCTGGACGCAGTCAGCATTGGAAGGAGGGATACTGGTGGCAGAAGTTAAAGTAGGTAAGAACGAGTCCCTCGATAATGCGTTGCGCCGTTTTAAGAAACAAATCCGTATGTCGGGAGTTTTGTCGGAGGCTAAGAAGCGGGAACATTATGAAAAACCAAGTGTAAAACGCAAGAAAAAGTCTGAGGCAGCCCGTAAGAGGAAATTCAGGTAAGTCATTTTTGGCTCGATGTCGCACCCAACGATATCGAGCCATTTTTGCCAGAAGGGGTGATGTGATGAAGCGCATGACTGGACAAATGATCACGGTATTAGTAACGTTTGGCTTAGTACTCGCAGTTAGCGTCGGTGCCTTAGCCGCGCCCTTGGTTTATTCTCTGCCGATTCATGGAGAGATTGAACCGGGCTTGACCGCTTTTGTGGCTCGAGGTTTACAACTCGCTGAACGAAATGATGGCGTGGTTCTGTTGGAGATTAACACATTTGGTGGTCGAGTAGATGCTGCAACCGAAATCAAGGATCTCATTCTCAAAGCCACGGTACCAGTTGTTGCTTATGTTAGCGAGCGCGCTTGGTCAGCAGGTGCCCTCATAGCGCTTTCGGCTCCCGAGATTGCTATGGCACCAGGGAGCAGCATGGGAGCAGCAGAACCAAGACCCATGGAAGAGAAGACGGTTTCGGCCCTGAAGGCTGAGTTTGAGGCTACGGCAGAACGCTGGGGTCGTAATCGACAGTTAGCTGGTGCCATGGTTGATGCCGATGTCGTTGTGGATGACTTAGTTGAGAAGGGGAAAATCCTGACACTCTCCGCTCAAGACGCGATCGAGTGGGGTATGGCAGACAGGCTTGCTATAAGTACGCATGATCTTCTCACGCAGCTGGGATATGATCATTATGAGGTCATCGAATTAACCCCTCATTGGGCCGAACAGATAGCCCGTTTCTTAACGAACTCTACCGTGAGTTCGCTCTTGCTGACTTTGGGTTTTCTGGGTTTGGTTTTTGAGATCACATCGCCCGGTTGGGGCGTTCCCGGAACAGGAGGCCTTTTGGCTTTACTCTTGTTCTTCGGCGGTCGTTATGTTACAGGGTTTATCGGACTCGAAGCCATTTTGCTGTTTATCCTGGGTGTTGTTCTCCTAGTCCTTGAGGTTGCTGTCGTACCTGGTTTCGGCTTGACGGGACTGTTAGGCATTGCCTCGGTTCTGGGGAGTATCATTTTGGCTTTTGGTGATGTGCAGACGGCGCTGTTTAGTCTATCCGTGGCGATTTCGGTGACTGCAATTGCAGTGATTCTGCTTTGGAGTCGACTTCGCCAGTCTCGGTTGTTGAAACGGCTTGTGTTGTCACACGAAGAGTCACCAGCAGCAGGCTATCGTGCACCTGCAGACCTAAAGCATCTTGTGGGTAAGGAGGGAACAGCACTGACTCCCCTTCGACCATCAGGTGTCGCGTTGATTGAAGAAGGGCGCTATGATGTAGTCTCAGAAGGGAGCTATGTTCCGGCAAATTCTGCCGTAGAAGTGGTGGAAGTAGAAGGAACTAGGGTTGTTGTTAGGGAACTTAGGTAAGAATAACATTTCAAGGAGGTTGAGACATGTCTTGGGTTTTTGCAGGGATAATACCGGTGTTACTACTGGTTTTTCTCATCATCTTGTTTAGTTTTGTCCCGGTAGGTTTGTGGATTTCGGCCATTGCTGCCGGTGTGAAGGTTACCTTGATGAGCTTAATCGGAATGCGGCTTCGCCGAGTTATTCCGAACCGCATCGTCTTACCATTCATTAAGGCGCAAAAAGGCGGCGTGGATACGTCTATTGACAAACTAGAAGCCCACTATCTGGCTGGCGGAAACGTTGACAATGTAGTGGACGCCTTGATTGCGGCCAATCGAGCGGATATTCCACTACCTTTTGAACGCGCCGCAGCTATTGACCTTGCAGGGCGAAATGTCTTAGAGGCTGTGCAAATGAGTGTAAATCCAAAGGTCATTGAGACTCCTTTGATTTCGGCCGTGGCCAAGAATGGTATTGAACTGAAAGTAAAGGCTCGGGTCACCGTTCGTGCAAACATTGACCGCTTAGTGGGTGGTGCGGGAGAAGCGACCATTATTGCCCGGGTCGGCGAAGGTATTGTTACGACTGTGGGTTCGAGTGCAAGTCATGAAGAAGTGTTGGAGAATCCCGACAAGATTTCCAAAGTAGTATTAGACAAGGGTCTTGACTCGGGAACAGCCTTTGAGATTCTCTCTATCGATATTGCAGACGTAGATGTGGGCAGGAATATTGGTGCAAGGCTGCAAATGGATCAAGCGGAAGCCGACAAGAACATTGCTCAGGCCAAGGCAGCGGAAAGACGCTTTGCCGCCCAAGCTCGTGAACAGGAGATGAGGGCACAAACCCAGGAGATGAGAGCACAGGTTGTTCAAGCCGAAGCAGAGGTTCCTCGAGCCATTGCCGACGCCCTGCGCGAAGGGAAATTAGGTGTCATGGATTTTTACGGCATGCAAAACATCATGGCTGATACGAGTATGAGGGAGAGTATCGGTGGTCGACGCCCAGATAGGGATCCAAATGCCCGTGAAGACGAACCCAAGCGGTAGGTGAGTGGAATGCGTGGAACAATAGGGCTACTGATTTACGTGGCTGTAATGGTTCTCAGTGGCATCCTCAAGAAAATGGCTCAGGAAAAGGTCAAGCGAGCTTCAGCACCACCTATTGGTGACGTTGAGGCGTACGAGGTTACTTTGGACGATATGACTGTCACAGAGCCTCCGTTGGTGGAAAGCATGGAACCCTCTACTGAGCTTGGAGGCTTTGCGCCGGCTTCTGAAGAGTCCGGGGGTGAGTCAGGCAGTCGCGGACCGCAGGATGTGGTCGATTGGGATACCTGGGAAGAATATGATGATTGGGACGATACAGAGGATGACCTGGATGCCTCCGCAGTGAAGAGACCTGCGTACGGGGAGACCGGTTGGGCGCACGCCATTGTTTTGTCCGAGATCATTCGAGAACCCCGTGTTAAGAGGCCTTGGCCTAACCGATAATGGAAGAGACAAGGAGGACGTTCTGTTTGAAGAGTACTTTGAAGATTGGAATCATTGGCTGCGGTGGTATTGCCAATGGCAAGCACATGCCGAGTCTGGGAAAGCTTGCTAATGTAGAAATGGTGGCTTTCTGTGACACTGTCGTCTCCAGGGCAGAAGAAGCCGCTCGGGACTATGGAGTCAAAGGCGCCAGAGTCTATGATGACTATCGTGAGCTACTCGAAAAAGAGTCTCTAGATGTTGTTCATATTTGCACACCCAATAGTTCGCATGCCGAAATTACCATTGCATCTCTAGAGGCCGGGTGCCATGTCATGTGTGAGAAACCCATGGCCAAGACGGCTGCGGAGGCTAGAGAGATGGTGGCGGCGGCTGAGCGTACGGGTAAGAAGTTGACGATAGGTTATCAAAGTCGTTTCAGAAGTGATAGCGAATACTTGAAGAAAGTGTGTGAACGCGGAGATCTAGGAGAGATCTACTTGGCAAAGGCTCGCGCTATCCGTCGTAGGGCGGTACCTACATGGGGCGTGTTCCTGGACGCAGAAAAACAAGGCGGAGGTCCCCTCATTGATATTGGGACACATGCTTTAGACCTGACTTTGTGGATGATGGACAATTACCTGCCGAAGTATGTGGTCGGTACAGTCTATCATAAACTGAACAAGCGGGAAAATGCGGCAAATGCCTGGGGTCCATGGGATCCAAAGAAGTTTCAGGTAGAAGATTCCGCCTTTGGCTTCATCGTCATGGAAAACGGCGCTACCATTGTGCTGGAGTCCAGTTGGGCACTGAACACTCTGTTAGAAGGAGAAGCAAGAACCATTCTTCATGGAACCGAGGGTGGAGCCGATATGGAGGATGGCTTGCGGATTAACGGTGAGGAGTT
This sequence comes from Bacillota bacterium, assembly GCA_012837925.1. Classification (GTDB taxonomy): domain Bacteria; phylum Bacillota; class Limnochordia; order Darwinibacteriales; family Darwinibacteriaceae; genus UBA5420. The sequence continues at coordinate 10,156 of DUQE01000158.1, forward strand.
TGGCAAACTCTATACAAAGAAGCCTGCGCTCGGCACCGCTGGTGTCGCCTTCTATGATGGCAAGAGCGAATCGGAGGCTGACAGGGAAGCAAGGTTGTGGATTGAGAGTATTGTTAACGACACGAAGCCCCGCGTCTTGCCTGAACAGGCAGTGGTTGTCACCGAAATCCTGGAGGCGATTTATCGTTCGGCCGAGCAGGGGAAACCGGTTTATTTTAAGAACGGTCGCTACCTAAGCGAGTGATGTTTCAAGCGCAGTGAGCATACAGAAAGGTTAGGTCCCAAGGGTCTAACCTTTTTTTTTCTGCATATTTTTAGGAGAGAGGAGGTAGAACATGCGGCCAGCTCGGAACCAAATCATCAAGAAGAAACTAGCTCGTACCTTTGACTTACCCCCGGCCGTCTTGCTCGATCAGGCCACGATTCATATCCTCGGTGATGCGGAAGCGAAGATTGTCAACCATAAGGGGCTCGTTCAGTATACAAATACCTGCATTAAGGCTCGATCCAACCAAGGGATCATTGAGGTTGTGGGCAGCGATTTGGAAATCACCTCCTTTTCATCAAGTGAAATCAAGATTTCAGGAACGATTCGAGAGGTGATGCTCAAGTGACCTCTCTTTGGATGTGGTGGCAGGGATATGTGACGGTTCGTTTGCGCGGACCTGGTTTGGAGCGACTACTCAACAGAATGGCAGAGTTGGGGTTCGTGATTCAATGGGTTGAAAGGCTCACTACCGACGTCATCATTGTTCGGCTTCGTGTCAAGGACTTTCGTAGACTAAGGCCGCTTCTCTGGGGAACGCAGGTCAGTGTGTCGATACTAGACAAGCATGGTGCTCCATTCTGGTTTAAGAGGTTTAGGTTGCGTGCGTCCTTGGCCCTTGGACTTCTCCTGTCATTTTTCTTTGTTCTGTATCTATCGAATTTCGTCTGGTTTATTGAGGTTCGAGGGAGCGAGACACTTTCGCTTGAGACTTTGAGCTCTGCAGTGCAGGATCTCGGTCTGCAAGCCGGGGTAGCGCGTAGCACTATAAAACCGCGTGAAATCGAAGCAGAACTCTTGAAACGCTTTCCTGTTTTAGCTTGGGCCCAGGTTACTGTTAAAGGAGTTAGAGTAGAAATCTCCTTGACAGAGCGCGATGGAGTAGAGCCCGAGGAGAGTGGACCCGGGCATGTTTACGCAGCTATGGATGGAGTTGTAACCGAGGTGCTGGTTCTGCGCGGCACACCTCATGTGAAGGATGGTCAGACGGTGCGGAAAGGCGATCTTCTCATTTCAGGCGAGTATTATGACGCTCGAGGGCGCAAGCAGTATGGTGCAGCCCAAGGAGTCATCAAGGCTCGAGTATGGTATGAAGGGATAGGTGAGGGTTCTCTTGTACGATGGGAGCCAGTTCACACAGGGCGCAATCATAGGCAGTATGCTATCACAATAGGCAATATTACCATCCCAGTTGGGCGCAGTTATTCACTGGAAACCCATTTGAAAAGTGAAAAGGAGTGGCAGTTGTCTTTGGGCCAGGCTATGGTGCCCCTGCGTTTTGCCAGAATTGACTATCAAGAAGTAGAATACATCAAGGTTCATGTTCCCAGCGAAGAGGCACGAAGAGAAGCGCTTCGCATGGCTTGGGATAATCTGAAGAAGCAAGGAGTGGACGAGGATCAGGTCCGTGAAGAGCGGCAACAAGTAGACTTTCTCACAGACGCTGAGGGAGTACGCGTTACACTGCAAGTAGAGGTACTTGATGATATCGGACAGTTCTTGACCCATTGATTTGCACTTCAGTTTCATTTTGCTTATAATAAGGGCATACGATGACACAAAAGGATGTTGATGCATTGAGTCAGATATTGCGCCTTAGAGATAATGAACACGCCCAAGCGGTGAGTGGCAAACGAGATGAGAATCTACGTTTGGTGGAGTCTGCTTTTGGCGTGAAGATTGTACCTCGTGGTTTAGAGTTATTGATCAGTGGCCCCGACGAGGCGGTGGCTAAGACGAAACAGGCGCTGACAAACATGGCTAGTTTGGGCACAAACCTGACGAGTCACGATGTGTATTACGCCATTAAGTTAAGTGAAGAAGGCGAGCCTACGGCCCTGCGTGAGCTGAGCTCCGGGGTTGTGGTGACCACACACAAAGGTAAGATTATTCGGCCTAAGACGACTGGTCAGGAAAGATATATAGGAGCGATTTCCCGTAACGACATTGTCTTTGGAATAGGTCCTGCTGGAACTGGAAAAACGTATCTGGCCATGGCTGTTGCCATTGCCAGCTTGAAAAAGAAGGAAGTCGAACGGGTTATCCTAACCCGCCCGGCTGTGGAGGCAGGGGAACACTTGGGCTTCTTGCCCGGTGATCTGCAGGACAAGGTAGATCCCTATCTGCGTCCGTTATACGATGCACTATATGACATTTTGGGCCAAGAAACCTATTTGAAGTATCGTGAGAAAGGTATCATTGAGGTTGCCCCCTTGGCCTATATGCGCGGTCGCACTTTAGATGACAGTTTCATTATTCTTGATGAGGCCCAGAACTGTACGCCGGAGCAGATGAAGATGTTCTTGACCCGCCTTGGTTTTGGGTCGAAAGCAGTGGTTACAGGCGATATTACTCAGGTGGACTTACCCCGAGGAAAAACATCCGGTCTAATCCAGATTCAAAAGATCCTCAAAGGCGTGGAGGGCATAGGATTCTGTTACCTGCACGAGAGTGATGTTGTTCGCCATCCATTAGTACAACGAATAATCAAAGCGTATGACGTCTATGACAAATCGCAATCCTAGGAGGCACATGGTGAAACCCAAGAAAAAGAGCACGTCTAAGCAAAAGCAAATCTTGCCTCAGCTCTTAAAAGAGACAACCTTCCGGCAGTGGCTCTTAGGTGGAGTCATTGCCGCCTTCCTCTTAGGGATTTTGCTGATCAATGCACTGCCACAAGGGGTCCAGGTTGAGGTGGGTCAGGTGGCTAGGAAGGATCTCGCGGCTCCCATCACTGCCGTAAACACTGCAGAAACGGAGCGTTTGAGAGAAGAGACTGCAAGACAGGTCGTCCTGGAGGCCAATGAGGATCCTAGTTACTACCTTCAGAACCCGGCCATAATCTTACGTGTAGAAGAAAACATCACGGGCATCTTGAACCTACTTCGTATGGGAATCCAACCAGAACCTGTAGAGGAGCCAGGCTTTGAAAATGTCCCGGAACCGCTCTCGGTTTCTGAGATCGATCGACGCTTGATTCGAGATTGGAAGATGGAGATCCCGAAGGTTACTCTAGAATCGTTAGCTACTCTATCCTTTGCAGAGTTTGACCAGTTTGCGCAGATCACCAGCGACCTGGTCTTAGCCACGATGGACGAACGGATTAGTGAAGACGGTCTAAGGGATGCCAGAGATGCATTTGAAGCCACCGTAGAACAGAGTAGCCTTAGAGGTGAGCCCGCTCACGCAGCTACCATCATAGGCCGGCAGCTCATCCAGCCTAACTTGGTATTGGATACCGAAAAGGTAAACCAGGCACGCCAAGAGGCCAGGGATTCTGTGGAACCTGTTCGCATTATGCAGGGCGAGATCATCGTCAGAAAGGGCGATGTGGTGCGACCTGAACACATTTCGCTTTTGACAGATGTAGGTCTGATCAAGACGGGTCGCGATTATGGTGTGTTAGCAGGTATGTCTCTAGCGGTTGTTGCCATGTTGGCCCTTATGGGTGCCTTCTTGTATCAGGAACGTCCGAATGTGTTAACGAACGCTACGCAATTGGCCCTTGTTGGGTCTGTCTTAGTTGCGGTACTTGCCATTGGGAAGTTGTTCAGTCTCATCAACTGGCATGGTTCTCCTTATCTCAATCCGTCAGCCCTTCTGGCCTTACTCCTGACCCTATTGATGGATGCTCGTGTTGCCAGTATCGCGACAATTGTGATGGCGATTCTCCTTGGGTTGATTTTTGAGTTGAACTGGGTCGTCACGGTTCTGACTTTGGTCGGGGGCTTGGTGGCCGTACTTAGTGTCTCGAAGGTCAGCCAACGCGGAGATGTCATGCGGGCTGGATTTATTGTTGGCGGTGTCAACGTGTTTCTCATGATTTCACTGGGGCTGGTCAGTCAGAACGCTGACCTCGTTATCCATAGTTATCTTGGTCTTTCGGCAGGTGTCTTCGCATCGATTGTCACTATTGGAGCACTACCGTACTTGGAGAGCTTGTTCAAGATTACCTCCCCCATTCGACTTCTTGAGCTGTCAAATCCCAATCATCCACTCCTGAAACGGTTAATGTTGGAGGCTCCCGGAACCTATCACCACAGCATTCTGGTGGGGAACTTGGCCGAAGCCGCTGCGGAGTCGATTGGAGCTGACGGACTGCTTGCGAGAGTTGGATCACACTATCATGACATTGGCAAGCTA
>DUQE01000159.1 GCA_012837925.1 Bacillota bacterium
ATGCTAGACGCCGGCGATGTACTGCTCTTTGAAGATCGCGCACTCGCTCTTAATGACGAAAAATGGGTTGACGATGCCATTGCGAACAGCCTGGATATGGCTACCCATGCCGACGGAAGAATCCTAGCTTTCCCCGCCACTGTCGAAGGATATGGCTTCATTTACAATAAGCCCGTTCTTGACAAAGCTGTGGGTGGCAACTTTGACCCCAAGACCATTAACACATTCGATTCTCTCCGCCAGCTGTTTGAGCAAATTGCAGATAGCGGTAAAGATGCACTAGTCATCTCCCCCGAAGACTGGTCCTTAGGCGCACACTTCTTCGCTTTGGCCTATGCTTCTCAATCCGCTGATTTTGCCACCATAAACGAGTTCCAGGCCGGGCTCAAGAATGGTACCGTTCGCCTGGGTGAAAATGCAGCAGCGAACGGCTTGATGGACACATTCGATCTGATGAAAGAGTATAACTACGACCGCCTAGACCCATTGGCAGGCCTTTATGACAGAGGTACCGAACTCATTGGTGAAGGTGAAGTAGGTATCTGGTTTATGGGTAACTGGGCATGGCCCCAAATCAACGACTTTGACAAGGCTGATGGTCAATATGGTTTCCTGCCGGTACCTATCAGCAACAATCCTGCAGACTTAGGTAATACACAGATACCTGTTGGTGTTACCAAGTACTTCATCGTGGATGGCGAGCAAAACTCTCCCGCACAGCAACAAGCAGCCAAAGACTTCCTGAACTGGCTGGTCTATGATCCCGAGGGTCAACGCCGCTTTGTTGTAGATGCCAATATCATCCCTGCATTCAAGAACATCACGATTACCCCTGCAGATCCATTGGCTGCATCTATCTTGGATTATGTGCAAGCAGAAAAGACCATGAACTTTGTTCTGAATCTACCACCCGATCACTGGGCACAAGTTGGTGCTTCGATGCAAAAGTATCTCGGTGGCTTTGTCGACAGAGCTACGTTCTTCCAAGAAGTAGAAGCTTACTGGCAAGGACTCTAAGAAAAACGACGGATTAATCGGAGCATTAGGCAGCGTCTTTCGCTGTCTAATGCTCTCCCTCTTTTTGTTCTACCCCAAGCGAGTGTGAGGTGTAAAGCATGGCAACGGAAAAACGTTTCTCCGATAAACTCAAGACCTACTTACTTTTTGCAGGCCCCACAACCTTAGTCTTTCTTACCGTCATCATTCTGCCATTTCTCTTCGGCATCTATTTGACCTTAACAAACTGGGACGGCATTGCCAAAACCTATACCTTTGTACGCCTGGACAATTATCTTACAGTCTTCAAGGACCCCGTATTCTGGAATTCGTTCCTTCTGACAGTGCGCTACGTCCTCTACACTGTTGTGATCGTTAATACCTTGGGTTTTATCCTAGCCTACGCGCTAACTGGCAATAGCGTCAGGGGACAAAACCTTCTACGCACCGGCTTTTTTATCCCCAATCTCATCGGCGGAATCATTTTGGGACTTGTCTGGAAGTTCATTTTCTCTACTGTACTTGTCTTTATCGGGCGCAGCCTCGAGATTGGTGCACTCTCCTATTCATGGCTGGCCAACCCTAACAAGGTACTTTGGACCTTGATCATCGTAAGCGTTTGGCAATACTCCGGATACATGATGATCATCTTCATTGCTGGTTTGTCCAATATCCCCAGGGATCTCATTGAAGCGGCCACCATCGACGGGGCCAGCGGCTTTCATCGGCTCAGAAGCATTGTGCTTCCACTCATGGTTCCATCCTTTATTGTCACCGTCTTTCTTACCATTCAACGAGGCTTCATGGTTTACGATGTTAACTTAGCACTCACAGACGGAGGACCATTCAAGAGTAGCGAACTCATCAGCATGCATGTTTACAAAAAAGCCTTCCTTGCACAGCAGTATGGCGTCGGACAATCTCAAGCCTTCTTATTGTTTGTGCTTGTAGCAGCCATCAGCCTGACACAAGTATACTTCACAAAGAAACTGGAGGTTGAAGCCTAATGCGAACATTGCAACGGACACTGAAAATCCTCAAGAGCATTAGCCTTTATGCGCTCTTGGTCATCTACTTGTCTCCCTTTTTCTTTGTTCTCATTAACTCCTTTAAGAGCAGACGGGAGATTATCTCTAATCCCTTCAACTTCCCAGATGTCTGGTCTCTTAACAACTTTATCAATGCCTTTCAACGCATGAACTTTGCTTCAGCCTTTTTCAACTCCCTGGTGATCACGATCTTTAGTGTGGTCATCATTGCAGTGCTTTCTTCGATGACGGCCTATCTCTTTGTTCGAACAGATTGGCGGATTAACAAAATCATGTTTTTCGCCATGGTAGCAGCGATGCTCATTCCCTTCCAGGCTATTATGATCCCCCTGGTACAAATCTATGGAGGACTCAATTTACTCAACAGTCGTTGGAGTTTGATCTATATGTACCTCGGCTTTGGTTCTTCCTTTGCCGTCTTTCTCTACCACGGGTTTATCAAGAGCATACCTCTAGAGCTTGAAGAGGCCGCCATGATTGACGGTTGTTCACGTCTCCAGGTATTCTTTAAGATCGTGTTCCCTTTGCTAAAGTCAACGACCTTAACACTGATCATCCTAAATGTGCTCTGGATTTGGAACGACTTTCTCTTACCATCTCTGGTACTGATCTCGCCAGTCAACCGAACGTTACCCTTAACCACCTTCTACTTCCATGGCACCTACACATCAGATTACGGTCTGTTAATGGCTGCCCTAATGTTGACGATTTTACCCGTCATCATCTTCTACGCACTGACGCAGAAACACATTATTAAGGGCGTGATGGAAGGAGCTATTAAAGCTTAGCCATCCACATCACAATAGAGGTGTTCCTTATGATACGTATCATCATGGCCTTACTCGTAGGCGTCACTCTTTTTTGCTACTCGGAGCGAGTTTTCGCTAAAGAGAGGAACCATTCAGTAACGGCGTCTCTTGCAGAAACGACTGTAAACGTCGAAGAAGGTACACTACTTGGTTACCTCGACTACGGAATCTATACCTTCCTTGGCGTACCCTATGCGACTGCAAAACGCTTTGAGCCGCCGCAAAAAGTAGCACCCTGGGCTGGTGTTCGAGATGCAACGAGGCCTGGGGAGATCTTTCCTCAGACGCCTACCAATCGCATTGCAGTGGATGAGTTCTTCAATCCCCATCGTCAGTTATCCGCGAATGAACACTGCCAGTTCCTGAATATCTGGACGCCCTCCATTGCACGGGACAAGAAGCGACCTGTAATGCTTTGGCTGCATGGTGGCGCTTTTACAGACGGATCATCCATTGAACCACTCTATCATGGTAGAAATCTGAGTGAAAAGGGGGATCTGGTCTTTGTTTCCCTCAATCACCGCTTAGGTGCTGGTGGGTTCTTGGATCTCTCGACCTTTGGTGCTCCCTATCGGAACTCCGCCAACTCTGGCCTTGCCGATCTTGTAGCAGCATTGGAGTGGATTAAGACCAACATCGAAACGTTCGGGGGAGATCCGGACAATGTTACCATTCTCGGGCAATCTGGCGGAGGAGCAAAAGTCCTGACTCTGATGGCTACTCCAGCAGCGAAGGGTCTTTTCCACAAGGCCATTGTCCAAAGCGGAGCGGCACCAAACTTAGGCATGACCCTGACCGATCAAGAGATTAGCCGAAAAGTAGGTCAGTTGACTGCAGAGATTCTGGGCCTAGCGGATAAAGACATTCACAAGATCCAGGAGCTACCTTACGACGTTGTTGCCAAGGCTGCAAACGAAGCAAGGAAGCAGCTTTTCGACGCTACTGGCATCCGACATGTCTGGGGTCCGGTTCTTAACGATTATATTCCGGTGCATCCCGTGGGCAGCGAGTTCGCAGAGCAGTCGAAGGATATTCCCCTCCTCATAGGCTCCGTCCTAAACGAGTTTACCACCATTGTTAGACATGAAGCGGTAGAGTTGATGATGGACAACAAGAAGACCTGGGATGAGGCGAAAGTGGTATCCAAACTCAAGGAGAAACATGGTCCGAAGGCTGAAGCCGTCTTACACGCTTTCCTCAAGGCATATCCCGGCAAAATCGCCGCAGATGCATATTTCGCAGACATTTCCTTTAGGCGTGGTGTTCTGGAAACAGCCAGAAAAAAAGCGGATCAAAATGGTGCTCCTGTCTTCACCTACATGTTCACCTACGAATCACAAGTTTTTGACGGAGTAGGCATGGCCTGGCACTGTGCAGAGATACCCTATGTGCTGGGTAATGCCGAGCGAATTCCGTCAACTGGCGGGGGCGCGGAAGCCAAGAGGCTTGCTGAGCTGGCAAGTTCCGCCTGGATCAACTTCGCCTACCATGGTAACCCGAACCATGACCTGATTCCCACCTGGCCACCTTTCTCATCAGAGCAAGGTGCAACCATGATCATGGACATCACGTGGTATGTAGATTATAACCACGACCAAGAACTGATGGAGCTCTTTACAGATGACGATGACTTACAAGAATTCTAACCAACAAGCGCCCCTAGACGCACAGTGCGCCCCTTCGCACCGACTCCTGCTGCAAAAAGCAGACGCTAGCATTAGGCAGGCACAGCCAGCGGTGGCGGATACCCATCGCCTCCACTATCATCTCATGCCCCAGGCCAACTGGATGAATGACCCTAACGGCTTAGTATATTATCGCGGGTACTATCATGTTTTCTACCAACACCACCCCTATAGTCCAAACTGGGGTCCCATGCATTGGGGACACGCCCGCACCAAAGACTTCCTGACATGGGAACACCTTCCCATTGCCTTGGCACCAAGTGAAAACTATGATTTGGACGGCTGCTTTTCCGGAAGTGCAGTAGTTGAAGGCGATCTCCTCCATCTATTCTACACGGGGCATCGGGTTATTGATGGACAACTGACTCAGGTGCAATGCAGGGCGACAAGCTCCGATGGCATTCACTTCATAAAAGATAAGCGAAATCCCCTGATTACATCCTTTCCCTCAGATGGTTCGCCAGACTTTCGGGATCCCAAGGTCTGGCAACATCAAGAATCTTGGTTTATGGTCCTAGGATCCGGAAAGAACGGCAGGGGCAATGTGCTATTATATAAATCCAAAGACCTGACGCAATGGGACTACGTGGGCGTCTTGGCCCAAAGCGACGGAACCCAGGGGACGATCTGGGAATGCCCTGATCTCTTCCTTTTGGGCGCTCGACATGTCTTGCTTGTTTCCCCCATGGGGGTTGAAAACCGCAGGGTTATGTACTTTGTGGGAGACATGGACTATGAAGCAGGCAAGTTCTCACCCCAGCACGTTGGCACCCTGGATTATGGTCCTGACTTTTATGCGGCCCAAACCTTCTCCGGCACCAAGCGTCGCCTGATGCTAGCTTGGATGGATGCCTGGGAATGCCATATCCCCAGTAAGAAAGACAACTGGGCGGGAGCACTTACCCTACCTCGAGAGCTTTTGCTGGACGAAAGTGGGAAGCTAAAGACGCAGCCTCTACCAGAGTTGAAGGGACTAAGACGACGCGGTGTTCCCGCTCCAACGAGCGTCCTTGTTGAAAAAGATCAGTCCCTGGCTCTAACAAATCCACAAGCTGCATGTTTAGAGATGAACCTTGTTGTTTCGTTGACCTCAACCACAGCTTCACACTTTACTCTTTGCTTTTCTTATGCCGAGAGTTCAGAACAGATAGTGGTTGGATATAACAAAGTTACCGGTGAACTGTACCTCGATACAAGCGAAGTCCATGCAGGTCAGCCAGGCCTTTACAACGCTCCGATATATCCGCAAGGGCAAAGTCTAGACCTTAGAATCTTCCTTGACCGATCATCGATTGAGGTGTTTGCCCATGAGGGAGCGGCCACAATCACCGCAAGGATCTACCCTCGATCGCACACTACCGTTCCGATACTCTCTGCACTGGATGGACAGATCGAAGTAACAAGTCTTGCGTGCTGGAACTTGGCAAAATAGAGAGGTGACTTTATGTTTGATGTGGTGGCTTTAGGTGAGCTTTTGGTCGACTTTACACCTGCAGGCATATCCGAGAGTGGCAACGTCTTATTTGAACGAAATCCAGGCGGAGCGCCGGCCAATGTAGTGGCCTGCCTGGCGAAGCTAGGAAGAAGAACCGGCTTGATCGGCAAGGTCGGTGACGATGACTTTGGACGATTTCTGCGCCAAGTACTCATCGACAAGGGAGTTTCACCCCAAGGGCTCCTTCTCGATCCCAAGGAGCAAACCACCCTCGCCTTCGTGCATCTTCAACCAGACGGAGAGCGTTCTTTTAGCTTCTACCGAAAACCTGGAGCAGATACCAGGCTGAGACCGGAGGAAATTGCCCAGGAGCTGCTGGATACGCGCATTTTTCACTTTGGCTCCCTATCTCTAACCGCTGAGCCAGCGCGGAGTGCCACTAAAGCTGCTCTCCGCCTGGTTCGAGATAAGAACATTCTTGTATCCTATGATCCCAATCTAAGACCCCCCTTGTGGCCCAGCCTGGACGAGGCCAGAGGTGAAATGTTAGATGTGATGCACATGGCTGACCTTGTTAAGATTTCCCTGGAGGAACTGGAGTTCTTAACTGGTTCTACCGATCTGGAAGGGGCCAGTCAAAGTCTACAGCAAGATTACGATCTGAAGATGCTCTTGGTTACCTTAGGCAAAGACGGGTGCTATTACAGACTAGGTGACCTTTGCGGGCATGTACCCGGGTTTAAAGTGCGATCGATTGATGCCACCGGAGCCGGTGATGCTTTTTTGGGTGCGATGTTGTTCCAAATTGTGCGCCTAGACAAAGACCTTGCTGCGTGGACAGCCGACGATCTGGTCGCAAGCATCCGGTTTGCCAACGCCACGGGTGCTTTGGCGACAACGAAAAAGGGTGCAATTCCCGCCATGCCAAGTCTTCATGAAATTAAGCAGCTCTTAGAAGAAACATCTTGACCACCCCGCGTTCTATAGTGACGCGGTTTTCTTCACTTTCCCTCGTTTATTTGCCGTTTCTTGACAGTTTTTCCATGATTATATATACTTTACTTAAACAGAACCTTACAACATTAACCGTTACCAACACAGCAAGTGGATGCCCTTTTCTGTTGCAAAGACACGTAGTGATTGTGGGAGCTAGTGTTTTTAAAACTTTTTAGGGGGGAACATTTTAATGAAGAAGTCTGTCGTATTGTTGTTGGTACTCATGTTGGCTGTCGCATCATCTGCATCGGCTGAGGTCATCAAGATTGGCGTTTTCGAGCCAATGACAGGACCAAACGCAGCAGGTGGCGAGATGACTGTTGAGGGAATCGAGTTAGCCCTGGAACTCAGGGGAGAAGTACTAGGAAAGAAAGTTGAAATTGTTGTAGTCGATAACAAGTCCGACAAAGTAGAAGCCGCCAATGCTGTCTCCAGACTGATCGAGAGAGAGAAAGTCGTGGCCATCATTGGTAGCTATGGTAGCTCTTTGTCCATGGCTGCGGGGGACATCGTCAACAAGGCAAAAGTTCCTACAGTAGGATGCTCGCCCACGAACCCCCTGGTTACATTGAACAACCCGTACTATTTCAGAGTATGCTTTATTGATCCTTTCCAAGGAACTGTCATGGCCAATTATGCCGTAAATGAGCTCGGCGCCAAGACAGCAGCAGTAATTCAAGACGTAACGCAAGACTACTCTGTTGGTCTGAGCAAGTACTTTGTCGATGCCTTTAGGCAACTGACAGGAAACCAAGCCAGTATCGTAGAGATGTCTTCTTATAACACTGGGGACCAAGACTTCACAGCCCAGTTGACCAACGTAAAGAACAAGATGCCCGATATCGTCTTCGCACCAGGTAACTACGGCGAGTCTGCTCTTTTGATCAGGCAAGCTCGAGATCTTGGCATCGATGTTCCGTTCCTCGGTGGCGACACCTGGGAAGCACCAGAATTCTTGACCATCGGCGGCGAAGCCGTTGAGGGCGCAGTATTCAGTACCCACTTCACCTCGGAAGCTCCTGTCACCGAAGAGTCAGAGGTGTTCTTAGCCGCGTACAGAGAGAAATTCGGTCGTGAAGCCAATGCCTTCGCAGCCCTAGGCTACGATGCCTATATGCTCATCCTGGATGTCATCGAAAGAGTTGGTTCCGCTGATTCGCAAGCCATTCGCGATGGCTTAGCAGCAACAGAAGGATTTGTAGGAGCTACCGGCGTGATCACTCTAGATGTGAACGGTGATGCCGTTAAGTCTGCCGTTATCAACCAAGTAGATGGAGGAAAATTCATCTATCTAACGACAGTCGAACCCTTTTAATTAATCTGACCACTAGGAGGACCTGACGTGGGTGACGTATCGATTTTCCTTCAGCACTTGACCAACGGCGTGTCCCTGGGTAGTTTGTATGCGTTGATTGCCATCGGTTACACCATGGTGTATGGAATCTTACGGCTCATCAACTTTGCCCACGGTGACATCTTCATGCTTGGTGTGTATCTCACGTACTATGGAGTAACATACACATCACTTCCCTGGTGGCTGGTATTTATTCTCGCTCCGCTCCTGACCGGTTTTATTGGCATCCTTCTGGAAAGGGTAGCCTACAAACCCTTGCGGGGTTCCGCCAGGATCACAATTCTGATTTCGGCAATAGGAGCCTCCTTTCTATTACAGAACTTGGGGATCGTTATTTTTGGGGGAAGGCCACGTGCCTTCCCCGTTCCTCAAATGTTGAACCATGTAATACGACTTGGAGGCGTATCTATCAACGTTGTTACCTTCATTATCCCGGCTGTGACCATCGTCTTACTGCTTGGGCTCACATACTTTACCACCAAGACCAAGACAGGATTGGCCATGCGGGCACTTTCCAAGGACTACGAAACCGCTAGTTTGATGGGGATTGACATCAATAAGATCATTTCCATTACTTTCCTCATGGGTTCCTTCTTGGCCGCTATCGGCGGTATTCTCTGGGGATCCAGATACCCGCAACTCATGCCTTTGATGGGCAGCATGCCGGGTCTAAAGAGCTTCATTGCTGCAGTTGTGGGAGGTATTGGGAACATCACGGGAGCAGTTGTCGGAGGATTCATCTTAGGACTCGGGGAGATTATGTTAGTAGCTTTCCTTCCTAGATTGTCTGGATACAGAGATGCTTTCGCGTTTGTCCTTTTGATCATAATTCTCTTAGTTAAGCCTTCTGGCTTAATGGGCGACAACGTAACAGAAAAGGTTTAGTACTTCTACGAGAAAACTGCAGGAAGGTGTAAACCATGAGAGAGAAGAACAAGAGGCATGTTACGCTACTGATCCTGGCTCTAACAATCCTGGGATTATTCCTGGCAAACAGATTCTTAGATCCCTACAAAGTCCGAGTCATCAATCTCTCCGGCATCTACGTGACGTTGGGACTCAGCATGAACCTCATTAACGGAATGACCGGAATGTTTTCTCTCGGTCATGCCGGGTTCATGGCCGTTGGAGCCTATACAGTAGGGATTTTGACCATGCCGATAACAATGAAAGAAATGAACTTTTTTATGCAACCAATTGTGCCTTTCCTGGCGAATGTCGAGTGGGGCTTTCTACCCGCTCTGATCGCAGCAGGACTTATTTCGGCACTGTTGGGAGTGTTGATCGGTGCACCTGTACTACGCTTGACCGATGACTACCTAGCCATCGCAACACTCGGTTTTGCCGAGATCATCAGGGTGGTCTTTACCAACACCCAATCTCTGACCAATGGAGCCCTGGGTCTGAAGGGGATTCCCAACTATACGAATACCTGGTGGAGTTGGGGTGTAGCCCTGGTCACGATCTGGTTCATCTCATACTTGATGCGAGGCACCTACGGAAAAGCCTTCTTGGCTGTTAGAGAAGATGAGGTCGCGGCAAGAGCCATGGGCATTAACTTGTTCAAGCATAAAGTGATGAGTTTTGCCTTCGGTTGCTTTTTTGCAGGAGTAGCTGGAGGGCTGATGGCAGGACTGCTTGGCACGATTGATCCTAACATGTTTAGAATTACACTCACCTTCAACATCCTGCTTATTGTGGTGTTAGGTGGTTTAGGCAAGATAGGCGGAACGATCATCGCTGCCGTCATTGTTACGGCGGGGATGGAAACACTGCGATTCCTGGATGAATCCATGGATCTTGGTTTTGTCCAGATCAAGGGCATACCCGGAATGAGAATGGTCGTCTTTTCAATTATCCTGATCGTCGCGGTCATCCTGCGCGAAAAGGGACTCTTGAGAAGGCCTAAAGGGCGTGAATTCACCTATGTTAAAAATTGAGAACCTCGTCATGCGCTTCGGAGGCGTTGTCGCATGTAATGATTTTACAGCAGAGATCAAAGAAGGGCAGATTGTTGGACTGATCGGTCCAAACGGAGCAGGAAAGACGACGATCTTCAACGTGGTCACAGGTGTGTATAAACCTACCGCCGGTCAGATTCTGTTCAGCCCAAATGGCATTGAACAACATCAACTAACAGGCCTCAGCCCTGACAAGATCGCGAAACTTGGAGTATGTCGGACATTCCAAAACATCCGACTTTTTGGAGAACTCACAGTACTTGAGAACGTCTTCATTGGCAACCACTTGCGTGTCAAATCTGACGTCTTCTCCACAGTGCTCAGGCTCCCCCATTACGTCGCTGAAGAAAAGAGGTTGTACGAGAAATCCCTCTATCTCTTGG
The DNA here is from genome assembly GCA_012837925.1 of Bacillota bacterium. Classification (GTDB taxonomy): domain Bacteria; phylum Bacillota; class Limnochordia; order Darwinibacteriales; family Darwinibacteriaceae; genus UBA5420. Next base: position 10,669 of record DUQE01000159.1, read on the forward strand.
AGAAGATCGGCCTTCAAGACACCAAGGACGAAAAAGCCTCGTCCTTACCCTACGGCATGCAGCGGAGACTCGAAATTGCCAGGGCTCTGGCCACCGATCCTAGACTGCTATTGCTTGACGAACCAGCAGCAGGCATGAATCCCCAAGAAACCCGCGAACTCATTGAGTTCATTCGAGAGATCAAAGATGAGTTTGACCTAACGATATTCCTGATCGAACATCACATGGAAGTGATCATGGAAATCAGCGAAAAAATCTATGTCCTCGATCATGGAGTATTGATTGCTCAAGGCAACCCGAGCGAGATTCAGCGCAATGAGAAGGTTGTGGAAGCTTATTTGGGGGTGGGTTAATGCTTCAAGTCATTGATTTACACGTCAACTACGGTGGTATCACGGCCCTACGGGGGATTAACCTCACCATCGAAGAAAACCAGATCGTGACTCTGATTGGCGCCAATGGTGCCGGAAAGTCTTCGACACTGCGGGCGATTATGGGTTTGGTACCAAAGGCGAGTGGAAAGGTCCTGTACAAAGATGAGGACTTTACGAACGTACCCACCAAGGACATTGTGGCTTCTGGTATTGCCATGGTCCCCGAAGGAAGAAGGGTGTTCGCTGACCTCACGGTCGAAGAGAACCTCGTGCTCGGTGCCTATACCCGGACGGATCAAAAAGCGATAGCCAAGGACATCAAGAGCGTTTATGAGACATTCCCCAGACTGAAGGAGCGAAGCTGGCAGAAAGCCGGTACGCTTTCCGGCGGTGAACAGCAGATGCTTGCTGTGGGAAGAGCCTTGATGGTAAACCCGAAGATTCTCATGATGGATGAGCCTTCGTTGGGTTTGGCTCCTCTTTTGGTCAAGGACATCTTCGAGATCATTGACCTTCTCCGTGAGCGGGGTAATACGATTCTCCTCGTGGAGCAAAACGCCAGAAAGGCTCTGGAAATCGCTGATTATGCATACGTGCTCGAGACCGGACAGTTGGTTCTCGAAGGACCAGGGAAAACGCTCTTGGAGGATCAGAGAGTTCAAGAAGCGTACCTGGGTGTGGCAAGATAACCATGAAAAGCGTTCAACCCTCCTGACAGGAATCCACCTGCAGGAGGGTTGTTTTCTTGAACTCTACTATCTTATTCTCGATTTTCCCGAAGATCCGCAATGCGATCCGAAGCCATACGCTTATAACGGGGGTCTCCCCCTGTCATGGTGGTGGCTGCTCGGAAGTTCCTGAACGCCTCACCCGTGTCTCCAAGCCGTAGCGCCAACTCGCCCAAGATCAGATAAAGCGCCTGATCGCCCGCGGTACTACGAGACTTTGTTGACATGGCCTCAGAAAAGTAGTGTTGCGCTTTCTCCGCAGCCTTTACGACGAGTTCATCCTGTCCAAGATCCTCATAAATCCACACCAGGCGTAGCCAGAGATTGCCCCACTGCTCGAGACTTGCACCTACCGTCTCAAAGCTGGCCATCGCTAAGTAATAGGATGTAATGGCCTGGTGGATCGTTCGCGGCACTTCAAACACGAACGACTCACTGGAAGGATTCTCTTGCCAGGCTTTCTTGCCCTTTTGAATTGCGGTCTGGGATAATCTCGTATACTGCCGCTCAGGATAAGCAAACAGGCATTTCGGACAAACCCATATGTAGAAATAGTTTGGCTCGAACCTGCGATATACTGTCCTCAAGTCGGGCTTTTGCTCTTGGAGCTGCAAGCGTGAAGTACGAATGCGAGTCCCTGAAAAGTGCGTCCCGCAGATGGGGCACTCCACTTCGGTCGAGAAGAGAAACTCCCCATACTCCATGGGAACCCGTTCAGTGAAGGCCGGATGACCCTCAGGCAGGGCACCAACACTGGTCTTTGATTCATCTGTTTGTTCAACACCCTGGAAAAACACAAGTTCGTCGCCGTCTACCCTGCGCGCCAGCTCCGACAACAACGACAGGGCAATACGCGGCTGGGTCGCCAACACCTGAGAGGCGTTGTCTTTTGTAATGTTCAGTGTTGTTACGTCAGTGGCACAAATGGCGTGGTAACTATACGTACCCTCCGCGAAGAAAGCCACGTCTCCGAGAATGCCACCTGCCCCCAAGTTCACCTGCTGGTCACCCTTGGAAGCAACAACAGTTCCTTCAAGCACAACATGAACTGTGGAAGCCGTATCCCCGGGAGCAAATAAAACTGATCCCCTGGGATAGCTCCGTACCGGATTTGCAGTCACTGTTCCTTACCTCATTCCTTTGATCATCTGAACACTATATATACTTAGTTCTCTTATATTTAGCAGTTTCCTGTACGCCATGAAAAAAAAGGGAGACCCAAAGAAACCCCTGGTATCCCCCTATAATCCCACGTATCCTTCTCAGTCCTGTACGATCGAGTAAACTAGAATGCTAGGAACTTCGCCTTTGGAGCACTGCAGATTGGGCACTTGTCTGGTGCGTCACCCTCGTGGGTGTATCCGCAGACATCACAAACCTGAATTGTACCGATGGTAATGTCCTTCTTCTCCATCACAGTCTTCTTAGCGTCATCATACATCTTAGCATGAATCTTCTCTGCTTCTAAAGCATAATGAGTGGAACGAACTGCGCCTTTCTCTTCTTGCAGCTCAGCAACTGCTTTGTATGCAGGGTACATTTCTTCAATCTCAAAGGTCTCACCATCAAAAGCGTCCTGAAGATTAGCTACTGAATCAGCGATGCCACCGAGTTCTTTCAGGTGATTGCGGGCATGAACCAACTCAGCGTAAGCAATGGCCTTAAATAGCTTGGCCACATTGGGAAAGCCTTCTTTGTCTGCAACTGCGCCGTAGATTTGGTACTTCATGTGCGCTTGACTTTCACCAGAGAAAGCATCTCTCAGGTTCTGTTCAGTCATTTTTCTCATTGATGGATTTCCTCCCTTTTCTTTATGTATACAGTTACTACTACTATACCATACCCAGCATCTGGTTACAATTCCCTATTGCTATACATTCTTAACAAATTAACCACTAAATGCTGTGGAGAAACATCTGTTTCACCCATTGTCTTGTGGGTAACCTGTGCATATTGTGGATTATTGCATCTCATTCCGAACAACAGCCAGGGAATATATCGCCCCAACGGACTAGACAACAGCGTAGAGTAGTTCGTTACCCTTCTTGCCAACCTCTTCCAATAGTCCTGCTTTTTTCAATGTATAGGTTGTTCTTTGCGCCTTAGCCCTAGGTACTCCAGCGAGCCTGGCCAAATCCTTATTTGTGAAGGGAGAAGGCATCTCCTCTGGCAGAAGGCTCAGATAGTCTGTGGCTGTCGCGAAAGAACGCCGCTCCACCACTTCACTTAGTGCACGATCCACAATACTCACGCCACGGCGGCGCCAACTGCCGCACCCGTCATCACAGCGGATCTCCCTTTCTTTGATGAACACTACTTCCACCGTCAGATTAGGATGCAGAATCAAGTGGGGAATGCGCAGGAGCTCTGAGAACAAATCAAAGACATCTTCTTTTTTCGGCGATTTTCTAGTACTCAGAACCTCCCCCGTTCCCTCGGCGATCTTCACAATATCACGCCTGAAAACAATGGGGTAAACCAAGACCACGTGGTGGTTTTCAAGAAGTCTAGATAGCTTCTTCTTGATGGAGGTGAAGTTCGCAGTTTGAATCTCAACCAAGCGGTCTTTCTTAACAACGTCAATATGAAAGCCGTCCACTCGACCTTCGATAATGTCACCTGGTTGACTATAGAGTTCCTTTAAACTCGCGTGCAGAGAGCTTTCGTTTTGCGTTCCAATCACAAGGATCCACCCCAGATGAGCCAGGTGAGGATGTAGCCCGTGGTCACCGCTGCAAGCGTATACGGAACACTTAAACGCATGAATTCTCCAGCCTTGACCTCATAGCCTTCCTTGCGGAGTAGCCCCAGTCCGGTGATGTTGGCAGAAGCGCCGATGGGAGTCAGATTTCCACCAAGTGTTGCGCCGATCAAAAGACCGAAGAAAAGCAGATAGGGTTCAACACCCAAGCGTCCCGCCACAGCTCCAACAACAGGTAGCATGGTCGCTACATATGGAATGTTGTCCACAAAACCGGAGATCAAAACAGACATCCAGACCACAAGCGTATAAATCAAGAAGACATTACCCTGACCCGCGTTGACAATGAAAGCGGCGATCCTGTCGATCACACCTACCTGCGTTAAGCCGCCAATCACGATGAAAAGACCGATCAGCAAGAACAGCGTAAAAAGGTCGATTTCGCTGATCGTTTTTCTCACCCAGACAAAGTCCTTACCTTTTATCAAGCCTCGCAAAAGGCCTAGCACAAGAAGTCCGACACTGATCAATC
>DUQE01000160.1 GCA_012837925.1 Bacillota bacterium
ATAGTACATTACAAAACCGCCTCTACATGGCGTGCCACGTGGCAGTTGATGTTAACAGCCACTGGCAACCCCGCAATGTGTGTAGGGTAGGTATCAACAAACAGCGCCAGGGCTGTCTGCGTTCCTCCAAAGCCTTGAGGACCCACCCCCGTCTTGTTAACCAGCTCCAAAAGCTCTTCTTCGAGCTTCGCCACATGAGGTTTAGGATGCGTCGATCCGACGGGGCGAAGCACTGCTCGTTTTGCCAAGAGGGCCGCCTTTTCCATGGTACCGCCAATTCCCACACCGATGATGATGGGCGGACATGGGTTGCCCCCCGCCTCACTGACTGCCTTGACCACAAAGTCCTTGATTCCTTGTATGCCTTCTGCGGGCTTGAGCATTTTCAGGGCAGACATGTTCTCACTTCCAAAGCCTTTAGGAGCCACGATCAAGCGAAGTTCGTCTCCTGCAACCAAAGAAACATGGAGCACAGCAGGAGTGTTATCTTTTGTGTTTACCCGTTCGAGGGGATCTCCCACCACACTCTTGCGGAAATATCCATCTTGGTATGCTTGGCGCACGCCCTCATCGACTGCATCACTGAGGAGTCCACCTTGAATATGGACGTCTTGACCAACCTCAGCAAACACAACGACCATACCAGTGTCTTGGCACAACGGCATTTGCTTTTCTTTTGCAATTTGAGCATTGGCAAGAATCGTATCCAAGACGTTTTGCCCCAAGGGTGATGCCTCGTCCTTTTGAGCCCTGACTAGCGCGTCCCATACATCCTGTGGCAAATTGCAGTTTGCGTCCAAGCAAAGCTCCTTAATCGTGGCAACAATATCTGCGTACTGAATGATCCTCAAGATTTATCCCCTACCTTATCTACTTTTCAGCAAAGCAACTGTACGATTCATCTCATTCGTACAGATGGATAGTCCCTCGTCTACTCCCATACCTGGTTTCGAAAGAATTTGACGTGGTCTTGTGGCCAGCGCAACTTGCACCGTGATTTGTGCAGAACGTTCTGTCTCATTGCAGGTGCCACCTAGATATGGGATCGTCCCGTTCTGCTGGCAGTACAATACGGCTTCAACACTGTTGTTGATACCGCCAAGATCGGGGGCCTTAATCTGGATCATATGTCCTGCTTTGGCATCGGTAAACTCTTTAATGTCGCTGAGGGTGTTACACCACTCGTCAGCAACGAACTTGCAGGGAATATTGTGTTTATCAACATAAGCAGTGAGTGCGGCCATCAGCTTGATCTGCTCTTCTTTCGAATCACAGTCCACAGGACCTTCAATCGCGAGGGTATGGGGTGCAACAAGCTCGGTCAGTTCTCTGACATACTCACCCATTTTTTCTACATCATTGTTGAACGCTTCTCCGATAGTACCGTAGACGTCAACATGAAAATCAGGCAGATAGTTGGGATCTACCTTCAACTCGGCCACTCTATTCTTAAGCCAGAGCAAGTAGTCTTTCAGATGCTCACCATTCTTGCCTAGCTTGTTCACATTGTTGAACAGACCATGGGGCAAGACATCAACGTGTTTAATAATCATCCGGTCAGCATTGAGCTTGCGGTCATCGCCAGTCTGGGTAAAGACCTTGACAGGTTCGGGAATCAGTTCAAGATCATACTCTTTAACTATGATCTCCGTCATGGTCAGGTGCTGAGCCCTGGCCGCGGCATCCAGAATCGCCTGTGTGACCCCGTAACGGATAGCAGTGTGCAGAGGCTTGCCGTTTTCATCTTTGATCTGGTCAACTTCCTCAGCTAAGGCACGAAACGACGTTAAATCTCGCCCAACTAAAACAGGAACCACGTACTTTTCAATCAGAGGAATATAGTCATCAGCTAAGAATAGCGGGTCGCGTCCCCCGGCTCCAGAATACTGCACGGCTGCGCAGTCACCGTAGGCCACTTGGCCATCTTCCAAGACGAGTTGGACAGACACGCTTTCGCCTGCTTGACGAATGCTCGTAAAACCAGGCGTCACAGGTTTTCCATCATACGCTAGACCGTTCTCAACGTAGTTTCCCTGACGAATCGCCTTTTGGTCATCGAAGTAAAAACCGGTAAGTCCTTTCGACAATACAACATTCTTAATTTTCAACGTACAGCACTCCTCATTAATATGTTAGTTCAAACAGTGGTGTGTGTTGTTGTGCTCCATAAACATCAGTCTCTCCGAGATCACCTGAAGGGCGAGGACGCACAATTGTGATCTTGACGGCATAGGCCGGTTCGAAATGGATAATCGACAACACTTTGCTTTCATCAATCTGATAAAGAGCAGCGATTTTTTCCTTTGTTATGCTGTGCCTAACCTCGTTATACACGTTTAGGTCAGGGAACATCAAGTCAAAGGTCAACTCATAGGGACCAGCGTTCTTGCTACGAATCACCAGTGCAACGTCTTTCACATATCTCATAGCCCGCTCCTCCCCATCTTGACAGGAAATAGACTCTTCGGATCATCGACCTTAAGCAAATGATACACGCTAAACTTGTAGACAGCACCCGCAGATACATCCGAAGGCGAATAAGGAAACGCCAAGTTGCCTGCCGTAGCCTTGCGGCCTTGATAGCCATAGTGCAGCATGGTTGAACGCGCAAAGCTACAAATCGTATCCGCGATCTCTTGGGTAGGAGCAACAGCCTCGATAACCAAGCCAAGTTCATGTGCGGGTTCCGGATGTGGTTCTAACTGCCCCATGACCCCATTCTTCCCATAACAATGCACATGAAGCTGATAGTCCCTAAGCTCTTGGAAGTTGTCTGCAACCCGATCCTTAACTCGGGCAATGATCTCGTCAATCTGGTTAATCATGATGGGGTCTCTAACCCCCGAGATACTGATCGTGCGATAGCCAATGAGACTTGCACCCTCAAGCTTCAAAAAGTAACCCTCGGTAGGAATAAACTTAGTTCCAGCTACCCGAACCTTTCCACCAGGCAGTTGTTCGAAAGTGGTTTCACGTAGATCCAGTACACCACCTGGGCCTGGCAATGTGTAGGGATCACTCTTTTCGTACAGGGTGTGAGCCGCGACCGATATCCGTGTGCACTCACGCTCTGGGTTCAGAGCCTCCAAGACGAAGGAATCCCTGCTCAAGGTTCCCATGAGGCAGTCACTACCGCTACCGGGCGTAGCCGCGATAGCAGCACACTCTAAGATTTTCCCCATATGCAGAGCGAGTGCCATGTCAAAACCTTTCATAACCGGTAGAGCCGCGAAAACCGTAGGATCATAGGCCCGCCCAGCAAGGATGATCTCCGCACCATCTTCTAGTGCTTGCATGATGGGCTCGAGACCCATTTGCGCCACCAGATTCGTCGATGCAAGGATGTCCTCTTCTGTCAGCTCGTCGACAGGACCAAGGGGCTTCACTCGACCATTTCTCAGTTCATCGATCAAGAAATCGCGATCAATATCACTATAAATGACCCCTACCTGGGCCGTAAGCTTGAGCTCCTTCAGGATTTCTTCAACAATGGCTAAGTTCCAATCCACATGCGGCTTAGCACCGCTACCTCCCGCAGTACCGATAATTAACGGTATCTTGCGAGTCAATGCTGCTTCGATCATATAGCGTAAGTCTCTCTTCACAGCAGAGCGCTGGGTAAAAGACTTGCCGGATCCGAGGTAATATGGTCCTGGATCAGTAGACCCCGCGTCCACGGCAATTACATGGGGATCACGGTCTAGGCCGGCGTGAAACGAAGCCAGCGGAAAACCATATCCCAAAATGGCAGTGGGGGATAAGATTCTCAATTCGGTCAAACTCATCATCTCCTAACGAGGACGGCCAATCAATCTGCCTTGACCAATGGCATAAATATCATCGATTACCATCTGAAAGTTCGGGGTACGTTGTTCTGCTTTACCCCTTTCTGCCAACTTAGCACGGTGGAAGTCCTGGATGTCCTTGGTGAACGGCAGATTCCCCCAGGACAAAAAGCGAACTGCACCCTGATTATCGCGTGCAGGCATAGTCCGTCCCGCATTAAACGAACTTGGAGCAAACGGCACATCAATGACCCCTGCAGCAAACGCCCGTACGGCTCCCACAGCCCAGTCGCCTTCACCCAATTCCCGAGTCTTATCCAGAATCAGGCGTGTTTCTCGTAAAATCACCTCCCGCTCTTCAGCCAAGAGGGGATTCTCGGGATAGACCTGATCCGAAAGCATATTGAGGACCTGCTTGGTTGCCCGAATACCTTGAGCGTTCGCTTCCTTGGTTGGTATACCTAATGCTTCATGGGTCGTTTTCACGATCACCTTGGTTGCCTTGCCCAGTGCAGCGGTCAAGCCACCTAGAGATATAACGCCAAAGGCCTTGGCTTCATCCGCAGGGAAGCCTCCCATCCATTGATGGAATACAGTTGTAATTTCCACATCGTTGAGTCCTTCAGCCTGCAAGTACTCTTCGGCCAGCATACTCAGTGTCTGCAAGGCAGCCACGTCTTGCGTCAGATTACCGCATTGACCATAACCAACGGTGATGTTCTTAACTCCCTGCTTCGCTGCCAAAATGGCCTCAATAACGGCCACACTGTGAGAAATGCATGGGGACACGAGGGTTCCAGTGAGCGGACCAAATGGTTCGCGATTGATGGTAATGCCCTGCTCCTCGTAATATCCAACGAGCCTATCCACGTACTGCCAGTGACGAATACTCTGTTCAAGTGGCACACGTTTAGCATAGGGGATGTTGTAGGAAATACCGCCACCTTCATACGCGGTAAAGCCTGCAGCCAGCGTGATCTCTGCCAGCAGACGGGCATCCGGGGTGCCGTGACGAACCTGAACGGGAACGCTAAGACTCTCCACTAAACTGCGGCAGTTCCTAACGCCGTGGTTCACAGCGGGAAACCCGTTCAAAAGTGAGCGACCCTCAAGTACGCTCTCGGCCAGACCCTTTTCTGCTTCTTCATAGCGGTTTTGCCTTGTATAAGAGTCAATTGTGGAGGGTAGGAGATCAGCACCGCCTTCATCTTGCAGATAAAGCAGTAGCTCTCGATGACTATTGAGGTCGGCCACTCCCGCTCTAGGCTGGGCCAAGGTTATTCCCTGTTCTTTCGCCTGGACAAGCCGTACCCCAAAGTTCAACTCGCTTGGTAGTTTCTTGTGAAACTGAATCGCCTCGTCCAAGTCTACGTCCTGACCCGTAGGCCAGCCAGCTAAAACAGTCTGCCTTTCTTCCTGTAAATCATTCCAATCCAACATATCATGCCTAATCTGTTCCGCCAACTATTTGTCCCTCCTTGTAAGCTCATGTGCACTTAGAGAATTTTTCATAACCGTTAAAGCCACCTCTGGGTGCTCCTGCGCTAGCAGCCCCATGGCAGCCAAGATGTAGTCACCGTCCAAAAAATAACTAGGGTCTTCGGGCCTAAGTTCCAGCGCTGATTCTGCCTCGTACTTCGCTCCTTCAAGCATAACAAGCGGATCACGACTATTAATCAAGACTCCACCGGTACCAATAACCCTCTTTACCTTCGACAGATCCTTGCCATCTTGAATCCACACCAATCCTGAAGGCGTGTAGAGTTCAGAGAGACGACCAACATGTCGCCCTACACCATGTTTCACGGCTTGGTGTCCCAACGCTTGGTCAAACAATTCTTCATCTTTATCGCTAGGAAGTATTTCCGGCCGATCGCTTAACACTCGGACTCTTTCTTCAACTCTCTCCTCAGACCATCCCGTCTCCTGCGCCAACACCCGTGGACTAACGGCCTCCAACAGAGAAACCACAGAAACCCTTACCCCGAGGTCTCCCTCAACAGTACGTTTGGCAAAGGGTTCAGGAAGACCACGCACGACAACTCCTGCCTTGGTAGGCATTCCCTCACCCAGGGAATGGACATCCGTCGTCGCCCCGCCCACGTCAACGATGAGACAATCACCCCAACCTTTGGTGATGTCGGTGCCCTCACTAAGCAGTTGACCAGCACGCAAAACGGCCGCTGGCGTCGGCATAAAGATACCATCTATTAATCGACTAGCCTTGTTTAACCCTTTAGCGTAAATTATCTTTTCCATAAAGACCTTGCGAATCACTTCTCTGGCAGGTTCTACCTGAAGCTTGCCAATTTGAGGCATTACGTTCGCGGCAATATACGTACTGAAGGATTCTGGAAAGGCCCGCGCGACCTCCTGTGCCACTGAGCGATTCCCGGCAATGACAATAGGAACAGCCTGCGGTAATGATGCAAGGACCTTCGCATTATGCAGAATGTTCTCAGTATTACCACCATCTGTCCCGCCTGCAAGAAGAATGATATCAGGGTTAAGTTCGATGATCTCGGCTCGATCTTCTTCCGTTAACTGAAAGGAGAATGTTTTCAGAACTCTAGCGCCCGCCCCCAAAGCGGCCTGCCTGGCTGCTTTGGCCGTGAGATCCTCTACAAGACCGATCGCCACCATCCGTAGCCCGCCTGCAGCACTTGAGCAAGCCAAGATCTGATCGGGCTGCACGGCACTTACCGCGCCGGTCGAGCGCAGACTCTCTAAGGCGTCTTGTAGACCTACACTCACGTCAGACGGGGTTGTGGGGGCACTCGCTTGTGCCTGGATGTGCCTTTCTACCATGTTTACGGCCGTTACTTTCGTGAACGTACTTCCTATGTCCACTAAGACCATGACGTCTTTCAT
>DUQE01000161.1 GCA_012837925.1 Bacillota bacterium
CCTGCTTCGATTCAACGATTCCTTTTTCCACCAGAGCTGAAGCAACATGACTACGGCTGAGAACATCTTTGTGGGCGTATTTTCTGACATCGTCATACTCCAACACGATGCCCAGGGCACGTAATCGATCTAGCATTTTATCAACCCGCTCCATGCGTTCTTCTCGCAGCACAGCGAGTTTGGTCTGCAAGGCTTCGTCGCAAGGGTCAATCCATAGACCAACAATATGAACCTCTTCTCCACTTTCGGCATTGGAACTAAGTTCGATGCCAGGGATAACTTCAAGGTTAGACGGTGCTGATCGCAAGGCAGCCTCAATGCCCGCGGTCGTGTCGTGGTCCGTTATAGCTATTGCTGAAAGGCCTACCTTGACAGCTTCGTGTACCAACTGCTCCGGGCGCCATGTTCCGTCCGATTCTGTTGTATGTAAGTGCAAATCTGCTAACAAACTATTCCTCTTTTCTATAGCTCATGTCGCAACTGACGAATGATGCGTGCTTCCTTCCTCGATACTTGCGCTTGTGATATGCCAAGCACGCCAGCGACTTCGCTCTGGCTCTTTTCTGCAAAGTACCGTAACAAGATGATCTGCCTCTCGTCAGGTGATAGATTCTGCAAAGCTTGTTTCAACATGAGGCTCTCATGTCCTCCACTAGTAGCCACTAGATCCTGAAACTCGGGTGCATCTTCATCACCCTGTGTGATCGGTGCTTGCAGCGAGTACACAGGAGCAACGGCCTCAAAGGCACAAACCACATCTTCAGGTTCTACTTCGAGATGTGCCGCAATCTCAGAAATCGTAGGATTACGTCCGAGCGCTTGGCTTAACACGTCTTTGGCATGCAGCGCCTGGGAGGCAAGCTTCTTCGTTGAGCGGCTTACCGTGAGAGGCGATGACTTGCGAAGATGCTGCTTTATTTCGCCCATAATCTTCGGGACCGCATAGGTGGAAAAACGCACATCATAGTCCAGGTTAAAATCATTTATCGCCTTCAGCAACCCGAGAGAGCCAATCTGTAAAAGATCGTCATAGTCTACGCCGCGATCCACAAACCTTCTGGCAATACTATGTACGAGCGGAAGGTTCGCCTCTACCAGCTGGCTTCGAGCGTTAGTGTCTCCCTGTTGCGATTGGAAAATTAGGTGTCGAATCTGCTCCATTTCCATGGCCGTCCCTAACTCTCAGAGTCTCTAACCCGCTTGACCATCGTGACCGTAGTTCCCTTCCCCAGTTGGGAAGAAACCAGGACCTCGTCCATGTATTCATGCATGAAGGTAAAACCTAGACCCATGCGTTCTTCTGGAAAACTAGTGAATCCAACTTCCTGGGCTTCTTCAATGTCGGCAATTCCCCGACCGAAATCCTCGATCACAATGCGCAGTTCAGGTCCAGAATACGACGCTTCTATCTTAACCAAGCCTTCCTGAAGTCCATAACCGTGGATTACACAGTTGGAAACGGCTTCCGAGATGGCCACTTTAATGTCCTCGAGTTCGTCTAGCGTCCAATCGAGCTGACTGGCAAACAACGCAACGGCCGTACGGGCAAAGGCTACGTTCCGGGTATCACTGGGGATCTCTAGTTTGATCCAGTTTGTGCTTGTCATCAAAGTCGCCTCCTTAGATCCGCTCTAACACATCTGATGCCGAATTGGCAAACTCAGATATTTTCTGAAAACCCGACATTTGGAGAATTCGCTTTATTTGAGGATTGGCTTGTACAAAAAAAAGCCGACCTCCGCGCTCCTGTAACTCTCGATAACGGCCGAGGATGACCCCCAGACCCGAGCTGTCAACAAAGGAAAGACCCTTTACATCCATAATCAAGTTTGTCACGTGGGAATGGGTTTCAAAGAGCTTTGTGAGCGTTTCCTTGAACTCTGGCGATGTATGTAATTCCAATTCACCTCGCAAGGTAACGATAAGTGCTTGTCCCTCCAGTTCAAAACTATACTGCACAGGCTTCCCTCCTTTTCTTGATTAATACGTTTTTCGAGGGAAACCTTCGTTTACCTGCTAATAAAAGGAAATTAAAACACAGAGCGTGCCATCGCCTTGAACAAACGGACTATCAGGGCCGGAACACTCAGTTTATGCACCGTTTCACTCACGGTCAAGGGGCTAACACCCACGATCTCATCTCCATAAAAAGCAGTGATACGCCCAACCACTTGACCTTCGGTAATAGGAAGCACAGAGTCTGTTTCCAGCTCAACAACTGTTGTCAAATCGAGTTCTTTGCCACGTTCCACTGTTACCAGAAATGCTTTAGGTACAACGACGTCTACGGTACGCGGATTACCGGTCGGACACTCAAGTGTACCCACGGCTTCTTTTTCGGCGTACAACTCCATACTCTGGTATTTGCGAAAACCATAATCAAGGAGGGCTCGAGCTGCACTTTCTCTTTCTTCCTCACTTTTGTGACCCAAAGTGACGGCTATCAATCGAAAGTTTTCACGTTCGGCCGTAGCAGCAATGCAGTATCCCGCTTCGGTTGTGAACCCGGTCTTCATGCCGTCAACGCCGTAGTAGCGTCTCAAGAGTTTGTTCCCATTCCAAAGAACCGGAATTTTGGTTGTGTCCTTCCGCATGGTGTACTCATAGGTCGACACGTAATCCATAAGACGCGGAACGCCCATAGCATGTCGCACGAGCAAGGCGACATCTTGGGCGCTCATCATGTTCGAACCGCCTTCCTCGGGAAGTCCAGTACTGTTTCGAAATGTCGTCTTCACCAAGCCCAGTTCCTTGGCACGAATGTTCATCAGATCAACAAAACCAGCCTCGGTGCCCGCCAAGAACTCGGCTACGGCTACCGCAGCATCATTCGCCGACCCGACGGCAATGGCATAGATCAGTTCTCCTAGAGTCAACTGCTCCCCCGTTTCGAGCCAGATCCTCGAACCCCTCTTGCTGGCCGCAAAGGGGCTGGCCGTAACCAGATCATCAAGACGAACCTCGTCGCGTTCAACAGCCTCTAAGGCCACGACCAGGGTCATCAACTTCGAAATACTTGCTACCGGGAGTGCATCTTCACCGTTATTTGTTAAGAATACTCGTCCACTATAGGGATCCATCAAGTAGTGGGCTTTACCACCAATATCGAGCGCTGCGACGTGTCCTGTGATCAAGAACACGCACAGAGTAATCGCCATTAACCCCTTGGACCAAGAGAACAAGCGCAAAGCCATGGACCTCTCTCCCTTCCCCATTACCATAAATATGGGGTCGGGCCCACCATTATAACTCCTTAGCCGTGATTTTGCGATAAATCGTGGGTGGTACCACTGGTCTTGCCTCGCCAATCTGAAACGCCTTAAGAGCGCGAACGCTAGCTTGTTCCAGTTTCTTTTCATCGTTAGCGTACAGTGTAGCCAGTACCTCACCTGCGCGAACCGGTCCGCCCACTTCAGTCTGGAGCTCAACTCCTACGGCTAAATCAATGATCGTGTCTTTGTTTTCACGTCCGGCACCAAGCTCCATGGCGGATACACCGATAACCATAGGATCAACGCTCTGCACATACCCTGTGGACGGAGCATGAATATCTCGGGTGTACCTGGCCTGAGGTAATAAACTGAGGTCCTCGAGTACACGGGGATCCCCACCCTGCGCTGCGATCAGTTCACTGAATTTGCGCAAAGCTTTCTTTTCGACAAGACTCTGCTCTAAACGTTTACGCGCTTCGCTTCGGTCATTCGTAACCCCAGCTAGTAGTAGCATTTCCACTGACAGTTCTATGCATAACTCCGTCAGTCTCTGTGGTCCCTCGCCTCGCAAGGTAAGAATGGCCTCTTTGACTTCTAGAGCGTTGCCAATTCCTCGCCCTAGGGGTTGATTCATATCGGTCACTAAAGCAACTGTCTGACGTTTGGCCAGCGTACCAATTTGCACCATCGTCCGTGCCAGTGCTATGGCGTCCTCTTCGCTTTTCATAAAGGCACCGGAACCCACTTTTACATCAAGGACAAAACCGTCGGCTCCTGCCGCGATTTTTTTGCTCATAATGGACGAAGCGATGAGAGGAATCGACTCTACGGTGGCAGTCACATCGCGCAAAGCATAGAGCAGTTTGTCTGCTGGGGCTAATTGACCTGTTTGTCCCACAAGGCTGAGCCCGATCGCGTTGACCTGCTGTACAAACTCCTCTGGACTCAGGGTTACCTTAAAGCCCGGGATACTCTCAAGCTTGTCGACTGTACCCCCTGTATGTCCCAGTCCTCGGCCCGACATCTTGGCGACAGGAATACCCAGGCTCGCCACTAAGGGAGCCACGATTAAGGTTGTTGTATCACCAACACCACCGGTAGAGTGCTTGTCAACCTTCGTACCTTGAATTGCACTTAAGTCTAGCATATCCCCAGACTGAGCCATAATCAGCGTTAAGTCTGTTATCTCTTCTGGTTCCATGCCCTTAAAGTATACCGCCATGTTCCAGGCTGCCATCTGATAATCAGGAATCTCACCTCGAACGTAGCCCGTGATCAGAAACTCCAACTCAGAGCGGGATAGTCTTTGACCGTCGCGTTTCTTTCGAATCAGGTCAACTGCATGCATAGGTGAACCTCCTTCCTTAGCGCCTTACATCCTGCAGGAAACTAACACCAATCGTGTCAAACTCGACTTCAAAAAAGTCCGCAACCGTTTTTGCCACATCGGCGAAGCTGTTACGAATACCCAAGTCGACCGCGATAACATCATGACCGGCTACCAACAGAGGTACATACTCACGAGTGTGATCGGTTCCTGGGACGGTAGGATCGCAACCGTGATCGGCGATAATGAGCAGTAGATCGTCCCGATTCAGGCCGTCTAGAATCTCAGGAAGGCGAGCATCAAACTCTTCCAGACCCTTGGCATAGCCGGCTGCATCGTTACGATGCCCCCACAGCATGTCGAAGTCCACGAGATTGGCAAAAATCAAACAACTTTCCTGCTTGACTTCAAGCAGTTCCACTACCTGTGAAATTCCTGCAGCGTTACTCTTCGTTGGGAAAGACTCCGTAATCCCCTGGCCTGCAAAGATGTCCGAAATCTTGCCTATACCATAAACCGGTATCCCTCTTTCAAGAAGGGCATCGAGCACTGTGGGTTGAAGCGGTGGCAGGCTATAGTCGTGTCGATGCGGTGTTCGCTGAAAGGAACCAACTTCACCGACAAAGGGTCTCGCAATCACGCGACCGACGGCATGTTCACCTTCGAGCATAGCCCTCGCCTTCTCACACCACTCATAGAGCTGCTCCAAAGGCACAATGTCTTCATGAGCTGCAATCTGAAAAACACTATCCGCGGAAGTATAGACGATGGGGAAACCTGTCTTCATATGTTCTTCACCCAGCTCCTCAATGATGGCCGTACCTGAAGCCGGATAGTTACCGAGCGTCTTGCGTCCAATCATTGTTTCAAAGGCTTCTATGACGTCAGGCGGAAACCCATCGGGGTACGTTGGAAACGGTGCTTCTAACTTAATACCGGCAATTTCCCAATGCCCCGTTGTTGTATCTTTCCCCTTCGAAACCTCTGCCATCTTGCCCCAAGCTCCGGTAGGTTCTTCCTCGCTTGGCACTCCTTGAATCGAAATAATGTTTCCCAACCCGAGTTTCCCCGCGTTGGGCATGTGGAGCCCACCCATGGCCTTGGCAACGTGGGCTAGAGTGTTACTCCCCTCGTCGCCGTAAAGATGGGCGTCGGGTAAGGCCCCAACACCTACACTATCTAATACCACGATCACAACTCGCTTCATTCTTCATCCTCCTTTACAGCCCTGGGATGCGTCTTTCCATAGACATCCCTCAGGTGTCCTTTATCCAAATGTGTGTAGATCTGTGTTGTGGTCAAGTCTACATGGCCAAGCATCTCTTGAACAGAGCGCAGATCCGCCCCATGGCGTAACAAGTGGGTGGCAAAGGAATGCCGTAACATGTGGGGAGAAATCTCCTTCTTAATCCCCGCTACCTTGGCCCACCCTTTGAGAATTTTCCAGAATCCCTGCCGCGTTAGGCGACCACCGCGGGAGTTTACAAACAGGGCTCTTTCACGGTGATTGGTCACTAAGCGGCCGCGCGCATAGTTGAGGTAGTCCGCTGTAGCCTTCGTTGCATGACGACCTAAAGGAATTATTCTCTCCTTGTTTCCTTTGCCTATACAGCGCACAAAGCCGAGTTCATCAATGTCTCCCACATTCAAACCTACAAGTTCAGAGACCCTAAGACCACATCCATACATTACTTCTAGCATTGCACGATCACGATAACCTGAAGGTTTGTCCAACGTCGGAGCATCCAAGAGCGCTACTACCTCTTGCTCGCTTAGGATCAGCGGTAGGTTCTGGGGCAGCTTAGGAGACGCTAGATAAGCGCAGGGGTTATTCTTTATAAGCTGCTCATCAACCAAGTAGTCAAAAAAGCTCCTTAAAGCGGACACTTTACGCGCTCTAGATCGTGCCCCAATAGACTGTTCCTCAAGTAAACGGACAAATACGGCAACATCTTTTGGCTCCACAGCCCGAAGGTCCAATTTTTCTTTGGTCAAGAACGTACGGAATTGGTTCAGATCGGCGGAGTAAGCTTGTACAGTGTTATCCGACAGTCCTTTTTCGATACGCAAAAAGGAACAGTAATCATCGAAGACATGCGCCAAAGACAAGCCAAACCCTCCTTTAGGTCAAGAATCTGCTACCTAATTGAACCAAAATGGGGGTCAAATAAGCTTCGACCAAGGCCCCCAAAGTGAACAAGAAGCTACTGCATAGAGCTAGAAATGTGGTACTGGCAAACTGTCCATAGATACCATCCTTAGAAAAACCCAGTAGAGTCTTGAGCGCAGTCGCCGAAAAAGACAGGGCTCCCCCCGCCGCAATCATCATGGCCGGAATAACTAAGAGGTTGTGTGGCAAGATGCTCGTCGTTGACAAAACCAGTCCGTTTACCATCGTCTCCTGAACAAGAAAGCCCACGGTGAAACCTAGGACAAAGCCCCTCACAAACACTACTGCCAAGATTAATGGAGCTCCGATCACAGTGAGTCCGAGAAGAAAGATCAAGCCTGAGGTCTTCACCACGTTCTGCATCACGCTCTCGCGAAATACTTCGCCGCTTGAGGCGACCTGGCCATAATGATCGCCCAGGGAACTGTAAAAGCCCGAAATGTAATTCGCCAAATCATCCTTTTGAACAGGTGAGAGTTGCTGGGTCGCTACGGCGCCAAATCCCAAACCAGTCACAAACAAGAGAATGAGTGCTAAATAAAGTGGTAAATGGCGCAAGAAGTACTTGCCTACCAGCTCACCAAAAGCCCCCGCTATAAACATGTTTCATGCACCTCTCCAGTTCGAGCATTATCTAACTGTATGCTTTCCCCGGAGAGAATATGTTAGCCCAAGTGCCCTGTACAGTTAATACATACGGCTTCCCAAGGGACGTGGGGGCTTTTGTTTGTGAATATCAGTTCTGTAATGCCCGTATTACTCTGATGGAGGCACGAAGCTTTGTTCAAGGGAATATGCAGCAGTGACGCAATGGTGAGCCGCAAAGCACCTCCGTGGGAAACCACTACAATTGTCTGGTTCGGTGCTTTGGCAAGGCAAGAATCCAGAAAACCCCTAAACCTCTGTACTACTTCCTCCGGGAGTTCGCCCTCGGGAATCCGCGTCGTTACAATATCCTGTCCACGGGCTTTCCAGAGGTCGGGATACTGCAGTCGCACCTCTTCACGCGTCTGACCCTCCCACACCCCAAAGGACATTTCCCTCAAGCGCACATCCACTGTTGGACGAAGCTGGTGGTGCTTCGCAATGCTCTCGGCCGTTACCAGTGCTCTCATGAGATCACTACTGTAAACTGCATGAATCTTGCGGTTTCGCAAGAATTCCCCTACCTTCTCTGCTTGAAGCAAACCTTTTGGCGAAAGGGGGCTGTCTTTCTGCCCTTGGTAGCGCCTTTCCTTATTCCATAGTGTTTCACCGTGCCTAACAAAGATTATTGTTGTCATATGTGCCTACCACCTCGCTTTAACCTATGTCACTTTCGTGACCTTCCCGTATTTTCCTCCTCCACCTGGTAGAATGGATACCTGCCCCGAACGGACTGCTTCGATCTGTCGAGCCAAGTTTGATCCGGCCACATCTGCAAGCGCGTCTAAGGATACAGTATACATGATATCGATTTCCGTTCCTAGTTTTCCACTCAACTCTTCATAGGTACGAGGACCTACACCAGGGAGCATGATCAGGGGAACATGGTACCTGTAAGGTGGTCGCCTAGGAGCGGGGTCCTCAAAGTCTCGAATCGCCCGCAAGCGATCCCAGACACCAACAACCACGGGTTTGTGACATTTTGGGCAGGAAAGAACGGGGTGGTTTTCTGTGCACTGGGTTTGACAGTTGACACAATAGCTGCGGTAGTACTTGCCGAGGAGGGGTTCCATGCCATGTGTAGCTACGATACCTCGACCATGATCTTCAAGGGCGTTCTCCCACTCGGCAAAGTTGACGGTTGGTAAGTCATAAGCTGTAAACTCCCGTCCAATGGAACCCAGCGAATGTGCATCGGAGTTGGCCACAAAGGTGTATCCATGCGTATCGCTGATCTGGAGGGCCATAGCCGTGTCTGCACTCAAGCCAAGTTCCAAGCATTGAATCTGTTCGGGATGGATGAACATTTCAGCAAGTTTGCTTACGCAGTTCCCATAAACGCCTTTGTGAGGTGTAAAAGCATGGGCGGCTAAGGCAACGCCTCCGTGGCTGCGAACCAGCTCCAACCAGACATTGGGATCTCTACCCACTCTCTGGGTCGAAAGCGAGGGATTGGTTACCCACCCTGACAACCTCTTTGCGTACTCTTCGAGCCTCGCTAAGTCCGGAAAGAAAGCAAGAAAGTGTGCCTCCGCCCCCGTGGTGTGCACCAGCTCTACTTCATGCCCCAAAAAAAGTGTCACACCGTCCCAACTATAGCCGCCACCAGCCAAGGGCTTTAACTTCCCACACCCAGCGAGGTCTTGTATGTCCCGAAGAACCCCACTGCAAGCGGCATCAACGAGTCCCACCAGTCCCAACCCTTTCTGCTTCGCGGCAGCGGGGATGTTGTCTAAATTCAATTGTGGTGACGCAGTGATCTTTACTGGTTTTCCTTGATGGGTACGTCCGATATGTATATGAAGATCCCCATAGACAACAGGCATGATCCTACCTCCCGTGAATGCGTTTGAAAAACTGAGCGCTAGCCAAGACACCGTGGAAGAACAAGGGATCATCATCGACTCCTCGCCCCATTGTTGAGAGGGGAAGATTGGCCTTGTGGAGATTCTTATAGCTCTCCTCTGTCTGTTCCCAGATAACATCGTGATCGAGTCCTTCAAGCTGCTCACTCTCGGGAAACCGTTCCCGAAAATATGCAGGCATCGGTACATACACTCGGCCGTCTACGACTCTTGTGAGTACCGTCTTTGTATGGTGACTCATTCCTTGGTGCCGTGGTCTAGGGTCTTTTTCGCTCAAGCGCGGGATGGCCACCGGTGTACCGCCCAAGTGGCGTACCGCATTAAGGAAAACACCCTGTTCGATAGCTGTCGTTCCCCAGGTTGTGTCGGTTCCAACGACGCCAGGCCCCATAAGCACGACTGCAACGTCTGCCTTGGCTACATGACGGGCAGCCAAGAGTGCACTGTATATATTGACCGCCTCCAGGTCACCTCCAAAGGCATGGCCGAAGGTAATGGTCTTATAAATCAAACCCCTGGTTCTCAGTATAGTAACGACCTTACTAAATCCCAGGGGCAACGACGCCCCGTCACTCATAAGGTAGACGAGGCGTAGTCTCTTAGTTGTCTGAATAGTCCAAGCTAGGGGCGCAAGCATACTATGGAGGCTACCCACCAAGACTGGTAGCCCATTTAGGGATTCGGCATGACGCATGATCGCATGATGGGGGCTATCGTGTTCCTCCACGGCCAGAACTCTTCCCTGTAGCGGCGTATAGCGGAGCTTCATGATATGTCCCACTTTAGCAAGACTACGTTCCCGCCCATATATGGCGAGAACGTAGTGCCATCCTCCAGTACCCAACTGCAGATCCTCAGCAGTTGTATTGACCAGGACTTTGTCACCCGCTTGGCAGACCCCGGTGAGTTCAGGATAGTTCATGGCTCGCGCCGCTTGTGAATCTATCGTAACTACCAGCTCCTGCCGACCGGGAAAATTTCTGACGTTTTGGACAAAGCCCCATCTGAAAGAACATTCCACACCAACAGCCTCCCTAGAACTTTGCTATTGGTATGCCCTTCCCCTCTCCAAAGCTTGCATGTTCAACGGAATTAGATTGTGATGACGCTCCGAAAGCACGGCCTTCAGAGATTTTTCGACGCTCTCCGTCTTGATCAACTTCGTTGCTTCAATGAACGTACCCAAGAGCACCATGTTAGCGACTCGAGGGTTACCCAGCTCGTCGGCTATCTCGTTGGCCGGGACAGCAATGACGCGGATATCATCGCGTTCACACTTCTTGTTGATCAGC
>DUQE01000162.1 GCA_012837925.1 Bacillota bacterium
AAAGATGGTAAGAAGAAAGTTTCCCAACGCAAGGTGTTCCCGGGATACGTTATGGTAGAGATGATTGTTACGGATGATTCGTGGTATGTGGTTCGTAACACACCGGGAGTAACGGGCTTCGTCAGCAGTGGGGTTAAACCCATCCCCCTGGAAAAACACGAAGTGGACGTGATTTTGCGTGACATGGGTATGGCCAAGACCAAGGCAGACTTCTCTGTTGGTGAGTCCGTGAAGGTCGTGTCCGGGCCCTTTGAGAATTTCACCGGTACAATTACCGAGATTAATCTCGATAAGGGCAAAATATGGGTTAGCATTTCCATGTTTGGACGGGATACTCCGGTGGAACTGGATTTTCACCAGATATCCAAATTGTAAGTCGAGGTTTTTGAGTGGGAGGACGTTAAGTCCGCCATGACCACATTATTTTAAGGGGGTGTATGCGCCGTGGCAAAGAAGGTAAGCGCCATTATCAAGCTGCAAGTAAATGCTGGCAAGGCCAACCCGGCGCCGCCGGTCGGACCGGCACTAGGTCAACATGGAGTTAATATCATGGAGTTCTGTAAGACCTTCAACGAACGGACAGCGAATCAGGCTGGAATGCTCATTCCAGTTGTAATCACCGTTTATGAAGATCGCACATTTACGTTTATCACCAAGACTCCACCTGCATCAGTTCTGATCAAAAAGGCTATGAAAATTGAGCGCGGTTCTGGTGTACCAAATCGGGAAAAAGTTGGGACCATTAAGCGGAGCCAAGTCAGGGAAATTGCTGAACTGAAAATGCCCGACCTCAATGCGGCTAACGTAGAGAGTGCCATGCGGATGGTGGAAGGTACCGCCCGAAGCATGGGAGTTGTAGTTGAGGACTAACTAGAAGCGCTATAAATATAGGTGGGAGGATTTAATCCGCTTGCACCACAAAGGAGGACAATACTATGGCAAAACGAGGTAAGCGGTATCAAGAGATTGCGAAGCTTGTTGATACTGAAAAACTCTACTCACCTAGTGAGGCCATTGCATTAGCAAAGAAATGTGCATCCGCTAAATTTGACGAAACTGTGGAAGTCGCCTTTAAATTGGGTGTTGACCCGCGGCATGCTGATCAACAAGTACGTGGAACAGTTGTGTTACCACATGGTACAGGGCGCGACGTGAAAGTTTTAGTCTTTGCCAAGGGAGAGAAAGCTGAAGAAGCCAGAGCGGCTGGCGCAGATTTCGTAGGCGATGAGGATCTCGCCACAAAAATCCAAGGTGGATGGACCGATTTTGATGTCGCCATTGCCACACCAGATATGATGGGCGTCGTTGGTAAACTCGGTCGCATTCTTGGACCTCGTGGCTTGATGCCTAACCCAAGAACTGGCACCGTTACGATGGAAGTCTCCAAGGCCGTGGAAGAATCCAAGGCGGGTAAAGTCGAATATCGTGTGAACAAAGAAGCGGGTATGCATGTACCTATCGGCAAAGCAAGCTTTACCGAAGAACAGCTCTATGGCAACTTTGTTGCTCTCATGGATGCGGTTGTTAAGGCCCGTCCACCAGCAGCGAAGGGGACATTTATCCGGAAGGTTCATGTATCCACAACGATGGGCCCTGGGATTCGTATCAATGCCCAAGAAGCTGCCAGCGTGAGGTAAGGTAGCAAAGTTTTGGTAAGAAGATGGGTTGATCTTGGTGTTGACCCATGGTATACTAGCTACGTCGTCTAAGACGACAGGCACAAACCAAATAATCAAACCGTAGACAGTCGGTTGTCTTTTGGCTCATGGCTGAAAAAGACTTAAAGTAGCGTATGCTACGCCTACCGAGGTTGGAGAATAGTGTATCGAAGTACGTCTTCGTCATGTGATCATGGGATCTCCGCCTTGCTGCGGTAGATCCTTTTTGTATTGCAAGGAGGTGAAACGATGGCACGACCCGAGAAAGTGGCAATGGTTGAAGAAATCCAAGAACGGTTATCTAGGGTACAAGGTGCAGTACTTACCGATTATCGTGGTTTGACCGCGGGTGAGATGACTGCATTACGCAAACAGCTTAGAGACGCCGGTGTGGAATACAAGGTCTTTAAGAACACGCTAACCATCCTCGCGGCGCAAGCAGCGAACATGGACGATTTACTCCCATTCTTGACGGGACCAACTGCTTTTGCCTTTGGTTACGATGATCCCGTAGCCCCCGCTAAGATTATCAGTGAGTTTGCAAAGAAGAACAAGGCACTGGAGATCAAGGGTGGAGTTGTTGAAGGGCAAGTTGTGGGACCTGAAGGTGTGGCAGATTTAGCCAACTTACCAAGCAGGGAAGTATTGCTTTCCATGGTACTTCGTGGAATGCAGGCACCTATGGCCGGTATGGTCAATGTATTGCAGGGCAACATTCGCAATTTTGTGTACGCCCTGAACGCAGTGAAAGAAAAGAAAGAAGCAAGTGCATAAACGCATCCTTAAGGAGGGTATTTAAAAATGACAAGAGAAGACATTTTGCAAGCTATTGAGAATATGACTGTTTTGGAACTCAGCGAACTGGTAAAAGCTATGGAAGAGAAGTTTGGCGTATCCGCCGCTGCTCCTGTAGCAGTAGCCGCAGGTCCTGTTGCTGCAGCAGAAGCTGTTGAAGAGAAGACCGACTTTGACGTAATCCTCACCAGCGCTGGCGACAAGAAGATCAACGTAATTAAGGTTGTTCGCGAACTCACCGCTTTGGGCCTCAAAGAAGCCAAAGATCTCGTAGACAACGCTCCTAACCCTGTAAAAGAAGGCATTTCCAAGGAGCTAGCTGAAGAAGTTAAGGCTAAGTTAGAAGAAGCCGGAGCAACCGTAGAAATTAAGTAGTGTCCGACTAGGATACAGAAAATTGAAAAGGACTTCCTTACGAGGAAGTCCTTTAATTGCTACTTTTGTGCAGGTGGATCTAGGTATGCCAATTTGCCCAAGACCAACCGATTGCTTGACAACGAAAAATGCATGTGATATCATGGGTAAGTGGCAAAAGGGAAAATTGTACCTACTTTATGTATATTCAACATAACAAAGGGGAATCCTGCTATCTTCTCAAAAATTTTGGAAGGTAAGTGAAAGAGCATATTTCAAGCGAGGGAACACACCCTTGCTTTTCGTCATGTTTTATAGATACCAAAAGGAGGAGAGGCCCTTGGTAGCAGCAAAACAATGGGAGAAACGCGAACGCTACAACTTTGGGAAGATCGAAGAAATACTTGACATGCCGGATCTCATTGAGATCCAGCACAAATCGTACCAGTGGTTTTTGGACCATGGTTTAAGAGAAATGTTCGACGATGTATCTCCTATCCAAGATTTCACCGGTAATTTGGTTCTCGAGTTTATGGAATACAGCTTCGGGGAGCCAAAGTACGAGGTGGAAGAGTGCAAAGATCGAGATGTGACATACGCAGCTCCTCTACGTGCAAGAGTTCGTTTGGTCAACAAAGAGACAGGTGAAGTTAAAGAACAAGAAGTCTTCATGGGCGATTTTCCTTTGATGACCAAAAATGGAACCTTCATCATTAATGGTTCTGAGCGGGTTATTGTCAGTCAACTGGTAAGGTCCCCCGGTGTTTATTTCAATTTTACGTTCGATACCAGCGGTAAGAAACTCTTCTCTGCAAGCATTATCCCTAATCGTGGAGCCTGGCTAGAGTTTGACACCGACTCCAATGACGTAATGTGGGTTCGAATTGATAGAACGCGGAAGCTTCCTGTGACTGTCCTGATTCGTGCCTTGGGTTTGGGAAGCGATGACGCAATTAGGCAAGCGTTCCATGAGGCACCTGGTATTCTTGCTACACTTGAAAAAGATAGTACCCAATCCGAAGCGGATGCTATGATTGAGATTTATAAACGCCTACGTCCAGGGGAACCTCCAACGGAGGAAAGTGCCCGTGGTCTATTTTCCACGCTCTTTTATGAGCCTAAGCGTTATGATCTGGCCGGAGTTGGCCGCTACAAGATCAATAAGAAGCTTCGCTTAACAGAGCGTCTCGTTGGTCGCGTCAGCACGGAGAACATCGTTAATCCAGAGACAGGCGAGCTCCTCGTGGAGCGCGGTGTGAAGATCACCCGCCGCCAGGCAGAGGAGATCTACAATGCCGGGATCAATGCGGTTGTGCTTACGACAAGAGATGGAAATGAAGTGCGCCTATTCTCCAATGAACAGCCTGATCCTAGCGTTACCGTAATTACCCCTGCTGATATCTTGGCTACGATCAATTATATGGTGGCCCTATCTTCGGATATAGGTACCATTGATGACATCGATCACCTCGGTAACCGCCGCTTGAAGAGTGTGGGTGAGCTGCTGCAGAACCAGTTCCGTATTGGCCTGAGCCGTATGGAACGAGTTGTCAGAGAGCGCATGACGATTCAGGACGTGGAAGTCATTACACCGCAGGCTCTGATCAACATCCGACCTGTGGTTGCATCCATTAAAGAGTTCTTTGGATCCAGCCAGCTCTCGCAGTTTATGGACCAGACCAACCCCTTGGCGGAGCTCACGCATAAGCGTCGCTTGAGTGCCTTAGGACCTGGTGGTCTATCTAGGGATCGTGCCGGGTTTGAGGTGCGTGACGTACATCATTCCCACTATGGGCGTATGTGTCCTATCGAGACTCCTGAAGGACCGAACATTGGTCTCATTGGAGCGCTCTGTACCTACTCGAGAATTAACGACTATGGTTTCATCGAAACGCCTTACAGGGTAGTTGAGGATGGAGTCGTTACAGACGAGATTCGTTACTTAACGGCTGATGAAGAAGATGCGTTTAGAATCGCACAGGCTAACGAACCCACAGAGGATCATCGATTTACACGGTCCAAGGTAACCGTTCGCGAACGCGAAGAAATTAAGAACGTGCCCGTCGACTCGGTTGATTACATGGACGTTTCACCGAAGCAGACCGTTAGTATTGCCACGGCTCTGATTCCGTTTCTAGAAAACGATGACGGCGCCAGGGCCCTGATGGGTGCTAACATGCAGAGGCAAGCTGTTCCTCTCATTGATGCAGAGGCTCCTCTGGTGGGTACCGGTATGGAATACAAGGCCGCCATTGATTCAGGTGCAGTCGTGCTGGCGAACAATGCTGGCGTTGTAGAACGGGTTACCGGCAATGAAATTGTGGTGAAGACCGCTTTAGGCCGCGACCATTATAATCTGTTGAAGTTTGAACGTTCCAATCAAGGAACCTGTGTGAACCAAAAACCCCGTTGCTACGTGGGGCAACAAGTTCAGCCAGGTGATCTACTAGCTGATGGTCCTTCCACCGACAGAGGTGAGTTGGCTCTCGGACGAAATGTTGTGGTCGCCTTTGTTCCTTGGGAAGGTTACAACTACGAAGACGCCATCCTGCTCAGCGAAGATTTGGTTAAAGAAGACGTGTTTACGTCCATTCATATAGAAGAGTATGAAGCCCAGGCCAGAGATACCAAGCTGGGTCCTGAGGAAATCACCCGTGACATTCCCAACGTTGGTGAAGACAGCCTCAAGAATCTGGACGAACGTGGTATCGTGCGCATTGGGGCCGAAGTCAAACCAGGTGATATTCTCGTTGGAAAAGTGACTCCCAAGGGAGAAACCGAGCTAACAGCCGAAGAACGCTTACTTAGGGCCATCTTTGGTGAGAAGGCACGTGAAGTAAGGGATACGTCTCTGCGAGTACCCCATGGTGAGGGTGGAATCGTTGTCGACGTACGCGTCTTCACCCGAGAAGATGGTGACGAGCTGTCGCCAGGAGTCAATCGTTTGGTTCGCTGCTATGTAGCACAGAAACGCAAGATTTCCGAAGGTGACAAGATGGCAGGACGCCACGGGAACAAGGGTGTTATCTCTAGAATCATGCCCGTGGAGGATATGCCTTTCCTTCCTGATGGGACGCCAGTGCAGATTGTCCTCAATCCCCTGGGCGTACCTTCCCGTATGAATATCGGGCAGGTCTTGGAAACCCACTTGGGTATGGCCGCCAATCTACTGGGTATTCACGTAGCCACTCCGGTCTTTGATGGTGCCAGTGAGATTGAAGTTATGGACATGATGGAAAAGGCTGGTATGCAGAGGGACGGTAAGACGATCTTGTATGACGGCAGAACAGGCCAACCTTTTGATAATCCTGTCACTGTCGGTATCATCTATATGGTGAAGTTGTCGCACTTGGTCGATGATAAGATTCACGCCCGTTCTACTGGTCCTTACTCGCTGGTAACCCAGCAGCCTCTTGGTGGTAAGGCGCAGTTTGGCGGACAAAGATTTGGTGAAATGGAAGTATGGGCCCTTGAAGCTTATGGCGCTGCCTATACTCTCCAAGAAATTCTCACGGTGAAGAGTGACGATGTGGTGGGTCGTGTGAAGACCTATGAAGCGATCGTGAAAGGGGAGAACATCCCTGAACCGGGAGTGCCGGAATCCTTTAGAGTGTTGATCAAAGAACTACAGAGTCTGGCTCTAGATGTCCGAGTACTGAGTGAAAACGAACAGGAAATCGAAATTAGGGAAGAGGAAGAAGATATTAGTGAGATGGCCAAGGAACTTGGAATCGATATCCAAGGTCGCGGGGTCAGCACAAGTATCACCCGTTCTCCTGAAGTAGCGGACCGCGGCAAGTCTGCGGAGGCCGAGGAAGAAGACGATGAGGACGAAGCAATGGCGCCTCAAGACGGCTTCGATGACGATCAGGACGATGATCTCGATTTGGATGACGAACTGGATGACGATTTGGATGAGGATTTCGAGCTAGATGATCTAGGTGATTTATCCGACGATGACGACGACATTTAGTCAGTGAGCTTATGGACACAAAGGAGGGACGGCCCTTGCTGGATGTCAATAATTTCGATAGGATTCGAATTGGTCTGGCATCACCAGAACAAATTCGGGCATGGTCTAGTGGTGAAGTAAAGAAACCAGAAACAATTAACTACCGGACACTGAAGCCTGAGCGCGAAGGTCTTTTCTGTGAGAAGATTTTTGGGCCAACACGAGACTGGGAATGCCATTGTGGTAAGTACAAACGTGTACGATATAAAGGGATTGTCTGTGATCGATGCGGAGTAGAGGTAACAAGAGCCAAAGTGCGTCGAGAGCGCATGGGTCACATTGAACTTGCTGCACCGGTTTCACACATTTGGTTTTTTAAAGGGATACCCAGCCGCATGGGTTTGATTCTCGATATGTCCCCAAGGACGCTCGAGAAAGTGCTTTACTTTGCTTCGTATATTGTCATCAATCCGGGTGATCCCGGGGTAACAGGTCTGTCGAAGCAACAGCTTCTCAGTGAAGGTGAGTACCGCGAGTTTCGCGATAAATATGGCAACTCTTTTGAAGCAGCCATCGGTGCTGAGGCCATTAAGAAGCTCCTAGAAGAACTCGACCTCGAAGAAATGAGTAAAGAGTTACGTAAGGAGATCAGGGATACCTCAGGACAACGACGTGTGCGGGCTGTTCGCCGCCTGGAAGTGGTAGAGGCTTTCCGCACATCCGGAAATGATCCGGCGTGGATGATTTTAGATGTCATTCCAGTGATTCCCCCTGAACTAAGGCCCATGGTGCAGCTCGACGGCGGTCGTTTTGCTACCTCGGATCTCAACGACTTGTACCGCAGGGTGATTAACCGGAATAACCGCCTGAAGCGTCTGTTAGAGCTTGGCGCACCAGATATCATTGTTCGTAATGAGAAACGTATGTTACAGGAAGCCGTCGACGCCCTAGTGGACAACGGTCGCCGTGGAAGACCGGTGACAGGGCCAGGCAATCGTCCTTTGAAATCGTTAAGTGATATGCTCAAGGGTAAGCAGGGACGTTTCCGCCAGAATCTCCTAGGAAAACGTGTTGACTATTCTGGCCGTTCCGTCATTGTTGTTGGTCCTAGTTTGAGAATGCATCAATGCGGTTTACCCAAGGAAATGGCTCTGGAACTCTTCAAACCCTTTGTTATGAAGGAGTTGGTTGAGAAGGGGATCGCCCACAACATCAAGAGTGCCAAGAAAATGGTGGACCGTGTTCGACCAGAAGTGTGGGATATTGTAGAAGAAGTCATTAAGGAACACCCTGTGCTTTTGAACCGTGCACCAACACTCCATAGGCTGGGAATTCAGGCCTTTGAGCCAACCCTGGTTGAGGGTAAAGCGATTCAACTGCACCCACTGGTCTGTTCAGCCTATAACGCAGACTTTGACGGTGACCAAATGGCTGTGCACGTGCCCCTCTCAGCAGAGGCGCAAGCAGAAGCAAGACTGCTCATGCTGTCTACAAACAACATCTTGGTTCCCTCCAGTGGTCGACCCATTGTGACACCAAACCAGGATATGGTTATCGGGTTATACTATCTCACAGCGCATAAAGAAGGAGCTCTGGGTGAAGGACGCTACTTTGGTTCCGTTGATGAAGTTATCCATGCGTATAACTCTGGGACCATCAGCCTCCATGCCATGATCACACTGCGGCTTGATGATGAAAAACGGACCCGTCTCCAGACCACCGCCGGCCGACTGTTCGTGAACGAGATTCTACCTGAGGGTATGGATTACATCAATCATGAACTTGATAAGAAGAAACTCGGCAACTTGGTGGAACGTCTCTATAAGAACGAGGGTTCAAATGAAACCGCCCGAGTTCTTGACGAGATCATGCAGCTTGGTTTTGAGTATGGTACCCGATCGGGTACGACGGTTTCGATTGCTGACATCGCTGTTCCCGCAACCAAGCACCAGCGCATCCGTGCTGCAGAAGAAGAAGTTGAGCAAATAGAAGCCCAGTTCCGCAGAGGTCTGTTGACACCTGAGGAACGCTACCAGAGAGTATGTACGATTTGGACCAGAACGAAAGAAACTGTGACCCGCGACATGCTCGAGAACTTTGACAAATTCAATCCTGTGTATATGATGGCCATTTCCGGTGCCCGTGGTAACGAGTCGCAGATCAGCCAGTTGGCTGGTATGCGGGGCCTGGTAGCCGACCCAACGGGTAGAACCTTCGAAATTCCCATCAAGGCGAACTTCCGTGAAGGTTTGACCGTACTTGAGTACTTCATCTCCAGCCATGGTACCCGTAAGGGTCTAGCTGATACGGCGATTCGTACAGCAGACTCCGGATACCTCACCAGACGACTTGTAGACGTATCCCAAGACGTAATTGTACGGGAACATGACTGTGGAACTACCGAGGGTATCGTCGTTGGAGCTATCAAGGAACTCACGGGTGATCGCGAATCGATCATTGAGCCACTGTGGGAGCGTTTGGTTGGACGGGTTTCGGCAGAGGATGTCGTACATCCGCAAACGGGCGAGCTCTTAGTGCAAGCTAACGAGATGATTAGCGACGATATGGCCCAGACGATTGAGCACGCTGGGATCGAAGAAGTCAAGATCCGCTCTGTCCTGGTCTGTAAGACACGTCATGGCGTGTGCGTTCGCTGCTACGGTCGCAATCTGGCCAATGGCAATCTAGTGGAAGTGGGAGAAGCAGTAGGTATTGTGGCTGCCCAATCCATTGGTGAACCAGGTACGCAGCTGACGATGCGAACATTCCACACAGGTGGAGTCGCAGGCGATGACATTACAGCAGGTCTACCCAGAGTTGAGGAGCTCTTCGAGGCTCGCAAGCCTAAGGGCCAAGCCATTATCACCGAGATTCCCGGTACGATCAGCATTGCTGAAGTGAAGGGAGTACGGAAGGCCATTGTCAAGGGTCCTGAAGGAGAAGCCTCGTACACCATTCCCTATGGTGCACGTTTGCGGGTGAGGGAAGGCCAGGAACTGGCCGCAGGCGACCGGATCACAGAGGGTTCTGTGAACCCCCACGATATTCTGGCGGTCCAAGGCGTCTTGGCTGTGCAGGAGTACCTCGTTCAAGAGGTTCAAGAAGTCTACCGCTCGCAAGGTGTTAACATTAATGACAAGCATATTGAAGTCATTGTCCGCCAGATGCTGCGCAAGCACAAGGTGGAAGATGCTGGAGATACACTCATGCTACCAGGTTCGCTCGTCGATGTCTTTGACCTCGAAGAAGCTAACCGCAAAGCGATTGAAGAGGGTGGAGAACCAGCCGAGGCGAAACCAACGCTGCTTGGTATCACCAAAGCCTCCTTAGCGACAGAAAGCTTCTTGTCGGCTGCATCGTTCCAGGAGACCACCAGAGTCTTGACGGAAGCTTCCATTAAGGGACGTGTTGATAAGCTGCTGGGTCTCAAAGAAAACGTGATTATCGGAAAACTGATTCCCGCCGGAACCGGCCTCGCTCGTTACCGCAATGTGAGCATTGATGTAGAAGGGCAAGAGGATGTTGAGGTAGAGGAGTCGCAAGAAGAAATGGAATTGGTCTCCAGTTCGTAGTTTGGCGGGTCATTTTACCCGGAAGATTTTATTGACAGAGCCAATCCAGGATGATAGAATGAACAGTGTTGCCCAACGGGTCGTCCGTTGGGCAGCCCGTCAGGGGTCGCTTCCTGCGGGGTTGTTCCATGCTGGAACTTAGAGTAAAGGAGTAATCCGCATGCCAAGCAGACTTGAGAAATCGCTACGTGTAGTCGGTGCTAAACAGACTCTCAAGGCCATTCAAGCTGATCAGGCAGAGGTGGTCTACCTAGCTCGAGATGCTGATGAACATGTCACTGGTCCCATTCGCCGAGAAAGCATTCTTCGGGGGATCAACATAGTTGAAGTGGAAACCATGGCTGAGCTAGGGAGAGCCTGCTCCATTGAAGTAGGCGCAGCAGTAGCCGGAGTCATGAAGTCCAAGGATATCTAGATTGAAGGGAGGTTATCCATAGTGCCAACTATCAACCAATTGGTTAAGAAAGGTCGCCGAGCGCAGAAATCCAAAAGTACAGCTCCAGCCCTAGGTTACACTCAAAACACCTTGCGTGATGAGGTCGTTTACAACGAGAAGGGTGCGCCCCAAAAGAGAGGCGTTTGTACTAGAGTGTACACGGCCACGCCGAAGAAACCGAATTCGGCTCTTCGAAAAGTAGCCCGTATTCGACTAACAAACGGTATAGAGGTGACTTCCTATATTCCAGGGGAAGGCCACAATCTGCAAGAGCATAGTGTGGTTTTGATTCGCGGGGGTAGAATTAAAGATTTGCCAGGTGTACGCTATCACGTAATCAGAGGTACACTAGATTCGGCGGGAGTTGCCGATAGGCGCCAGGGTCGTTCTAAATACGGTACCAAGAGACCTAAATAGAATGCAGGTTTCCAGAACAGATTAACAGTGGATGTTTCCCAAAGGGAAGCTCCAAGGTAATTTGCAGAGCAAATTGCCAGGAATCGTGTGCACAAAGGGGTGAAAACCGAATGCCAAGAAAAGGGAGTGTTCCGAAAAGGGACGTGATTCCTGATCCAATGTATGGTACAGAACTGGTTACAAAGTTCATCAATGCTTTGATGCTTGACGGCAAACGCGGAATCGCTGAGTCCATTATGTATGGTGCTTTGCAGACCTGCGAAGAGAAGACTGGTACAAAGGCCATTGAGGTTTTGGATCAGGCGATGAACAATGTTATGCCAGTAGTAGAAGTTAAACCTCGCCGTGTAGGTGGTGCCACTTACCAGGTGCCTGTAGAAGTGCGGGCCGACAGGCGACAGGCGTTAGCTTTACGGTGGCTGGTTCAGCACGCCAGGCTCCGTGGCGAAAAGACCATGACCGAGAGATTGGCTGCAGAACTTATGGATGCTGCCAATAATCAAGGCGGTGCTGTAAGAAAGAAAGAAGATACTCATCGTATGGCGGAAGCCAACAAAGCTTTTGCACATTATCGTTGGTAGTGTTTCCGAGCATTTGGGGACATTGATGAGTTTACTCGGCTAGGGGGAGTGAAAAGTGGGTAGAGAGTTTACGATCGAAAATACGCGGAATATTGGTATTATGGCACACATTGACGCAGGTAAAACCACGACCACTGAGAGAATCCTCTTCTACACCGGGAAAGTTCATAGGATAGGCGAAACACACGATGGCGGCGCAACCATGGACTGGATGGCGCAAGAGCGTGAGCGGGGAATCACCATCACCTC
>DUQE01000163.1 GCA_012837925.1 Bacillota bacterium
GAGTAAATGTCGAAGGCCCGCTCTCCTCGATTTGTCTGTTCTACAACCATTGGGACTAAAACACTCAATTGTCTCCCGCCTTTCTATTACGTTGATTTTACTCTTGTTCCTCAACCTCAACGGCAGGTTCCACGTCGGTAATGACCGCACTATCAACAATCACCTGAAGGGCTTTTTCTCTCCGAAGATGTGCTTCAATGCCCGGTCTTTGACTGTTCCAGTATTCCCTCATGCGTTCTTCTAATTCAGGAGTCAGGTCACCAGCGGAACCCATGAACTCTTGAATCTTTTCTTCAACGCTCTCGTCGCTGACGGTAATATCTTCCTTCTCGATGATGGCTTCCAGGATCAGGTCGTGCATGATTTGCGTCTTCGCCTGGGGCTCAAATTGAGCCTGCAGATCTTCTCTGCTTTGCCCGGTCATCTCGAGGTACATTTCTTCGCTAAACCCTTGCCTTTGCATGTTTTGGAGGAAGTAATCCAAAAGATGCCCAGCTTGGTGTTCAATCATGGATTGAGGAATCTCGACGGAACTATCCTCAGCGATGAGCTCTAATAGTTTATTCTCCATTTGCTCAGTGGTTCTGCGGGTAGCCTCGTCCTCTAAGTTTTTCCGAATCTCTGCCTTCAATTCATCAAGAGTCTCATGTTCGCTAATATCCTTAGCAAATTCGTCATCAATCTCAGGCAGAAACTTTTCCTTCAGTTCCTTAATGGTTACTGTGAACGTAGCTTCTTGACCAGCCAAGTGTTCGGCATGGTATTCTTCTGGGAAGGTAACTTGAATATCCTTCGTCTCCCCAACCTCAACACCGATCAACTGGTCCTCAAAGCCAGGGATGAACTGCCCTGCACCAATCTCTAGAGTATGGTTCTCAGCCGCTCCGCCGCTAAAGGGCTTGCCGTCAACATAACCAATGAAGTCGATGACCGCAAAATCGCCTTTTTGCACCGCGGTGTGCTCAGCCACCACGAGTTCCGAGTTGCGTTGTTGCTGTTGTTTAAGTATATTCTCGACATCTTCGTCGGAAACTTGAACGATCTCTCGATCCACTTTGAGGCCTTGATAGTTGCCCAATGTGAGCTCTGGATAGACATCTACGATATACGTAAATGTAGCGCCTTCGCTGCGATCGATATGCTCGATGTCAACTTCGGGTCTATCCACAGCCTTGATTTCGGTTTCGTCAAGTGCGTCTTCATAGAGACGAGGCAGCAAAAGTTCTACTGCGTCTTCCACAAAAACATCTGGTCCGTAGTTCAATTCTATAATCTTGCGAGGCGCTTTACCTTTTCTGAAACCTGGAATATTGATCCTCTTCACGTTCTTGCGATACGCTTCTTCCATAGCTTTCTCAAGGGTCTCTGCGTCTATCTGCACTGTCAGCTTAACTCTGCTGTTCTCCAACTTCTCCATCTTTACTGTCATAGTATAAACCGATCTCCTTTCGTTCCCCTAACGCAAAAAAAGTACACCTGGTAGTGTAACTAAACTATGTACATGAAAATAAATGGTGCAGGCGGAGAGAGTCGAACTCTCACGGGGGTTGCCCACTAGATCCTAAGTCTAGCGCGTCTGCCAATTCCGCCACGCCTGCACGTCCTTATTATGATGGTGAGCCATCCGCGACTCGAACGCGGGACACCCTGATTAAAAGTCAGGTGCTCTACCGACTGAGCTAATGGCTCATCACGCTATGTTATTATAACAGAGACGAAAATGGGGGTCAACTCCTTTTGGACTAGTTTGTCTGGAAAAAAACCTGTATAATAAAAGTGTGAAAGTTTGTAGAGAGAGGGAACTTCTGTGCGAATACCCCGTCGCTACTGGCGTAATCTCGATTGGCCTTTGATCCTCGCAGTTCTTGCCTTGACAGCGATTGGTCTGGTGGTCATCTATTCGGCTTCCTATTCACAACTTGTAGCTGCAGGTTTAAGTCCCTGGCATTATGTTAGGAGCCAACTTGTGGCCTTTGGGGTTGGACTGGTAGCCGCTATTGTAATTGTCTCCATTGACTATCGAGTATGGATACGCTGGTCAAAACTGATCTACATTGCTACCATGGCTGTCTTGGGAGGCGTGCTCTTTCTCGGCCAGACGGTCTTCGGATCGCAGCGCTGGATACGGGTGGGCCCCATGGGTATACAGCCATCCGAACTAGCCAAGATCGCCATTGTCTTGGTTCTGGCGAAGTTCTTTGAAAAAGAGGAGAATGCCCAAAATCTCGCGGGTGTTGGTAAAGCATTCCTACTTGTTCTCTTTCCCATGGCGTTGATCTTGAAGCAGCCCGATCTAGGCACTGCAGCCATTTTCGTTGGACTCTTCTTTACTATGTGGTATGTAGGCAATGGTAATGCAAAGCACATCATGATTGCAGGATTGCTTGTGATCGTAGGGTCGATATCGGTCGTCATCCTCTCCCTCCAAGGATGGGTTAGCATCATCAAACCATACCAACTTAAGCGTATTCTCGTCTTTCTGGACCCCTACTCTGACCCAAGCGGAGCAGGGTGGAATATAATCCAATCCATCATCGCTATTGGTTCTGGCGGTTTTTTTGGCAAAGGGGTCTTAAACGGTACACAGAGCTCTTTGCACTTCTTGCCGGCGAATCATACTGACTTCGTTTTTTCCGTCATAGCCGAAGAATTCGGGTTCCTTGGTTCTGTCGTTGTGCTCGCTCTCTTCGTGGTTGTCCTCTGGCGCGGGCTCCATATAGCTGCTGTGGCTAAAGACACCTATGGCACACTCCTCGCGACAGGAGCTACTGGTATCTTCTTCTTCCACCTTATCATTAATGTAGGCATGACGCTTGGGTTCATGCCCATCACAGGACTTCCTCTGCCTTTTATCACCGCTGGTGGAAGCATCATGCTCACGAGCCTAATGGCTATCGCCATCATCTTGAATGTGGGTCTGAGACGCAACAAAATCATGTTTTAGCTCCAAGGCCAACAAGAGCAGAGTTGAAGAGGCGAAACCCAGACAGGTCGCTGCTGCGACCACACCGGAGTCATTAAAAAGAAAAGCGGCCGTTGAGGCAATGACCACCCCGACTATTCCTTTGGCAATAAAGGGGTGGTTTTCCTTTAGCCAGCAAATGTACTTGGATGGCCAGATGAAAGATGCGCCCATGCCCACCAAAGCTACAATTAAAGCATTACTCCACATACTGTAGCGCAAGAGCTTGAGATTCATGGATAGTTTTCGAATAATGATCAGAACCAGAGCAGCCGGACCGTCACGTCGGACAAGTTCCACTGTCTGGCCAATATGGGACTGCTCTCCATGAGAGTTTGCACTATCAATCAACATGAGGACACCCAAAACCAAGATCGTGGCAAGAGCCACAGTCACGACAGTGTGCCAACGAATCCTCTTTTGGGCAAAGGTGATCCAGGCAAAACCAAAGCCGACCACTGCACTGATGGCACCTCCTACGTTGGTACCCAACGACGGTAAACCAACCACTAATGTCACTAGACCGAAAAGCAAAATCCCCAAAGCATTTCTCCAGCGTCCCGCAATCTTCTTGTGTTCGACAAATGTAGCCCATGCCATAAGCGTAGACCCAACTAAAACACCCATAAACTCATTTCCCAGTCCATAAAAGCGAGCTCCCCCAATCGGGTCATAACCCAAAAACGAGTAACGCATGAGCCAGCTACCAAGGAGTACATCAACGATTAGAGTCACCGTCGTTCCAGCGCAAATAATCCCCACAAGAGGCGCTACGCCGAATCCCTTAATTCTGAGGAAACAGATAATCACGAAGGATAGCAGGACGATAAGGGGGGCTCGGCTCCAGAGCAAAAGGCCAAATGGCAGTATAATCAAGAGCAGCAGTCCCAACTGCAAAGTACGCACGGCCCAATCAGGTAGAAAAGTGGAGACAATCAAAACAACGAGTACAGCGCTGTACGTCAAAATCTGAGCGATGACGACAGCGCGCAACACTTGACCTCGATACCTCGACAGGTACTCAATTTTGCCTGCCATGCTCTCCAAACGTGTTACGGCGTCACTTACCGACCCTGGAGCAACAAAGGCAGGACGGCCAATGAAGGGTTGCCTGTGCTCTATTTCCAAGAGCTTAAGAATTGTGGGAGCTACATCCATATTTGTGATCAAACCGGGCCACCTTGTGGTTCCTGACGTCAAGAGCCCATCCGCTACACCCCAACAAAGGGCAGGTGTCAGCCAGAATCCCTTACGAGCATCTTGCTCCGCTGGATAAGGACTGATGAGCAAGACAACCGTCTGGGTAGAGGAGTTTCGCACCACATCGTCCACAAACAGATTTGCTTCCTGGACGATGAGGCGGCGCATGTTTTGTCTCTGGGATTCTACAAGCTGACTCTGGTATTGATCAAGGCGGAAGGGATCTCCAAGGTCAACTATCACGAGGGTTTCCTCGGCTGACAGAACTGCGTCCAATAAGCGTCCATAGTCGGTGCGCAAACCATAAGGGTAAGACGGGTCCAGTATCGTGAACTCTGAACCGATACTTCCCTCCCATACCCTCCCCCACCCGTCCATAGCGACCAGGGCAGCCCAAGCATAGGGTTCAACACCGTCACTGTTGCCCAGAACACGCAAAGGCGTATTGGCATCCACAAATGCCGTGCCCAAAGCACCTGGTTCGATCCGATAACTGACACTCTGTGCCGCTTGAATCTGGGCTATTTTGGGCTGGACGATAGACGTCGGTTCTAGCCCAGTGTGCCTTCTGTAGAGTTCCTTTCCAGCTTGCTCTCCCTGATAAAATCCTGCTGCACCGCTCAGGCCCACCGCCCTCGCACCGGCTCCAATACTGAGATAGGATCCGGATACAGCTTCCCCTCCTCCTCCACGGGTATTAAGGAATCCCAAACCCAAGGGGGTATCAAATTGAAAACTATCGAGATCGCTCCACCGCAACCCATGCCATAACACCAAAACCACTTGTTCCACTTTCTCGCCCTTAGCCGAGGCGGGAAATCCAGGGAAGGCAACGATACACAAAAGAAGCAAGATAGAGGAAACACGCAGGATCATGTCAACAATCCTTCATATAAGGCTCGGGTGCAACGTACCATGCGTTCTTCGTCAAAGTACGTATCCACACGCTGGCGATTGAACTCGCCCATGGCCCTGGCCTTTTCTGGTGCCTTAAGTATATGAAGGAGGGCTGCGGCGAAGTCAGGTGCGCTTCCCGGGCGAACTAACAAGCCTCCTTTGCCAGGAACCACAGCTTCATGAAGCGTGGGAAGATCAGAGGCCACAACCGGCAAACGGCTAGCCATCGCCTCAAGGATGCTGAGGTTAAACCCCTCACTTAAACTGGGCAGGGCGAAGCAATCCCATCCAGCCATCAAAGCGGGCACATCGTCTCGCCAGCCCAGAAATCGGACTCTACTGTTCAAGCCTAGTTTGTGAGCGTATCGCTGCAGTCTCGAGCGTTCTGGACCATCACCTACTATCACGAGATGTAGCCTAGGTAGGATTTTCATGACAAGGGACATGGCTTCCAGAAGAGTGGAAAGACCCTTTTCGGGAATCAGGCGCGCCACCGTACCCACAATTTGATCATCGAGATCGATACCCAAAGGCGTCCGCGATGCATCGTGCGAGTACGCGTCGAACGCACTTGAAGCGATACCGTTGTGAATTGTCAACACTTTTCGCTCTGGGACATATCGAACAATTTGCTCGCGAACTGCGTCAGAAACGCTGATAATGGTGTTCATGCTATTGAACATCCAACGCTGCACAGCATTTGTGCCCCACTGGGAAATTTTAGACGAACGTTGTGGCAAAGAGTTATGGGCGGTAAACAGGAAGTGCGGATGTCTAAATGGTGCAAGAGCCATAGACGTGATCAAAGCCGCCTTAAGGCCGTGAGCGTGCACAACATCGGGTTTCTCTTTGCGCAAGACTCTGCGGAGCTGCCGAGTGGCCGCCAAATCACGCCGCAAGTGCAATCCATCCACGAGATCCAAGGGGAAAAAGCGTCTGGAGCCAGCCCAATCCTGCAAATCCCGTGGAGCGACGAGCACGATGTCTAGATCGGGAATACCCCGCAATAGGCTCTGAAGGTGCTGCAAAATTCCCCCTTGTGCAGGACGAACCACCCAAAGTATCTTCATACAATTCTCCCCTCTGCGTCTCCGTTTATTTTGGACAAAATTAATCAATCAATACGGGGAATGCTACGAGTAGAAGGGAGAGATTTTATGCGCCGGATGATCTTCATTTTCCTCGTTGTAGTCGGGGTCCTAGCCTTGGGGGTACGATTCTTTGTTAACGAAAGACTCGCCAGTGAAACGCCCCCCGGAATGGAAATCCAACTTGTGGAATACGAGTCGTTCAACCAGCTCAACACGTCGGAGTCACCTATTGCTCAACTTCAAGATTCCATCGATGCGATATCCGAAGCAGCCCTCAAGGGTCAATGGACGATGGCTTCACGGTCAGTACAACAACTTGAGGACATGTGGCGATCCTTAACTCCCAGTAGCACTGGTCGTCTCGAAACAGAGCGACAAGTTCAAATGGAAATCCAAACCCTGTATTACAACGTGTGGGATCAGAACGAACAGGCCGTACTGGCAACAGCCCAAAAGCTCACCATGCTCTTCAATCAACTGTCCCGTTAGAAAAAGGGAGCAGTCGCTCCCTTTCTTCTATCAGTGCTGTTCTGGATTCTCTGGATTCTGCTGCTGACGATTTTGCCGCTTTTGTTGCCCTTGCTGCTGACTCTGCCTCTGCTGCTGATGTTGTTGCAGGTGGCGATTGGCCAGCTCCTCGGCTGTCTCATAAAAATGATTAGCGTTCACTAATCCAGCCGCTCTTTGATTATGCGGACGGTTTTGGTTCCGTTTTTTCTTGTCTTGCGACACTACTCCAGCACCTCCTTCCTCACTAGTATTGACGAAGGAGTTTTGATTTATAATGGCGAATTTTAGAGGGTGAATCACGAAGGAGGCAGGCAAATGAGCGTGGCCATCATCGCCAATCCCCTCGCAGGACGAGGACGAGGACAAGAGACTGCACAGCTAACCAAAGAGCTCCTGACAGCTCAAAATGTGGATTTTGAAATGCTCTACACAAAACATCCTGGACATGCCATCGAGTTGGCCCAGCGGGCTTCCCAAGACCACCCGATTGTGGCCGCTTTAGGAGGGGACGGAACGATTCGAGAAGTTCTCGAAGGAACATGGCAAAGCTCTGCGACACTGGGTATTATCCCGGGAGGAACAGGTAATGACTATGCTAGGGGTCTGGGAATTCCCCGCGAGACAAAACCAGCCATTGAAGTCTTGCTCGATGGCAAGGAAACCCTCTTTGATGTGGGGCTTCACGACAATCTGGTATTTGGCCAAATGGCGTCTATTGGTTTTTCTGTTGACGTTCTGGAATATGTCAATAACCACCGCGATGGTGTGTGGAAGGGATCGGCCGCCTTTCTAGCCGGTGTCGTTGCCACAATCCGCAACTTGCGGAGCTGGCCTGTGAAGATCACTATCGACGGAACTGTCATCGAACAAGAAGTCATAGCACTCTTTGCCTTGAACATGCCCTATGGAGGGGGAGGCATGAAATTTGTACCCGAAGCCAGATATGACAGCGGTCACTTTCACCTCTTACTCATCAGCAACATTGGCAAACTCGATTTCGCCGTGACGCTGCCTAAGATCTA
>DUQE01000164.1 GCA_012837925.1 Bacillota bacterium
AGTCACGCAGGGTTGTCCCTTGATTATCGATGGCATCCTGCAAAACGGACCGAATGGCCCCATGAAGACGCTGGACCTCGTCGTGTTTCAGTGAACTAGCTGGCCTTTCGGGATGAATCTGGGCCATGAAAAGACTTTCGTCCGCGTAGATATTTCCCAGCCCCGCAATTTTGGTTTGATCCAGAAGCAGTCCCTTGATCTTTGTACTGCGATTCTTCGTCAAATCCTGCAAGTGTTGGACTGTAAAGGCATCCGACAGAGGTTCTACACCAAGACTGTCCAGCCCTTTGATCTGTTCATACTCTCCTTGTGGGACCAAGTCTAGAGTGCCAAACTTGCGCACGTCCTCAAAACGCATCGCTCCTTGATCACCAAAGCCGAAAACAACCGATGTGTGTTTCGCAAGATCAATCCCTGCGTCGGAATAGTAGATAAGCTTCCCCGTCATACGCAGGTGTGCTACCAACTCTAAGCCGTTTTCTAAGGCGAAGATCAAGTATTTTCCGCGCCTTGCCACGTCCAGGAAGCACGAACCGATCAGCTGTGCTTGAAACGCTTGGGGCGAGATGTGCTGTAAAATACGCTTATAATATACATCCACAGACTCAATTCTCTTGCTTAGGACAACCGGTACTAGGCTACGCCGTACCGTCTCTACTTCAGGCAGTTCTGGCATTATTGCTTCTCCTCATAGTCATAACTCTGAACATCACGCCAGTTGGGACCATAGAAGACTCCTACCTCCAAAGGTACGTCAAGCGGATAGACCTCTTCCATTTCCCTTCTCACAAGACGAGCAGCTACATCAAGCTCATCCTCCGGCGTTTCCAGGACGAGTTCGTCGTGGACTTGCAGGAGTATTCGAGTCCTCAAACCTTCATCCTTAAGGGCTCGATACACTCTGAGCATAGCCAGTTTGATGATATCCGCGGCACTGCCTTGAATCGGTGT
Source organism: Bacillota bacterium (assembly GCA_012837925.1). GTDB lineage: Bacteria > Bacillota > Limnochordia > Darwinibacteriales > Darwinibacteriaceae > UBA5420. The sequence continues at coordinate 952 of DUQE01000164.1, forward strand.
GTTCATAGCTGTGCGAGCGGCAAAGTTTCTGAGAGCAAAATTGCGACTCTTGAGATTTGGAAGATAGCGACGCCGTTTGGAAAGGGTCTGCACATAACCTTCCTTTTTGCCTTGCTCTACCAATCCATCGAGATAGGATTTGACCATAGGATAACGCAGGAAATAGGAATCAATGTACTCCTGGGCCTGAGCACGGGTTAAGTTGATACCCTTGGCTAGGCCAAAGCTGGAAATCCCATAGATGATTCCAAAGTTAATGGCTTTGGCGGCACTGCGCTGCTCAGAAGTAACCTCATCGAGGGCTAAACCAAAGACCTCGGCTGCTGTTTGGGCATGAATATCTTGTCCGCTTCGAAAGGCGTTCGCCAGCACCTGATCACCGGAGAGATGCGCCAACAGACGAAGCTCGATTTGGGAATAGTCTGCCATAAGGAGCACATGTCCCTCAGGTGCCACAAAAGCTTCTCTAATGCGCCGCCCCTCTGCCGTACGGATGGGTATATTCTGGAGATTTGGATGTGTACTGCTGAGACGCCCTGTGGCGGTCACCGTCTGGTTGAATGTTGTATGAATCCGCTTTGTCTCAGGGGAAATCAGCTCCGCCAAAGAATCCGTATAGGTCGATTTGAGTTTTGCCACCTGGCGGTACTCCAAGACACTTGCCACAATCGGGTGATCACTCAACTCCTCTAAGACGTCGGCACTCGTCGAAGGACCCGTCTTGGTCCGTTTCAAAACTGGTAAACCTAGTTTGTCAAAGAGAATGACACCAAGCTGCTTAGGAGAGTTGATGTTAAATTCCTCTCCTGCTTCGGCATAAATCAACTCCGTTAGGCGTTCCAGTGTATCTTCGAGCTCTTGCGAAATCAACGCGAGTTTCTCGGGATCCACCAAGATGCCATGAGCCTCCATATCAGCCAAAGCCGTGACCAGGGGTAGTTCTAAACTTACGTATAACTCCCAAAGATCATCCTTTTTGAGCTCCTGTTCGACCTCTGATACAACGTCCCTATAAAGGCGCAGATACACTGCTTGGTACTCAAGAGTCTTAGGATCGAGCGCGACCTGAGGCTTCTGAAAGTGCTGTGCCAAAACGTCAGGATCCCAGCGTTTCTCTGGATCTAGACAATACAGGGCGAGCTCCAGGTCAAAGGAGACCAAATCCGAACCTTCGGCGCGCAAAGCATGCAAAACGTCCTTACCATGAGTAGCATACACTTCTTTCCCTTGAAGGGCAGTGCGGAGCGCATCACGATGTTCTCGAACTTGATCTTCTTTCATCGCCCAAACAGCGTTCTCCACCAGGACAAAAAGCATGTTGTGATCGCTGGCATAGGACAGATACACTCTCTTGGTGTTCTGGATTTGCCCTAGAACCTCTGCAAAGCCTTCTTGCTCCGGGATCTTGAAGGACGCATCCCAACTACCGCTCGGCTGAACATCCATAGCGTCATCTTTAGAAAAGCGCTCCAAAAGGGTCTTGAAACCTAGGTGCGCGAACATTTCGCGAACAGCACTTCTGTCCATTTCCCTCAATTCACCAAGGTCAACCTGGACAGGAGCGTTCAAACGAATGGTAGCCAGTTCTTTACTCATGAAAGCCTGACGCTCATAAGTCTCCAGGTTCTCCTTGAGTTTCCCTTTCAGCTCATTGAGGTGTGCGTAAACACCTTCCATAGAGTGATAGCTCTCCAAGAGTCTTAGCGCCGTCTTTTCACCAACACCTGGTACTCCAGGAATGTTATCGGAACTATCACCCATAAGGCCCTTCAGATCGATCACCTGGCTCGGAGTAAGTCCGTAGTTCTTGCGCAGGGTCTCCTCGTTAACGAGTTCGGTTTCAGTAATCCCACGTTTCGTAAAAAGCACCGACGTACGCGACGATATGAGCTGAAAGGCATCGCGATCACCGGTGACGATAAAGACTTCGTATCCTTCACTTTCTCCCTGCTTAGCTACTGTTCCTAAAAGATCATCCGCCTCATAACCTTGCAGTTCGAGACGGTTTATTCCAAGTTTGTCCAAGAGCTCTTTCATCACAGGAATCTGGCTGCGCAGATCATCGGGCATGCCTTTGCGATTCGCCTTGTATTCCTCAAATTGGTCATGGCGAAATGTGGGACCCGAGACATCGAAGGTCACCAATATTTGGTCTGGACTGTAGTCCTCCCGAAGCCGAAAGAGCATCTGGGTCAAACCATAGACTGCATTCGTGGGTTCACCGCTGGCGTTCGTAAGTGGCGGCAAGGCGTAGAAAGCTCTGTTTATCAAACTGTTTCCGTCAATGAGAAACAGACGTTTTTGCACTGGAGATCCCCCATTTCTTCCTTGTCTATTCCACGCTCGCCTGTAAAAACCTGCCTTAGTTGGGTAAAGACGCCCATTCTACCGACTATTACATAGAGGGCTACGCTTGAAATGGGCGAATGAAGGGATGTAAGATAGATTCAGTCTAAATAAAGGAGTATGCTTATGCGACCAACAAAGTTTATCGCCATCGTTCTAACTCTACTGGTCGTGGCCAGCCCCCTTCTAGGGAGCGCAACCGCCGCGGCAGCCTTTGTTGATATTGATCATAACTGGGCAAGAGATGCCATCGTATCCCTCGAAACGCAAGGACTTTTTGACAATCTGTGGACGGAGCAGTTCTCACCATCCTCGGCCGTCACACATGAAGAGGCGTTCACACTTCTCAGCCAAACTTTCCAACTAACATTTGAAGATGTGGAAAGGCTTGAGCAATGGTTGAGCGACCTCTTGGTGGCTCACGAAGAGGGTGTGACACGCGGCGAGTTTGCCGCGGCACTGGCCAACCTGCTTGGCCTGGGAGAGCATGTGGAAGTACCCCAGGGGTTCTACCCTTCCTTTGCCGACCTCAGTATGGATTATCCAGGGTTTATGGGAGTAGAGGTTCTGCAACGGTTAGGACTCTTACCCACCCATATGGTAGGACGTTTTGAGCCTTATCGTCTGATCACCCGAAGTGAAGTTGCTTTCCTCCTTGCGCAAGCTCAAGAACTCACGGAGTTACAAGGGTCCGTGCAGGAGATCATGGAAGACGGCAAACAGTTCACCCTTAAACTGGAGGAAGGTAAGGAGGAACTTGCCTTGACTCTCCTAAGCGAGACCTTGTTCGTGACTCCTGGGAGTTTGACGCGAGACACCATTACAAAGGACGGCCAACTAGAAAAGGGCCAAAACATTGTAGTTTTAGCCCGCAACAACCAAGCACTACTGATCAATCTCGAACACGTCTCTACGGCACAGTATGTGATGGATGGTCTGAACAAGGCTACCAAAGCCTTGGTGGACGTTCTGACCCCGGCCCAGATCAACGCGATCATCGCCGGCGATTGGGACCAGCTGAGCGAAGAAGTAAGCTCTGAGCTCTATGAAGAACTCGTCGACCGCGGTATCTCCCCTTGGGAAGCCGATGCTCTCTTAAAGAGAGACTGGGCCAGCGTTCAGCTCATGCTTCAAGACAGACTCACCCAAGAAGCCGCAGACTACCTTGGTGTTGCCCCTGAACTTGTATATGCAGCTGTCAGCCAAGACTGGGAAAAGCTCTTGGAATACGCTCAAGTGGAACTCGCCCAGCGCTTGCTCACAAGTGACTGGCTCAAGGACGCCACCACCAACTAAAACCGACAAAACGTAAAAGAATCTCCTCCTACGTTCAGCTTTCCGAGCGAAGGAGGAGATTATTCTTTAATCTAGCTGCAACGACTAAATCCGCACTCGAGGCATGTGGCACAACCGCTCTCTTCAACCATGGTGCCACTGCATTCAGGACACACAGCGCCACTGAACAGGGATGAACTTTGGGTTGACTTAACTTCCCGTGTTACCGCGACCCCAGTGGACGCAGAGGGAGCCGGCCTCTGGGCACCATTACCATTGTTCTGGAGGTACTCCTCTAGTACATGGGCGATGGCATCGGGACAAGAGAGAATCTGGCGTCCATCTTGCCAAATCGGATGGGGACAGCGAATGCCTTTCAGCTGCTTGATGACCTGTTGCGGCCCTACGCCAGAGCGTAATGCCAACGAGATCAGACGGGCTGTGGCTTCGGAGAACGAACCCGCGCAACCGCCGGCCTTGCCGATGGTGGTGAAAACCTCGCATATACCTTGGTCGTCTGCATTTATGGTGACGTAAAGTGTACCGCAACCTGTCTTCACGCGTACCGTCTGACCGGTGGTTACCCGAGGACGTGTCCGGGGTGCGGGTCGATGGTTCTCATCGAGGGTAGCTGCTTGCTCGGTCTCACCCTTGTGACCTACTGTAAGAACTTCTCCGTCTCGCGACCCGGCGCGATATACTGTGACGCCTTTACAGCCCAGCTCGTAGGCCAACTCGTACACATTGCGGATGTCTTCTTTCGTGGCCTCTTGAGGAAAGTTCACGGTCTTGCTGACCGCATTGTCGGTAAACTCCTGAAACGCAGCTTGCATCCTAATATGCCATTCTGGGGTAGTTTCGTAGGCCGTGACGAAAACCTTCCGCAACTCTTCCGGGATGGCTTCTATGTCACGTACATTCCCTACCCGCGCCACTTCCTCAATGAGTTCAGGTGAATAGAGTCCTTCCTCCTTGAGAATGGCCTCAAACTGCGCGTTAACTTCAATGAGCTGATCATTATCCATAACATTGCGCGTAAATGCCAGCGCAAAAACGGGCTCGATGCCGCTGGAACAACCGGCAATGATAGAAATAGTGCCAGTGGGAGCGATCGTTGTTACGGTAGCATTACGCATTGGTTTCCCCGTAGCTTCATAGATGCTTCCTTTGTAGTTCGGGAAGGAACCTCTCTCTTCGCCGAGCTTTGACGAGGCTTCATGACCCTTGGTCTGGATAAATCGCATGATCTCGCGACCAAGTTCTACACCTTCCTCACTGTTGTAAGGTACACCAAGGCGCATGAGTAGATCCGAGAAGCCCATAACACCAAGACCTATCTTCCGGTTCGCATAGGTAATCTCTTCAATGGCTCGAATGGGATAGCGGTTCGCATCGATGACGTTGTCGAGAAAACGAACGCCGATTTCCACCACTTCTTGGAGGCGATCCCAGTCGATGGTCCATGTTCCGTTCTCGTTCTTGGCCATGCGGGCCAGGTTTATGGATCCGAGATTACAGCTTTCGTTAGGTAAAAGAGGCTGTTCACCGCAGGGATTTGTTGCTTCTATCTCACCGACGAGCGGAGTTGGGTTGAAGCGGTTCATGCGGTCTAAGAAGACGATTCCGGGTTCGCCGTTTTTCCAGGCCATCTCTACGATGAGTTCAAAGACTTCGCGAGCATTCAGTTCACCAACCGCTTCCTTCGAACGAGGATTGATCAGTTGGTAGGGTTCATCCTTCTTAACCGCTTCCATGAAATCTTCAGTGATGGCTACAGAAAGGTTGAAGTTCGTGATTTCATTGGGGTCCGCCTTGCACTGTATGAACTGGAGAATATCGGGGTGATCCACACGCAAAATCCCCATATTCGCTCCGCGACGCGTGCCACCTTGCTTGATGGCATCCGTGGCCGCATTGTAGCACTTCATAAACGAAACAGGTCCACTTGCTACGCCCCCGGTGGTGCTGACCATATCAGAATTTGGACGCAGACGCGAAAAACTAAAGCCTGTCCCACCACCAGACTTTTGAATAAGGGCGGTGTTTCTTAAGGTATCAAAGATACCTTCCATGGAGTCCTCGACAGGAAGAACAAAACAGGCGGATAATTGCTGTAAATCGCGTCCTGCATTCATCAATGTAGGACTGTTGGGCAAGAACTCCAGATTGTCCATGACCTCAAAGAAACGCTCTTCCCACATGGGATCGTCTTCAAACTGTGCGATATTTTTAGCTACCCTACGCAACATGTCTTCTGGAGTTTCCACAATTTCATTGTCGATTTTCGCGAGATAACGTCGTTCCAGAACAGTTCTGGCATTATCCGATAATCGCATGCACTCATCTCCTCCCTGACCACTATAAATTGTGTTGACGCGTATCAATTGTACTACATATGGTAAATAATGTCCACTGTAGAAAACAAAAAATCTGAGTATCGTAACGATACTCAGATTGAAAGACGCTAGTTGATGCTAGTTTACGCGACGCTCGGACTTTTCGCGAGCGCAATCCGGACAGATCCCATAAAACTCCAGTCGATGGTTGAGAACCTGGTAATCGCCAAGCTTTTCTACCTTGTCATTAAGTTCTTGAAATGTCGGCATTTCCAGATCTTCAATGGCTCCACAGCTGTCACAGACAAAGTGATAATGGCTATGGGGATTAGCATCAAAACGTGAGTGGTTGCTTCCGTAGGCCAGCTCCCGAATCTCTCCATGCTCACTCAGGGTACGTAGGTTGCGATAGATTGTACCGAGACTGACGTGGGGCATCTCTTTTCGAACTTCTTGATACACCCAGTCTGCTGTGGGATGGC
>DUQE01000165.1 GCA_012837925.1 Bacillota bacterium
GACGGCGACCCTAACAGTGCATGTTCAAGGGCAGGGGTTCGTTCAGACCGCGGGGGAAGGCAGTTTTGCCCTAGAGACAATTGTTGACGTAAAGGCTCTGCCCGATGCAGGTTGGCAGTTTCTCCGCTGGGAAGGCGCTGTAGCGGAAACGTCACAACAAGAGACTACGATCCTAATGGACAAAAGCAAAACCATCCGCGCAATCTTTGTTCCAGAGGAAAAACCCGAGATCAAAGCCGGCCCCGGAGGCCTGATCACCAGGCGAGGCGATGGATCCACCGTGGTGCAGCGAACCCGCGGCGAAGCAGATATTGAGTACATCATGCTCCATGCCATCAGCGACGCGGCTGCAAACCCAGGTGATCCCTACAACATGGATAGAATTCGCTCGATTTTCGACGACTATAGCGTAGAAGCCCATTATGTCATTGACAGAGACGGAGCGATTTGGCAGTTCGTCCAGGATGATCAGATCGCACGGCATGCCGGGGCCGGTTCCTGGATGCAAGACCCCAGACTGACAAACGCCATGAATCGCTATGCTATAGGAATTGAGCTACTTGGTATTGGAACCAGGGCCGAAATGAAAAACGTTATTGGATCTCTAGCTAACACCTTAGTCAACTCAAGCGATAGAGGCTTTACCGATGCGCAATATGTTGCGCTTAACTCTCTTTTGCAAACCCTGCAGGAACGTTACGAAATCCCGGCTCAGAATATTATCAGTCACCACGCCTATGACCCCGGTCGCAAATGGGATCCCGGCGAACTTTTTGATTGGTCCAGAATCCGCTAACAACAAAGTGACCCCCGCTCGCGCGAGGGTCACTTTGTCTAGCTCTAGGGGTTTATCTCAAGAATGCGTCTAGCATCCAGATGGTCTTCTCATACTCAGCCAGACTACCAATCATCATATCTGCGCTAACCTCATCACCAATCTCCTGAGCTGCAGCAATACCGGCACGCAATCCCTGCACCAATTGACCGTAGTCAGCCAGCAAATTGGCGGCGATGTCCTTGCTGGATATTGCCACACTATCCGCTTCCTTCAACTTAGCCTTCTTCACATATTCGGCTAAAGAGGCAGATGGGCGGTGCCCGATCATCAAGATGCGTTCGGCAACGGCATCAATCTCTTCTGCCACGCCATCATAGATCTCTTCTAATTTAGCATGTAATGTGAAGAAACCAGGTCCTTCGACATTCCAATGATAGTTGTGAAGCTTAGCATAAAGAACATGAAGGTCTGCAAGATGCTGATCTAGATGTTCTGCTACCTTTTTTGTTGCTTCGTTCGATAAACCAATGCGATTCATGACATGCCCTCCTCGATTACTAATTTTCAGGATTTACTCCTAAATTTGTCATGTGACTTAATGATAACCTTTATTATTAGTAAAGTCAAGGGGAAACAGTGCTTTCTCCTCACCGGATTACTATGTCTATTTTGACCTTCAAATATTCCGACCCGGTGTGGTCATAACGTACAGATGCTACGTATTCGCCCTCGTTCAAGTCGAGCAGGGATTGCACGGTCAGGGACTGTCCCGTTATTCTATAGACTTCTGCCCCTCCATGATCCCGAATAGTAATTGTCGTAAGTAAACCATCGTCTCCTTCTATGGCTAGTTCGAGGCGGTATTCGCCCTGCGTTTCTACAGTAAAGGGCAACTGATGTCCCAAATCCTCCGGTGCGACATCCTGCGACAACACCGTACGTAAGACGGGCTCAGGCGGTCCATTCACTAGAAGTACCGCTCCACTCACAAACGACAGCAGTGACAGTAAAACGGCCACTACCCTGGTTGCCCTGGAGTTACGTCTGGCACCGATGGACGATTGATGAGGTGTAAGAAGCCTTCCCCCTAGCAAGAACAAAAATGGTACCACGGATGCTATAACCAAACTCGAACCGACTTCACGCAGAGACATGTAGGCTGCACCCGCATTTTCTGTAGAAGTAAAGGCCAGAGAAATGCTCACCGTGTTGTTGATCACATGAAGAAGGATGGGCAGCAAGAGGTTGTTGGTCTTCAGCATAATATAGGTGAGCACACCGCCCAGAATCGCCGTACCGATGAACCGATACAGGTCCAGGTGGAAAAGTCCGAAAATTATCGCCATGCCTATGATTGTCAGCCACTTTGGTTTGCCCTGAAACGTGTACTGAATCAGGCCCCGGTGCAAGAACTCTTCACAAACACCTGGCAAGACCGCGACGACAAACAAAGCCAGCGGCAGGGGCACACTGGTGAAGAAGTCCGATATGGCATTACTCACCTCATCCATGCCTGAGGGAAAGAAGTAATACAAAGCGACGGTGCTAACCAAGACCGCCACATAGCTGCCTAACCACAGCACTAAGACTCCAAGAACCTGGGTGAGTGAAGGCATTTTCATCGCGAAGACTTCGCGAAAACTCCAGCGAAACACTCGCAGAGGAAGAATGGCCACGATCAATAGCAAGATTTCTGTGAGGGCCAGACCCCACATTCCCCAGGCTCGCTGCATCGGAGATGCCACTACCAAGAGCGCCGCAACAGAAATAACAAGCACTAAGAGTCCCCATCTCACCCTTGGCTGCATTCTTGTCTTCATCCTCAAAACTCCTCTCTGCCAAAACGATATCCCGCACAGTGTTCTGCGCCGATGCTCCATAGTCCTCCATCTCTACACGAGTTGCAGTACTTGAAACTTTGGCTTCCAGCGCAAGATTTTGGGGCCACGTGTCGAATTATGCATGCAGGAGGTGGATGTCTATGACCATGAACAAGACAAAAAGGAGCGACGTTGACGTACTAACGGCCATTCGCGATCGGAGGAGCATTCGTCGGTATACATCAGAACCCGTAGATGATGATACTCTGCATGCCATTTTGAAGTCGGGTCTCTGTGCACCGACTGCAATGAACCGTCGTCCTTTCCATTTTGTCGTAATCAAGAACCCTGAAATGCTCGCACAACTTGCAGCGGGCAAGAAGTACGCCCGGATGCTTGCTCATGCTCGTGCAGGTATTGTAATCTGCGGAGACAACACGGTTGAAGACAGGCCCGAACACCTTTTTGCCGATTGCTATGCGGCTACCCAGAATATGTTGCTGGCTATCCACGGTCTGCATCTAGGCGGTGTTTGGCTGGGTGTGACTGTGGAATCCGAGTGGTACCATCTGCTTCAGGAGAAGCTGAAACTGCCTGCTAACATCGTTCCCACGGCCGTGATCGCCCTGGGCCACCCTGCTGAGGAGAGGCCGCTTCCGGAGACGTGGGAATCTGAGAAGATCCACTATGAAACGTGGTAGGGATCCATTATGTTGCGAAACTATTAAGTTTGCTTTATACTATAGTATTGAAGCTATAGAAATGTTACGTTTCCGAGTCAGGAGGATCAGTGGATGACAATTGTTGATGCGAAGATGATGCAAGACATTGACCGCGTCTTTGAAAAAGCAGCCAGCCAAGGTCGTACTACCTTTTATGAGTTTGAGATCTACGAGATTCTAAACAGAGTCGGCATTCACACCCCAAAGTTCTTGTTTGCCAAAGACCCCGTTGATGTGAGTGAACAAGCAATCCAGGGGTTTGGGGAGCGCATTGTAGTGAAAATCGTATCTCCGGATATTGCCCACAAGCAGAAGCTCGGCGGTGTCAAGATCCTGAAGGCGTGGGATCTCCTCGTCTTGCAGACAGTTATGACAGAGATGAAAACCGAAGTCCTCTCACACTTTTCAGGGAGCGAGCAGCCTCGAATTGAAGGGTTTTTACTTGTTGAGTTCGTGCCCTATTCACCGTCCCTCGGGAATGAAACGATGATTGGATGTCGTGAAGATGGCGAGTTTGGTCCCATCGTCCTGGTGAGCAAGGGCGGAGAGGATGCCGAGTTTTTCGCCAAGCACTATGATCCGGCCAACATCTTCCTGCCTCCTCTTGGTGCCGAAGAGGCTCGCGACTTTGTACGCAAGCTCAATATCAGCCGCAAGTTCGAGGAGAAAGGGAAAGACGACTACATCGAACGCATCGCTGACGCGGTCACCAGAGTATCCCAGCTTTCCCACCATTATTCAAGTGCATCAGAAGATGGTCCGAAGTTCCGACTGCAGTCGTTGGACATTAACCCCCTCGTTTTCACCGAAGATGGACGGTTTATTGCCATTGACGGCTATGGCGAGTTTCTTCCTGTACAAAACGATCTATCGAAAAAGCGCGGAGTCAATGCCGAACATCTAGACATGTTCTTCAGGCCCCAAAGTGTGGCCGTAATCGGAGTCTCAACAAATCTGTCAAAACCAAATATGGCCAGAGAGATCGCCAAGCTTCTCCACAAAGCAGGGCAAGAAGACTTGTACCTGGTGAATCCCAGAGGTGGCACGATGCTGATCAACGATGTCGAGTACCCCCTTTATGAGGACTTCCAGGCGATCCCCAAAATTATTGACTTAGTCGTCTATGTCGCCCCCATCGCCAGCACGGCTGAGTTTGTAAAGGATCTGAGCGGGCGTGCCAAAGCCGTGATCGTCATCTCAGGATTGCCCGCTGATTTGGAGTATACGCGCTTCGTTGAAGAAATGGACCAGGTCAGGCCTAAAGAACTGCGTCTGATTGGACCGAATTGCATGGGCGTATTCTTCGCCCCCGGAGCTGACGGCAAGGGAGTCAACACCCTCTTCATTGAGGAGGAAAAACTCGGGTTAAAGTACTCCGAGACAAGCAACACCGCACTTCTCACGCAAAGCGGTGCCCTGGCTTTGACCTCAATCGATGCGGTGCAGGACAGCAAGATCTTCAAGGCCATTGTCAGTTTTGGTAACCAATATGATGTGAAAATCACCGATCTCATGGCGCATTTTGCAGACGATCCAACCATCGATCTCATTTCACTGTACATTGAAGGGCTGTCTCCAGGTGAAGGGCGTCTCTTCTTTGAACTGGCACAGGATATCGAAAAACCAATTCTCGTGTACAAATCTGGTAAGACAGAAGCCGGGGCCAAGGCCGCCGCTTCACACACAGCTGCCATGAGTGGCAATTACGAGGTCTTTAGAGCTGCAGCCCAACAAGGCGGAGTCATCTTGGCAGAAAAGCTGGAGGAGTTTTATGATTACTTAAGAGCCTTCTCTCTACTGGCCAAAAAGCAACCTAAGGGTAACCGACTTGCTGCTGTCTTTAACGCTGGTTTTGAGTCGACGATAGCAGCCGACGAACTTCGGGAACTCGTTCCGGCCAGACTGGACGCACATACTCTCGAAAACCTGCGCAAAACCGATGTGCATGGGCTCGTGGATCTTTCCACCGCTCTCCTTGATGTCACACCCATGGCAAATGACCAACTCTTTACCGACTATGTCGAAACAGTCCTCCAAGACGAGAACGTCGATTGCGTCTTTGTGAGCATCGTTCCCCACTCAAATGCTCTCAAGAGCGGACCAGACAAGGCCAGAGACGAAGATGGCATGGCCAGCCTTCTAGTGAAGTTGGGTAGAAAGTACCAAAAACCACTCGTGGTTTCCGTAAATGGTGCCCGCTATTACGACGAGTTTGTGGCGGTCATGGAGGAAGGCGGACTCCCTGTGTACAGGAATCCGCGAGCCGCCATTCAGGCTCTGGAAACCTTTGTCAGTTACCATCTGAAATAGACGAAAGCAAGTCAGGATAATGAGCTACAGACGTCACGTCTGTAGCTTTTTTCACGTAGAAGGAATTTGCCCCACATAGTGGAACAGAATAAAAACAATTAGTCTCAATAGTCGGAGGATGGACCATGGAGTACATACAAATTGCGAACAGTACACCAATGTGGATCGCAGCAGGTGTGGCAATCGCTCTTGTCATGTTTCAAGCCCTCATCTTCGCAAGAAAGTCCTACAACACCGGTAAGACAATTGGAATGACCGACACGCAGATGAAATCGGCCATGAAAAGTGCCATGATCACATCTGTGGGGCCCTCCCTGGTCATCTTAACTGGGCTTTTATCTCTGCTGGTCACGGTCGGTGGTCCCATGGCGTGGATGCGACTGTCCTTCATAGGGTCTGTAATGTTTGAACTCATGGCTGTGGGGTTTGGCGCTGAAGCTGTGGGGGTCAACCTCGGGGCAGGCGATGCCATGACGCAGGTGGCCTTTGCCAGTGCGGTTTGGACCATGATCTTAGGTTCCATAGGCTGGATTGTCTTCTCTACACTAACTGCAGACAAGATGGCATCAGTCCAAGACCGATTCTTGAAGGGAGACACGAGCCTCCTTAAGATCATTCCTGTCGCGGCCATGCTCGGTTCCTTTGGTTCCCTGGTTTCAGGCCATCTCGTGGCGCTGAACAAGAACACCGTTGCTGCCATTTCCGGAGGTCTGATCATGGCCATCGTCGTTCAACTCGCAGAGAAGAAAGAGTTGAAGTGGCTCAAAGAGTGGGGATTAGCCATCGCCCTTTTTGGCGGAATGATTGTGGCTGCCATTCTGTAATGAGGAGAGATTACCCATGTCAGATAAGAGAAGAGTCTACGAGAAGGACTATTTGCCCTACATAGTGCGGTATGGTAAGGCTACCGGATGGCTGGCCGTTGCTTTGTCCTTCGGTCCTGCCGTGGTGCTGGCCGTTATCTATGGTGTTTTGCCTCCGTCTGCTGCGGTTTTTGCTGCCTTCATTGCAATGGCCTCAGCTGTCGGAATCAACTGGTTTGTCGAACCCATATCCTATTTCCCTATCATTGGTGTCGCAGGTACCTATTTGGCGTTTATCTCGGGAAATATCTCGAATCTGAGAATTCCAGCCGCGGCCATTGCCCAAAAGGTAGCAGGCGTTGAACCGGGAACAACGGAAGGAAACATTGTCGCTACTCTGGGGATGGCTGTATCTGTGGTGATCAATATCGCCATACTAACGATTGGGGTGTTTGCCGGAAACTCAATTCTGGTAAGGCTCCCTGAACATATCCTTGAAGCTTTTGACTACCTTTTGCCCGCTCTCTTTGGCGCCATCTTCGTGCAATTTGCACTCATGAGGCTCAAGCTGGCCCCCATAGCCCTTGGCATTGCCCTGTCTCTTACTCTCGCTGTTAACGCTGGTTGGTTTAACTTCTTACCCGGCAGGCCCACCTACCTCATTACGCTGGGGGCTGTGTTCGGAACTATCGCGATCGCCACGTCTATGCACAAACGCGAAGCCAGGAGGGATTAGTCGTGAACAAACAAGAACTCATCGCTTATGTGGATTCCTTGGCCGATGAAATCTCCCAAGTATGTCTTGATCTGTGGAACAACCCCGAAGTCTCTGGAGCAGAGCAAGAATCCGCCAATTTGCTCCGGAAGGTATTACAGAAGCATGGGTTTTCTATCATTGAGATCGGGGAGGGTCTAGAGCACGCCTTCATCGCTGAGTACGGCAGTGGCGCGCCGGTCATCGCCGTTCTCGGAGAATACGATGCTCTACCTGGACTTTCGCAGACTGTAGACACTAAACCGAATCCCGTCGTAAAGAACGGACCCGGACATGGTTGCGGTCACAATCTTTTGGGTGCGGGTTCCCTTGGAGCCGCCCTCGCTATGAAGAAATATCTCGAAGAAACGGGTCGACAAGGCACCATACGTTTCTACGGTTGTCCAGAGGAAGAATTTCTCATCGGCAAGGTAAAAATGGTTAAGGCTGGTGCTTTTGAAGGTTGTGATCTGGCCCTGAGCTGGCATCCCATGAATGTGAACGCGGCCATAGAAAAAGCATTCTTAGCCAATAATTCGATCAAGTTCAAGTTTCACGGCATCTCCGCCCATGCGGCCCAGTCTCCTGAATCGGGGCGTTCCGCTCTGGATGCAGTGGAACTCATGAATGTCGGGGCCAACTACCTGCGGGAACATATTATCGACGACGCCAGACTCCATTACACCATCACAAACGCAGGGGGATCCCCCAACATCATCCCCGAGGAAGCAGAATCCTGGTATTACATCCGCGCGCCGCACAGAAAAGATGTGGAAAGCATTACCGAGCGGCTCTTGAAGATTGCCCAGGGCGCTGCACTTATGACAGAGACAACAGTGGAGCACACTGTTCTGGGAGGCTGCTACCATCTTTTGCCCAACAATGTGCTCTGTGATCTGACGTACCAAAACATGCTGGAGACAAGTCCTCCGGAGTATAGTGAAGAAGAGTTGGACTTTGCCCGGGCCATTCAAGAGTCCCTTGACCCAGCCATGGTAGAAGGTGAAATCAGCAAATTCATGGCCCTCGACGGTACTAAGCCCTATGTCCATCAAGGGGTCCTGGTTCAAGAACAGGCTAAGTCCGTTGTGGTTTCCGGTTCGTCGGACAGTGGCGACGTATCCTGGATCATGCCCATGAACCTTTTTCTCACTGCGTCGTGGCCCCTTGGAGTGCCAGCCCATTCCTGGCAGGCAACTGCGGCCTCGGGATCATCCCTGGGAATTAAAAGCGTGTACTATGCGGCCCGTATCATGGCAGGAATGATGTATGATCTAGTCAATGAACCGTCCCTGGTTGAAGCGGCCCAGGAAGAATTCAGAGAACGAACGAAGAAAGCCAAGTATGTCTCTCCCCTGCCCAATTAAACGTAGACAAAGTAAAGCACCAGCGCTATTGCTGGTGCTAGTTTTTTCTATTTGATGAGCTTGGACATCACCTTAAATTCAGGAGTTCCCGATACTTTCAAAAGGTCAAAGACGGCGGTTTCGGTGTTGGTGGCTACAGCACCGAGTGACTGCATCAGATCGAGCCCATTGAGGAAGTTCTCCTTGGTCCTCGAGGCTACAGCGTCTCTGACTACAAACACTCTGTATCCATCGCCAACTAGGTCTCGGACGGTCTGGAACACGCAGACATGCGTCTCCATACCAGTGATCAGGATCGTCTTACGACCAAGAGCGTGCAGTGCTGAGCGAACGTCGTCCGTATAGGCGGTAAAGCTGTTCTTCGAGAAGATGTTCTGTTCCTCCATCAGATCCAAGAGTTCTGGAACTGTCCGCCCAAGACCCTTAGGATACTGTTCGGTGGCGAGCACAGGAAAATCCATTTCTCGAGCCGCGGTAATCAAGATGATATTGTTCCGTATAACTTGATCTCTGTATTTCATGACGGGCACGAGTTTTTCTTGGATGTCAATTTCTAAGAGAACCGTGTCGTCTCTGTTTAGCGTATACTTTTCCACAAAACCCCTCCCTACAAGACCTCTCGTAAAGCCTTGATGAACTCCTGGTTTTCCTCCATGGTGCCGATGCTGACGCGGAGCCAGGTCTTATATTTTTCCCCACCAATGGGCCGAATAATGACACCTTTCTTCAAGAGTTCGTTAAAGACGACGGTCCCATCCTTGCCGGCGTTAAAGGCAATATGGTTGGCTTCTGTTTTGACATACTGTAATCCCAGCTTCTCGAACTGCTCATACAGATATCTCTTGCCTGCATTATTGTTCTCGATGACTTTGACCAAAAAGTCATCGTCATCGATCGCGGCCATAGCGGCGGCCTGCGTAATCAGAGTAACATTAAACGGATTTCTTATCCGATTGATCAAACCAAGCACAGTGGCATCTCCGATGGTAAAACCGATGCGGAGCCCGGCAATGCCATAGGCTTTCGATAGGGTTTTCATGACGAGCATGTTCCGATACTTCTTGAGGAAATCAAGGCTGTCCTTGGGATAGTCTGGATGCGACGCGAACTCATAATACGCTTCATCATAGACCACCAGGGTTTCAGGGGAAATGTGCTCCATAATATCTACCAGCTGATCTCTTGTGAAGAAAGTACCGGTAGGATTATTCGGATTGCAGAGCCACACCAGTCTTGTGTTCGGAGTAATAACCTTCTTAAAGCCCTCTAGGTCGTAGGCCATATCCTTCATGGGTACGATTTTCAGGTCCGCCCCCATCATCCTTGATGTGGAAATGTACCGTGGAAAGGTTACCTCCGCCATCACGACTTCGCTACCTTGATCAATGAAGGTCTTGGCGATCAGATCCACCATCTCATCCGATCCACACGTGGGCAAAACCATGTCGGGAGTTACTCCATACTTCGCTGCGATCTTTTCCTTGAGCAACGTAGCGTTCCCGTCAGGATAGAGGTTGACTTCTTCAAGGGCTTTCATAACCGCATCTCGAACAGCGTCAGAAAAGCCGAAGGGATTTTCATTGGATGCCAGTTTAATCACACGTTCTAGTCCAAGTTCCCGCTTCACATCATCGATGGGTTTTCCTGGGACGTATGGTGAAATGGAATCCAGTTCCTTCCGGTATCGTACTGCCATCAAGCATTCCTCCTGTTTGATTATGCTATTGTTTACGACTCGTTAGAAGATCCTTATCTCTGTTCTTGTTATTCCTCTTGAATTCCTGCCTCAACGACATGAAAAAGGCGCAGCCACGAAAGCTGCGCCAATTGCAGTAGAAGGTATCACTCTTAACGTACTAATTCTGGTTTAAATCTACTATCTGTCTACAGGCTTCTACGAAAATTCCAACATCTACAGCGTAGGAGATATACTGCACGCCTGCTTGCTTCCACTTCTGCACATCCCCGGGACTATCAACAAATGTTCCTACGACAATGTTGTTTTGCCTTGCCTTGTCGACAAGAAACTGCATCTGTTCTACGACTTTAGGGTGTGATGTTTGTCCGGGCAGTCCTAGTGACTGCGATAGATCATAGGGGCCTACGAAAAGAATGTCGATACCGGGAACTCGAATGATTTCGTCGATGTTTTCAAGAGCTTCAATACCTTCCAACTGCAAAATGATGAGCGTTTGGTTTGCTTGGCGAAAGTACTCGTTTCGTTCAAGCGCCGAATACTGAGCGGCTCTTACAAAACGACAAACGCCTCGCTCGCCTTCAGGGTAAAACTTGGCCTTCCTTATCACTGCTTCAGCCTGTTTGGCATTGGTCACCTGCGGAACCTGAATGCCCAGTGCTCCTATGTCAAGTGCCTTGCCAATCGAACTCTCACTACTATCAGGCACTCTGATAATGGGCAGTGCACCGGCCACCATGGCTGCTCTAACATTGTTCTGCATGGTTTCGATGCTAACGGGTCCATGCTCCCGATCGAGAATCACAAAGTCGAAGCCAGCATAACCCGCGGCTTCCACAAAAGCGGGATCCCCTGTCTTCATAAATGGTCCGATTACAGATTGACCGTCCGTAATCTTCGCCTTAAAACCGTCCAATAATGCTTTCATTCCAATTCACATCCAGTCTAGTTACCGCCTGACCCTTCCTGAGGCATCGCCCTTCGCCAGGGATTCTACTTCCTTCACGCTAACATGATTAAAGTCACCAGGTATCGTTTGCTTGAGACACGAGGCTGCAGCCCCGAACTCAGCAGCTTCTTGAAGATCCTTGCCCATGAGGAGAGAATAAATCAGTCCCCCGGCAAAGGAGTCGCCGCCGCCCACTCGATCCACAATGTGAATGTCATATTGCTTGGACTGCACAAAGTTCTTTCCATCATAGACCACAACAAGCCAACCATTATCCGACGCTCCGCGGCTAATACGCAAATGACTACCCACCATTTTCAGACCAAAACGGTCCATAAGCTGCTGGGCTACATCCTTGAATCCAGCGACATTGATCTCCCCTGCGGTAATGTCTGACCCGCTCTTGATTCCGAAGACCATCTCCGCATCTTCCTCGTTGGCGATACAGAGATCGACATACTTCATCAGTTCTGACATTACTTCGCCGGCTCGTTCCCTACTCCAGAGCTTGGCTCGGTAGTTCAAGTCGCAGCTCACCTTTACACCGTGGGCCTTAGCGGCTTGTACTGCCTGTAGGGAAATCTCCGACATACTCTCACTTAAAGCGGGAGTAATCCCTGTGATATGAAACCAATCGGCATCCTGGAAAATCTGATTCCAGTCAAAGTCCTCGGGCTTCGCCTCGGCAATAGCGGAGTGGGCTCGATCGTAGATCACATTCGATCCCCTCTGGCTGGCGCCGTTTTCGGCAAAGTAAATGCCTAGCCGGTTTCCACCACGTGCAATGTAATCGGTTTTTACTCCATAGCGTCGCAACTCATTGAGAGCAGCTTGTCCCACCGGATTATCCGGTAGCTTTGTCACATAATACGAATCAAGACCAAAATTCGCCAGCGTAACAGCTACGTTGGCTTCACCACCACCATAAATGACATCAAAACTGTCCGTCTGGACTATACGCTGGTAGTTTGGGGGCGTAAGCCTGAGCATGATTTCACCAAAGGTTACGATTTTTTTCTTCATAGTACCGCCCTTTCTCTGAGGACATCTCCGGCTAGAAACCGAAGATGACTAAACCTATGATTGCTGAAGCTATAATCGTCTTAATCGGATCCACCTTGAACTTGCGCACAACGATGAACACCGTAACGGCGATTGCTATCGACCGTAAATCAACGGGAAAGCCGTCTGTCTTCGTCAACAAGGGATCGTACAGTAATGCGGTCTGGGCGATGTATATGGCCGCGGCACCGATTAATCCAGCTACGGTTGGTTTGATCCCGCTAAAGATCGCCTTAAGAACGGGGTGTTCTTGATTGGCTTCCCAAAAGTTCGAGAGAGGTATGATGATTAAAAGAGAAGGTAGAATCAAAGCCCCTGTGGCCACCAATGCTCCAAGGACCCCTGTTGTACGAAAGCCCGCAAATGTTGCTGTATTCACTGCAATAGGACCAGGCGTCATTTCTGCGATGGCAATAATGTCAATAAACTCCGCTGCTGTGATCCAACCATAGCGTTCGATTTCCTGTTGCATCAGGGGGAGCATGGCATATCCTCCGCCAATCGTGAACATGCCAATCTTGAAAAAACCGATGAATAATTTCAGAAATGCCATTAGTCGTTCGCCCTCCCCTTTGCACCAAAGTAGTAAACGACCAAACCCGCTACGGCTCCACCGATAATGATGGCAATCGCATGAAGATCCGTAAAGGCGCTTAAGAGAAAGGCGGCGGCTGCAATGACATATCCTGGTTTATCCTTAAGGCTCGCAAAGGAGATTCTGACGGCGGCAGCAGCCACAAGCCCCACCACCGCTGCTCTAATGCCGCTAAAGGCTTGGAGAACATAGACATTGCTTTGAATCACATGGAAAGAACTCGCAATGGTCATAATTATGATTAACGAGGGTGCTACGACCCCTGCTGCTGCGACCACTGCACCTTTCACTCCGGCCAGACGGTTCCCAAGTATAATAGAAGTATTGACTGCAATGACACCTGGCACAGATTGTGCCAAGGCGTAAATGGACAAAATCTCCTCTTTGTCTGTCCAGCCCTTTTTATCAATCACCTCGCGCTCGATGAGAGGAAGCATCGCATATCCTCCACCAAACGTGAATAGCCCAATCTTGAACCAGGCCACAAAAAGCTCCCATAAATTCGCGGTTTTTTTCCGCTCCACTCTCTGCATTACATTGTCTCCTCTTGTCCAGTTACCATTCGGCGACAACACCGTCGGTGGTTCTCCATACGGGATTCTTCCACGAATGACCGACTTTAGCCATCTCCCGGACTTTTTCTTCGTTAATCTCAACACCCAAACCTGGTCCTGTCATCCTCGTGACAAAACCATCTTCGTAGTGAAATACGGTGCGATCAACGAGATAATCCAGGAGGTCTGAACCCCTATTATAATGGATTCCAAGACTTTGTTCTTGAATAAATGCGTTTGGCGTGCAAAAGTCCACTTGCAGACAGGCAGCCAACGCTATGGGTCCTAATGGACAATGGGGTGCCACGGCAATGTCATACGCTTCCGCCATAGCAGCAATCTTGCGTGTCTCCAAGATCCCACCTGCATGGCTCACATCAGGCTGAATGATGTCAACGCCCCCGTCCTGGAGGAGACGCTTATAACCCCAACGTGTATAATGCCGCTCACCTGTGGCCAAGGGAATCGATGTACTGCGCTTTAACTCCACAAAGAGCTCATCATGTTCGGCAAGTACTGGTTCTTCCACAAACATCAATTTAAAGGGTTCTAACTCGCGAATCAGAATCTTGGCCATGGCCTTGTGCACTCGTCCATGAAAGTCAACCCCGATATCCATCTTCAAGCCCAGTGCATCGCGGATAGCCTGAACACGGCCCACAGCTTCGTCTATCTTTTCATAGGAATCGATCCAGGCCATTTCCTCCGTACCATTCATCTTGACGGCGGTATAGCCTTCGGCAAACTTCTCCTTCGCCGCATCAGCCACATGGCTGGGGCGATCTCCACCAATCCATGAATAGACCCTGATCGTTTCGCGCACCGGACCTCCTAGAAGCTCGTAGACAGGCACTCCCAGTGCCTTGCCTTTTATGTCCCAAAGAGCCTGTTCAATCCCGGAGATTGCGCTCATTAAAATCGGACCACCCCGGTAAAAGCCGCCACGGTAGAGCACTTGCCAAAGATCTTCAATGTGACCGGCGTTTCTGCCCAAAAGATATTCTTCCATTTCTCGTACTGCAGCAGCGACTGTATCAGCCCGGCCTTCCACAATGGGTTCGCCCCATCCAACAAGGCCAGACTCCGTCGTTACTTTTAGAAACAGCCAGCGCGGAGGAACCTTAAACAGTTCCATCGATCGGATCTTCAACGTATGGACCTCCCTTAACGATCATGCTCTCAACATCGAACAATCATAACCCATGAGTTGGGAGATCTTGCCTGCGACTTCGACCACCCTGTGACTCATCTCCTCCAGTCGTTCCTCTGTAACACGGAACGCGGGTCCAGAGACGCTGATCGCGGCAAAGACCTGGCCCAGACTATTGAATATAGGTGCCCCGACGCATCGTACATCCATCTGGCTCTCCATATTATCAATGGCGTAGCCGCGCTTGCGGCATTCAGCAAGCTCTTGCAGAAGCTGTTGGGGGTCCAAAATGGTATGTTCTGTAGCTGGTTCTAAAGTCCCGTTGACAATGGACTCTACAAAATCGAGATCGGCAACCGAAAGCATGGCCTTTCCAAGCCCAGTGCAGTACAGTTTATTGCGCCCCCCTATGGGCGTGTGTGGGCGAATCGGCAGTGGACCGTCAACCTTCTCAATGTACGACACTTCGTCGCCATTTAGGACGCCCAGATACACAGTCTCACTTGTCTCTTGCGAGAGCGCCACCATGTACTCGTAGGCGACGGATCGTAGTGTGTTGTTCTTCATGAACACGTTGTACAACTCAACAATCTTTAAACCCAAACGGTAACGTCCATCGTAATCACGCCATACGAGGCCAAAGCTCTCAAGAGACTGCAGGTATCGGTATGTTGTAGCCTGGTCGAAATCTGCTGCTGTAGCAATGTCAACCAGTCGCATACCGAGATCACGACCATTTTCTTTCGCTAAATTGTCAGAGATAACTTGCAGAACCTGAAAGCACTTGTCGACGGTCTTCGATCCATTCGCGGCACGGTTCTTCAAGACACCAGCTCCCATCTTCACGCATCTACATTACAGACGCGCCTTTCTAACCTCATCAATGAACTGCGTCGCTAAGCTGCTTAACGCAGTCCAATTCTTAGACTTTATCAGCTCTTTATTAACCAATGCACCGCCTACTCCAACAAACTCGGCACCGGCCCGAATAAAGTCTCCCGTATTCTCTAGGTTAATGCCGCCGGTAGGGGTCAACTTCACTTGTGGCAGCGGTCCTTTGATATCCTTCAGATAACCTGGTCCGAGCTTCGTAGCCGGAAACACCTTTACCACATCAGCACCGGCCTGCCATGCGTTAAGAATCTCGGTGGGCGTAAAGGCGCCCGGTATGCATGGTATAGAGTAACGCTGGCACATGGTAATAATGTCATAATTAAGGATCGGGGAAACAACAAACTGTGCTCCGGCCAAGATAGCCAGTCTCGCCGTCTCTGCATCCAAGACGCTTCCGATACCTAGGATGGCCTCCCCCGTAAGTCTACGAGAGACCTCCTTGAGTACATCAAGCGCACCGGGAGATGTCATCGTGAGCTCCAGGGCCTTCACGCCGCCCTGGTTAAGAGCAACCGTCGTGTCGAGAAGTTCTGCTTCTCCGTCGGCTCGAATCACGGCGACAATACCTGTTTCCCTTATTGCTGCAATCGTTTGTTCTTTCGACACTTAGTTCGCCCCCTCATCAACGCGCACAATTAACTCCACTTCCACTGGGGCTCCGAAAGGCAGTTCAGCTACACCAATGGCTGACCTGGCATGCTGCCCCTTTTCTCCAAATAGGTCGAGAAGCAGTCTTGAAGCACCCTCAATTACGGCTGGTTGCTCTCCAAAACCCTCCGCTGATGCGACAAAACCGGTAAGCCTTACAACCTCTGCAATGTTATTTAAATCACCGATAACCGATTCGATCGCGGCCAGGCAGTTCAGAACAGAAAGTCTAGCAGACTCCTGACCTTCAAGAATCGAGACATCTCTACCGAGTTTACCCTTGTGCTGTAACTGCCCCTGCACTGTACCGGTTTGGCCCGACGCATACACCACATCTCCACTGCGTTTTGCCACCACATAGGAGGCCACAGGCACCGGAGCCTTTGGCAGCTCTAATCCCAGCTCTTGTAGCCTTGCGTAAATGTCCATACTCTACACCTCCGTTTTTTGCAGGATCCTCTTTAGTCCCTCAGCCACTAGGTCCATTTCTCCTTCTTCCATGGTCATGGGGTTCACAAAGACACCGTCCACGCCTGGAATCGTGGCAATCTTGGGATCCTGGTTATAAAGAGCCTGCACCAACTGTTGAGCAGACATCCCTGAAATCTTCACCAAGGCGCGAGGGATGGGTTGTCCTGCTTCATTGGGGAAGGATCGTTCAACGGAGATCCGGTTGTCGCCCAAAAACGCCTTTTCCAGTTCAGCAACTTGCCCTTCACACCATTCCAAGCGTGCGTCATGATCCATGTGTACAAAGTAGTCCACAGCTGTGACAAGTGCTGCAATCTCCTCGCGACCCACCTTAAGCATACGGCCGGGACCGTGATTGGGATTTCCTATTTCATATAAGGTGTTCAAGAGCTTGCTCTTTCCAACCATTAGGCCTGCCGATTGCGGTCCCCTCATGTCTTTGCCGCCACTGAAGATGGTAATGTCCGCACCGGCTTTGGTGTAGTTCCAGAGGTTTTCAACAGGCGGGAGTTGCGCTGCGGCATCAACAATTACAGGGATTCCGTGTTCCTTGGCTATCTCCAGCACCGTCTCAAACTCAGCGGCTCCCGCAGGGACCCAACCTCCTTTGTCAACGGTTAGTCCTGCTGTATAGAAGATGGCTACCGTGTTGTAGTTGATACGAGCCCTCAGCTCTCCTACGGTCTTGTCTATGGATGTATTAAATTCGTTAGGGAATCCTGACTCATACATGACAGAAGGCCAGCCGATTTCTACAATTTTGGCCCCTGTCTGCAAAATAGCCCAATCATAGGCATTTCTGTGTGAGCGATGCATGATTACTTCACATTCCCTGACGCGATCAAGATCATACCACACATCAAGGGGGACGCGTCCTTTATTGATCATACAAGATAAAGTCGCCAGATAAAGTGCTGCAGCCGCACCGCCGGTAATAAAAGCTGCTTCGTTCTTAGTAATCTTGGCTAAGTACTCGTTGGCTTTACGGAGCAGTACAGGAATCTCCACAAAAGATCTCGAGGCCTGTCCCATGGCCGCAATGGAGAGTTCTCGCATACGAGACCCACCAAAAATCGTGTACGTACCTGCCGCATTAATAATCTTGGGTACTCCCAAGAAGTCATAAATGTTCTCGCTCTCATACGAGCGGAGTTCTGACATTTACAGTCACCTCGCGTTTAAATTGGCTAGCTAGCTATCTTCCGCAGTTTTGGATCCAAGAGGTCACGCAAACCGTCACCTAAAAGGTTTAGACTGAGCACAGTGAGGATAATGCTCATCCCAGGGAACATCGTAATCCATGGTGCCTGCATCATGAATTGCCGTCCCCCGCTTAAGATTGTACCCCAACTGGGCACATATGGAGGTAACCCGACGCCGAGAAAACTCAGGGATGCTTCCGACAAAACAGCGAAAGCAAAGGTTGACGTCGCCTGTACAATAAGGGGTGACAGACAGTTTGGCAAGACATGCTTCAACAAGACGCGTGGCACAGGAACTCCTAGAGCCTCAGCTGCTTCTACATAGTTCATCTCACGAACCACCAAGACCGAACTGCGCAAGAGTCTGGCCATTCTCGGCACATGAGCAATACTCAGAGCAAGAATGACATTGTTCACACTTGGACCCAGACTAGCCATCAGAGAAATCGCCACCAGCTCACTGGGCATGGCCAGGAAGCCGTCCATAATTCTCATAATGGGACCATCGAGTTTCTTAAAGAACCCGGCTAAGAGTCCTATGATCGCACCCATAAGGATCGTCAGAAACACCACTGACAATCCAACCTGGAGTGAAGTTCGGGCTCCAAAGACAACACGACTAAAGACATCTCGGCCTAATTCGTCCGTCCCAAACCAATTGGCACGCGAAGGTCCTTTCAGCCTGTTTAGAGGGTTCATCTTGAGTGGATCGTGCTGGCTTATATAGGGTGCCAAGACGGCTACAAGAAGAACAACAACGAAAATGATAGTACCAATGCGAATGATGGGGTTACGGCGCCAGGCTTTTGCTGCTGACTTTCTAAACTCTCTTAACATATCCGCTAATGTCGTCATGAGCTTGCACACCTTCTCATATACATCTGGTTGTTCAACAAGGTGTTAACCTCCCTTCTTGTGCAAGTTTAGTACTTAACACGTGGATCGACCCATACATAAAGCAAGTCAATGACCAGGTTCACAATAACATAAATAGCTGCCACAATTAAAATCGATCCTTGTAACACCGGGTAGTCGCGGCGCATAACCGAAGTGACGACCAGACGACCCATGCCTGGAATACTAAACACGGTCTCTGTGACAACTGTTCCCGCGACCATCGTGGCAAACGACATACCAATGACTGTCAGAATCGGTATGAGGGAGTTTCTCAGCGCGTGTTTTCCGATAACCATAAACTTGGATAAACCCTTCGCACGGGCTGTTCTTACAAAGTCGGTGTTTAGTACATCGAGCATCGTCGAACGGACAACCCTGATGATGAGTGCAGAGTGAGGGAAGCCAAGGGCAATAGCTGGAAGCACAAAATATTGCATGGTATTGAAAAATCCTGTGGACAAAGGTTGGTACCCCGATGTGGGAAGCCACCCCAGGCTTACTCCTATATACATGATCATGACTAATCCTAGCCAAAAACCGGGAATCGCCGCTCCAAACATAGCCACGGACAATATGGCAGCGTCGATCTTTGTTCCTCGTCGGACGGCAGCTAAAACACCTGTGGGAATCCCTAAAAGCACCGCTACGAATAACGAAGAAACACTTAGAATTAGCGTGGGCTGCGCACGTTCAGCGAGCATGGCCAAGACAGGCTGCTGCGAATAGAGTGAGTTGCCCCAGTTGCCTCGAACCACCCTGCCTAACCAGGTAATATACTGCACAATCAACGGAGCATTGAGATGCATTTCTTCTCGCAGACGCTCCACGTCCTCCACCGTCGCCATATCACCAAGGATCATACTCGCAGGATCTCCAGGAACCAGGTGAACCAATAGGAATGCAAATGTAGCTACAACAAGCATGACGGGTATAAGAGCAATAATTCTGCGGACTAGATATCTAGACAATTCCTATCACCTCCCACCAAACGGTATGAGTATCCTGAGGGGGAAACCCCTCAGGATACTTCTCTCACATTGCTTCATTCAACCTTACTTTTGAATCCAGACGTTCCAGAGCACTGGCCATGTGGTACCATAGAAGTTCTGTAGGCTAGCCGAAGAGATTGTCAGACTATAGTAGTCTCCCATGCGGATAGCTGGTACTTCTTCATAGATCAATGCATGGATTTCTTCCCAGATGGCCATACGCTTCTGCTGATCGGGTTCGGATTGGAAACGAGCCAAGAGCTCATTTTTCGCTTCACTATCCCACCAGCCTGGATAGGCCGAGTTGAGAACGGTGAGGAGCGAAGGATCGGGAACGAAGCCGTGTCCTGTCACAAATGCATCATTGACCTGGGGATTCGCCCTTCTCTCAAGTACGGTTGCCCAGTCGTAGAGCTGCAAGTCAACATTGATACCTGCTTCTTCCCACTGTGCCGCGGTTACGAGAGCGATGTTGAGATAGTCTGGACGTTCAGCTGTAGAAATCAGACGCACAGGTTCGTTGTTGTAGCCAGCTTCTTTAAGCAGTTGCTTGGCACGTTCGAGGTTACCTTGGCTGTACATCTCACCGCCAGCCTCAGTGTACCAAACCGTTCCTTCCGGGTAGTACGAAGGTCCATGTTTGAAGAACTCAGGCAAACCATACGTTGCGTAGAGGATTGGTTCCATATCCATGGCTGCTAGAGCAGCTTGACGCATCTTCTGGTTGCTCATGATGCCTTCTTTTTTGTTGAAGATAACCCAGTCAAATCCACCAGGAGAAAGCATATGGGTGTTCACGGAAGGATCTGCAACCAAAGCAGGATACGATTCGCGGTTGATTACCATACCTACATGGTAGTCACCAGCTTGAACACCGGCTTGACGTGTGTATGCTTCGAGAACGGTGTAGAACTCTACTGTGTCGAGGTAAGCAACTTTCTTTCCGCCCCATCCAGATGCTTCGTCATCGCGAGCGGCATAGTCGTCGAAGCGTTCAAGACGAATGCGATAGTCAGGCATCCAGTGAACGAACTTGTACGGTCCGGTTCCGATATACTCTGCAATTGGAGTATTTGGATACTTCTCAGCGATTTCCTTCGGATAGATAGAAGCTGCTGTGTTTTGGAAGGCCAAGAAGGAGAGCAAAGGAGCAAAGGGCTCTCTCAACCGTAGAACAACGGTGTAATCATCAAGGGCTTCAACCTCAGTGATGAAGCCAAAGGCCGTTGCGCCACGTGCTGATACCTGGCTCCACCTGTGTAAAGAAGCGAGGACGTCTTCGGATGTCATCTCTTTACCATTGTGGAAGGGAACACCTTTACGAAGGGTGATTTCATACACGGTACCCTCGGGGTTGACGGTGTATGACTCAGCCAGCATGGGAACGATATCGAAGGCCTCGTTGAAGGCAAAGAGTTGCTCAAAAATGTGCTGTGCAATGTAACTGACTTGGTCAGAGGGAGTCATTTGAATATCAAGGTTGGCCGGTTCAGTCTCAACAGCAACCTTCACACTGCCTCCGAACACACCTTGTGCCGATACGAGCCCGCTGGTCACAAGAACTAGCGTCAGAGCCAAGGCGATTACAAAACTACTTCTCCGTTTCATCTCTTCATATACCTCCTAAGATATAGAGTCTCGGTGACACAACTTCCTCCCGATTCTAATTCAAAGATCACCTCCCGCAATCATTTCGCTCATACCAAAAAGTTACGTGTGTCTATCTCGGCCGGAGCACGGATCCCCTCAAATCGGAGGAAACCTGTCCGTCTTCTAGGGTCACGTGACCGTTAACGATTACCCAATGAACTCCCACTGCAAGTTGATGCGGGTTGTCAAAGTCGGCCATATCACGAATGGTGTCTGGATCAAACACTGTAATATCCGCAACAAAACCTTCTTGGATCAGCCCTCGATCCTGCAGACGTAACTTTGCCGCTGGTTTTCCGGTAATTTTGTGTACCGCTTTCTCCAGAGGCAAGACTCCTCGCTCCCGCACCCAGTAGCCCAAGAACCTGGCAAATGCCCCATATGCACGGGGATGGGGTTTGCCTACACCGGTTGGTCCTCCTGGACTGATTGCTGTTCCATCAGAGCCAATCATGGACTCTTCCTGGCGCAGTAAGAACTCTACGTCTGCATCATTGAGCACATGCTGGAGCACTTGTACCTCATCTTGATCTTCATACATCAGATCCATGACGAGCTCCACGGGCTCTATGTTCAACCGCCGGGCTATCTCAGAAACCCGCAGTCCTTCCATCCAGGCGTTCTTTTCCGTCTTGATGGTGGCAATCTGAATATCTTCCCAGCTCAAACGATAGTAGTTGGGGAAGTCCGGATCACCGTTCAAGATTCCATCAGCTATGCGTTCCCTTTCCACCGGATCACCTA
>DUQE01000166.1 GCA_012837925.1 Bacillota bacterium
AGACCTAGAGCGAGAGGCATGGCAAATCGCATCCGTAAACGCACAAGTCATATTACTGTGATTTTGCGGGAAAAGGAGGAATAAGTGCGTGGGTCAAAAAGTACACCCGGTAGGGTTTAGACTTGGTGTTGTCAAGGACTGGGACAGCAAATGGTACGCCAATAAGCTTGATTACGCTGACCTCTTACACGAAGACCTAGAGATCAAACGTCTCATCAAGAGCCGTTTTTTCCAGGCAGGTGTTTCCAAGACTGAGATCGAACGAGCCGCGAATCGTGCAAAAGTTACGATTCACACGGGCCGTCCAGGTATGGTCATTGGTCGCGGAGGTACAGAGGTTGACAAGCTTCGTAAAGACCTAGAAGCTATGACCGGTCGTCAAGTGCAAGTGAATATTGTGGAGGTAAAAACTCCTGAAACAAACGCCCAACTTGTGGCTGAAAGCATTGCCTTTGCTCTGGAAAGACGTATTTCGTTCCGCAGAGCGATGCGTCAGGCTCAAACACGAGCCATTCGCCTCGGGGCACAAGGTATTAAAGTAATGTGTTCCGGCCGTCTTGGCGGAGCCGAGATTGCTCGTACAGAGTGGAGTCCGGAAGGATCGATTCCTCTTCACACATTAAGAGCAGACATCGATTACGGATTTGCAGAAGCGAACACAACATTTGGGAAGATTGGGGTTAAGGTTTGGATCTACAATGGTGAGATTCTACCCGAGAAGGGGCCCCAGAATAAGGCTAAAGGGGGCGAATAAGGGATGCTTATTCCAAAGAGAGTAAAGTATCGTAGAGTTCACCGCGGTCGGATGACTGGTAAAGCCCAAAGGGGCTCCGAAGTCTCTTTCGGCGAATTTGGCCTCCAAGCATTGGAACCAGGGTGGATTAAGAATACGCAAATTGAAGCAGCCCGTATTGCCATGACCCGTCACATTAAGAGGGGTGGGAAGGTTTGGATTCGGATTTTTCCCGACAAACCTGTAACCCAAAAACCTGCTGAAACTCGGATGGGTTCCGGTAAAGGTGCTCCCGAATATTGGGTAGCAGTGGTAAAGCCAGGGCGAATAATGTTCGAGATTGGTGGCGTACCTGAAGAGTTGGCTCGTGAGGCTATGCGACTAGCTGCCCACAAGTTGCCAGTCAGGTGCAAGTTCGTATCTCGGGCTGTGGCAGGTGGTGACGCAAATGAAGGCTAAAGAGGTTCGTGACCTTTCTGTAAATGAGCTAGAGGTTAAACTGGACGAGTTAAAAGAGGAACTCTTTAACCTCAGGTTTCAGTTGGCTACAGGTCAATTAGATAACCCTATGCGTATCAGTGTTGTGCGAAAGGACATTGCACGAGTCAAGACTGTCATGCGCGAACGGGAATTGAACATTGAGCGAGCTTAAGATCTCCTAAGGATCCGGGAAGGGAGGAGCGTAGGTGGAAAACGAAAGAAACATGCGACGGACTCGAGTAGGAGTCGTAGTCAGTGATAAAATGGATAAGACTGTCGTGGTTGCTGTAGAGCAAGCAGTTAGACATCCATTGTATGGCAAGACCATGCGCAGAAGCGCCAACTTCAAGGCGCACGATGAGCTAAATGAATGCAGCGTAGGCGATAGGGTGCGGATTATGCAGACCAGACCCCTGAGCAAGCAAAAACGCTGGCGGGTAATGGAGATAATCGAAAAGGCCCGTTAGTTCCAGAATATAGCAAGGGAAGGAGGAGCTATGATGATCCAGCAAGAGAGTCGTTTGAAGGTCGCTGATAACACCGGCGCAAGAGAAATCCTGTGCATTCGTGTGCTCGGCGGTTCAGGACGACGTTACGCTCGAGTCGGTGACGTAATCATTGCTTCCGTTAAGAACGCAGCTCCTGGTGGCGTAGTTAAAAAGGGCGAGGTTGTCAAAGCCGTAGTCGTTAGAACTAAAAAGCAATACGGACGTAAGGATGGTTCTTTCATCCGCTTTGACGAAAACGCAGCAGTTATTATAAACGACCAGAACAATCCAAGAGGGACTCGTATTTTCGGGCCTGTGGCCAGGGAATTGCGGGAAAAAGATTTCATGAAGATCGTCTCTCTGGCTCCTGAAGTTCTCTAGTAGA
>DUQE01000167.1 GCA_012837925.1 Bacillota bacterium
CCTAGGAGGTTAAAACCAAGAACGGTAAAGACGATCGCCAGTCCAGGGTATAATGTCAGATGCGGAGCCGTCCGAATCGCTTCTCGTCCTAAGGCCAACATGCGACCCCAGCTGATTACAGGTGGCTGTGCCCCGAGTCCAAGGAAGCTCAAGGTTGCTTCGGTTGTGATGGCGGTTCCCATGTTAAGAGATGCCACAACCAAAATCGGTGCAAAACTATTAATTAGAATATGCCGGAACAAAATCCTGCGGTTGGTAAGCCCCAGTGCTTGACCAGCCATAACAAACTCTTCTTCCTTCAATCCCAAGACCATACTTCGGGTAACCCGAGTCATGGCAGGGATCCGCACAATCGCGACGGCCAGCATCGCATTAATCACACCGGGTCCCATTGTGGCAACAATGGCAATGGCAAGCAAAATCGAAGGAAAGGCCAAAATCAAGTCCATAATCCTCATGATAATCGTATCAACGACACCGCCAACATAACCTGCAACGGCGCCAAGAATGACACCAAACATAAGCGATGTTCCCGTTGCTGTCACCGCGATCAGTAGGGAAACTCGCGATCCCACGAGAATACGACTTAGGACATCACGACCCATGTCATCTGTCCCGAGAATGTACGTCCCTCCCACACCTTCAGGAGCACGATAGCTGTTCCAAATATCCATTTCATAAGGATCGTGAGGAGCTAGGATATCTGCAAAGATGGCCACAAGGATCAGGATGCCAATCAAAACGACACCCGTCAGCGCACTCTTACTTCTTAACAAATACTTCATAGTCTCAGCCTCCTCATTCGTATCGAATCCGCGGATTCACAAAGGCATAAGCAACGTCTACCAGGAGGTTGACAACGGTAAAGATCAGTGCCATCATCAAGACCCCGCCCTGAACAAGGGGAAAGTCGCGCTGGGTAATGGCATTTATGACAAGCCTTCCCACACCAGGCCAGGCAAAGACCGTTTCGGTCACTACCGCTCCTCCAAGCATCGCTCCAAATTGAATCCCCACCATCGTAATGACTGGCATCAACGCATTGCGTAGGGCATGTTTGATCACTACAACACTCTTCTTAAGCCCTTTGGCCTGTGCTGTACGGATATAATCCTTACTCAGAACCTCCAGCATACTCGAACGGGTCAACCGAGCAATAATGGCCATCATACTAGTGCCTAGAGCAACGGAGGGTAGAAGTATATAACGTAAAGCGCTGACCAACTCGTCGCCGCGGAATTTTGTGAACAGTGTTACCAAGCCGCCTATGATCGAGGCATCCCGTCCAAACATGGGCATCCAGCTCACATTCAGAGCGACATAGGAAAGAAGTACAAGGCCTAACCAAAAACCGGGCATGGATACACCGATCAACGATACAACCATGGTTATATAGTCCCAGAATGTCCCTCTTCGGGTGGAGGCAAAAAGACCTAGTGGAATACCTAACATGATAGCAATAAAGACGGATACAACAGCCAACTCAATGGTGGCTCCTAATCGTTCAAAAATCAACTTGCTAACAGGTATCGACTGTCTAATTGATTGACCCATATCGCCCCTGATTGCCCTGCTGAACCAGCGGAAATACTGTACAGGAAGTGGTTTATCAAAGCCATACACGGCATTGAGTCGGGCCACATCCTCGGCCGTTGCTTCTTCTCCGAGGAGCATGCGGACTGGATCGCCCGGAGCCAGGTGACCTAGGAGAAAGACTAATATAGAAACACCTATTAGCAGGGGTATCATTTGGATGAGACGTCGGATAATGTAGCGAAACATCTAGATGACCCACTCCTTTACTAAACTGAGGATACCAGGCGTATGAACACACCTGGTATCCTACGGAAATAACGTTTTGATTCAGTGAGACTATTTATTCTTGGTTATGAGATGGGCATTTTGCCATGCAGCTGCACCGTAAGGATGAACCTCCCAGTTGCCAATGTATGGGTGGTGGAGGCCAACTTCTTCGGTGTAGTTGATGAACCCATAAGGAACCTCGCGCACAACGATTTCCTGAGCTTCACGATAAATGTCGATAGACTCTTGAGACTCTTGTGGAACTGTACGACCGAGGTCGAGTAGATAGTCTACACGCTCGTTGGAGTACTTACCGTAGTTGTTAGAACCATTGGTGTGGAATTGACGAATCATAGCACGGTCTGGATCCAACTGACCCGACCAGCCTAGAATAAAGATGTCAAAGTCATCTGTCTCTTGCACTCTTGCGAGGTATGCACCCCACTCTTCGATGATGACTTCCACGTTGATTCCAGCACGTTGGCACTCATACTGCAGAATTTCTGCAATACGCATACGGTCTGGGTTCTCGTTGGTGAAGAGTCGGAGGTTAATTTCGCCAGGACCATAGCCGGCTTCTCTCAGCAACTCTTGTGCCTTTTCGATGCTGTACTCATAGCGCACCACGTTCTCGTTGAACCAAGGAAGCGACATCGATACAGGACCAATACCAGGTGTTCCGATACCGTTAAGTACGTTCTTCACGATACCTTCACGGTTAATCAGATGGCTCACGGCTTGACGCACACGTACGTCGGACAGTGCACCAACTTTGGTGTTGAAGCCAAGGTAGTTGTAGCCTGTGCCTGGCGTTCTTTGCACGACATACTTAGGATCGGCTTCAAGACGACCAATTTCTTGTGCTACCATTCCGCCTTGATAGATGTCAACTTCGCCGGCTTCAAAGGCAAGCAGACGGGTGGAGTTCTCTGGAATAGCACGGAAAACAATGTTCGGGATAATTGGTTTTCCGCCCCAGTACTCTTCGTTGGCGACCAGGATCATACGATCATCACGAGTCCAGGAAACGAACTTGTATGGACCGGTACCAATTGGGCTTTGACGGAAGTCTGCACGGTCGCCATCATGCTTAGGCGTAATGGGCATACGTGCAATGTTGTTCATCAAGAATGCATTGGGGTTCTTTAGGCGGAAAATCACTTCGTGATCATTCACGACTTCGATTTCTTCGATGTCCGCATACAGACCCATGTTCAGCGCACCGTTGTCGGGATTCAGAACCCACTCATAGGTGTATTTGACGTCTTCGGCTGTGAAAGGTACTCCATCATGCCATTTGACACCTTCACGCAACTTGAACCAAAGAGTCATGGTATCATCGCTGACGGTCCACTCGGTTGCCAGAGCAGGCTCCAGTTCCATGTTCGTTGCGAACTGTACCAATGCTTGGTTGATCAAGTTGATTCTTTCAAAGGATGGTACGTCCGTTTCGAGTCGAGGATCCAGACCTACTGCTTCTGCGCCAGAGGCAATGACTAAAGTGTCATTACTTGCACCGGCCACTGCACTAAACGCCATTACAACGAGTAGTGCAACAGCAACCAACATACTGCTTTTCCTAACCATTTCAACACTCCTTTTTAATATTTTGTTGCTCATCTGTTCTACTATTTCCACGCGTTCCGGCAATGTCCTCCCCAATTTTCCAAAAACCTACGAATCTCGTAGACGCGGTTCTCCGGTTTAGCCTATTACCTCGTACTTTTGGGCAGATTAGAGATTTTTTTCAGTGGCTAGTCAGTTTACAGAAAGTCAACAAACACCCGGTAAAAAAATCCTGCCTGATCCCCGTGTTAGGAAAAGGCAGGAATGTACGGCTACTCTACATTGCAGATGACCTTCCAGACCACTTGGGCTGGAACTTATGCATCCATGCGAGCTGCGACAGAGAAAAGACGGCTAAGGCAATCCAGATCAAGACAAATCCCAAGAGATGACCTCTGGTAAACGGCTCTTTATATAGTACGACCCCAATAATCAGCATCATCGTCGGTGTGAAGTATTGGGTAAATCCCACTGTAGAAAGGGGAATTCTCTGTGTGGCCTGAGAAAACCATAGAAGCGGCATTGCTGTCAGAACCCCCGATAGAGTCAGGAGTGCGGTGGTCCCCATCGACGAGCCAAACGAAGTTGTGCCCCTAAACTGCAGATAAACAAGATAGCCTAGAGCGAGCGGTAATAGGGTTGCTGTCTCGAGCATGAGACTTATTGCCGATTCTATCTTGGCCTTCTTTTTGATCATGCCATAGAGGCCAAAACACAGAGCCAAGGACAGGGAGATCCAGGGCACTTTACCGTGTTGGACGGTGATGACCAGAACACCCGCAAAAGCCAGGGCAAAGGACACGAGCTGCCAGAAGTTTAGCCGCTCACGAAAGGCAAGAATCCCTAAGAGGACGCTAAGGAGCGGATTAATGTAGTAACCCAGGCTCGTCTGCACCACCTGATCAGCCATGACGGCCCAAATGTAGATTCCCCAGTTCAGACCAATTAGGATCGCACCCAAGACTACGACTCGCCTCTTTGCTGGATCGATGAGAACTGCACGGGCCTCTTTCCACTGTCCTCGGAACAACACCAAGGTCGCCGTAAAGGCAAAAGACCACAGAATGCGGTGCATCAAAACCTCGATGGCTCCCACCGAGCTGAGCATCTTCCAGTAAAGGGGTAAAACTCCCCAGATTAAAAACGCGACTACTGCATAGGCCACACCTTTTGGATCCAGTCTCTGCGTTTGCTGCCCCGACTCCATCATGCCTACTTCCTCCAAAACGTAATACAGTCAGCCTTATCCAGCATATTAGACTCGATAGTGCTGCCGAGTAACGCATAGTCAACCTCATCCGTCCACCTAATGACAAAAAATCAGCAAAACGGTCATATCAGCACCTCTCAAAGGATCTGCCCTGCGAGGAAATCTCCCATGTCTACTGGTGACTGTCTGGTTCAACTGGATCGTAGTGAATGATCATATGGATTCTGTCGTACTCCAAGAAATCTCGCTCGATGCGATCGATGATTTCATGCGTGACCAAAGGATCCCAGTCGCTGGGCATTTCCACATGAGCACTAACGTAGCGGCGATCGGGTCCATAGTCGTGGATAATGAGGTCATGAATCCCCAGTACACCTTCGTACGATGCAATCTTCTCTGAAATGTAGTCCACCAGTTCCTCTGAAGGAGCTTCGCCCACCAAGGGACTAATCGTATCTCTCACAAGACCAGCACCGTTATAGAGAATGAAAAGGGCGACCCCAAGACCAGCCCACCCGTCGAGTGCCAACCCAGTGAGACGACTCACGACCGCACTCACCAAGACTGCTCCTGTAGCGAGCGCATCATTGCGACTGTCCACTGCAACCGCCTTGAGGGGTGATGAGTCAATGCGGGCACCTAGACTTCGATAGAATGTTGCCATCCAGACCTTGACGACTACCGACACAACTAGGATCACTAGAATTACAGGGCCAAAGGAGACGGGACTGGGACTGATAATCTCTGCGATCCCGCTTCTGGCCAGTTCAATTCCCACCACCAAGACCAAAACCGCTACTGCCAAACCTGCGATGTACTCGTAACGTCCATGTCCATGTGGATGTTCGTCATCGGCCTTCTTCGCAGCCATCTTCAGACCCACGAGGGTAATGATCGAACCGGCCCCATCCATCAAATTGTTGAGACCGTCCGCCACTACAGCAAGACTTCCGGCGAACAGTCCCGCGACGATTTTGCCCAACACGAGCAGTACATTAATAAAAATCCCAGTCCAACTGGCAAAGCTCCCCACAGACTTTCGTGTCTTAGGATCCATGATGTTCTCGTAATCTCCCACGAAACGCCTCAGTAGCCATTCAGTCATACTTCTCACCTATCTTTCCTGAACTTACTTCTCTCGAGATGCGGCGATGCGTTGTATGGCCACTTCTACATAGCGTTCGTCAATGTCCACCCCAATAAACCTGCGTCCCGTCTGGAGGGCAGCTAGACAAGTAGTTCCACTACCACAGAATGGATCGACTATGATATCGTCTGAGTACGAGTAAAGTTGGATCAACCGGTAGGGAAGCTCCACAGGAAACGGAGCAGGATGCTTCACCCTTCGTGCTGATTCTGCGGTGAAGGTCCAAATGCTCTTGGTGTACTCCAAAAACTCATCGCGGGTGATAGTGCTTGCTCTATCTTCGCTAACACTGTCCTTCCTTCCAAAGCAGGCCTTGGTATAGATCATAATGTACTCATGAACATCGCGCAGGACAGGGTTCGAGGGAGACTGCCAGCTTCCCCAGGCACAGGAACTGCCGGCGCTAGCTCCCTTATCCCAAATGATCTCGCCCCGCATAAAAAAACCAAGCTCAAGCATGATCTGGTTGATCAGATGGTTCAGTGGAAGATACGGTTTGCGCCCCACATTGGCTACGTTGATGCAGGCCCTACCACCTGGGATTAAGATGCGATGAATTTCCTTCATAACATCATGAATCAGCTCCAGGTACTCCTCCAGGCTCAGGTCTTCATCATAGTCTTTCCCTACATTATACGGAGGCGAAGTGATCATTAGTTGTGTGGAGTTGTCGGGAATAAAAGAGAGATCTCTGGAATCACCTCGCAGGACCTGGTTGAGATATTGGCCAGGTACCTCGTTGAGATCCTCGTCTCGAAGGTCTACTTCTTGTACGGAACCATAGAGACGGCGATTGTAGAAGCTTGATGAGTCATGGCTTTCCCTGCTGGAAGAGCCAAAACTGCGAGTTCTCGTGCTCATGGTTCCACTCCGGTTAACAGTGCTAGAAGCTCATCATGAACTCGTCCATTAGAGGCACATACTTCATGCCCCAGGGGTCGAAACTTCTGCCCACGACAACCTGAAACACGACCTCCTGCTTCTGTAACAACGATACTACCCGCGGCAATGTCCCAAGGATGCAACGAGAGCTCCCAGAAGCCTTCCAGACGCCCTGCAGCCACGTGGCACAGATCCAGGGCCGCCGAGCCCAAACAACGAACTCCTTGCGACACTTTGGTCGCGATTTCAAACGACTTGATATTGTCTTCCTTCGTTGTGGCAATATCATAGGGAAAACCAGACGCCAAAAGGCTTTCGTGCAAAGTCTCGATCTTGGAAACCGAGATCCTCTCCCCGTTTAGAAAGGCTCCGCTTCCGAGTTCGGCCGCAAAACACTCCTTGGTTACGGGATTATACACAACACCCAGCACTACTTCATCACCGCGCAGCAGGCCTAGGGAAATGGAGAAATAGGGAAAGCCATGAGCGAAATTCGTAGTTCCATCGATGGGGTCGATTACCCACAGGAAGTCACTGCTACCCTCAACTCTTGTTCCTTCCTCCCCAAGAATGCCATGGTGCGGAAAAGACTTTTTGAGTTGTTCCACGATGTATTTCTCCGAAGCACGATCGGCGTCAGTGACAAGATCAATACTGCCCTTATGTTCGATGGTAAGACCAGCTGCACGCTTTTCGATCAAGATCTCTCCAGCGTCTAGAGCGATTTGTGTTGCTTGTTTAATCAATTCTTGTACCTCCAATTGCTCCCAAATGGGAATGCTCTCTTGTCATCTTCGACAACTGAAAACCTAATCCTTCACTGTGCAATCCCCGGTCAAAAGGCGACCTTAAAGTATTGCAGGTTTCTTCACAAATTCTATTGCCAAGCCTGACAATTTAATGATATGCTCAAATGGAACACGCAATCTCCGATTGCGTCATTCTCGTGTTCAGCCTTTTTTGTTACATAAGGTAAGGAGTCGTTAACGGTCCGAAGTCCCTTCGCGTTGACGATAACAATACAAAGGAGGAAAAACTGTATGACCCAAAACGTTTATGATGTGATTATTGTTGGCGGTGGCCCAGGTGGTCTAGCTGCGGCGATCTATGGTGCACGCTCCAGGCTCAGCACGCTCTTAATAGAGAAAGGTGCTCCAGGTGGCCAGGCTGCGACAACAGAAGATATGGAGAACTATCCAGGTTTCGCCCGTGGCACGACCGGACCTGACCTGATGCAGGCGTTTACCGACCACGCCAAGTCGTTCGGAGCAGAGATCATCCGTGGCGAAGTGACAAGAGTTGATATGGAAGGCAAAGTGGTCCATACCA
>DUQE01000168.1 GCA_012837925.1 Bacillota bacterium
CGGCCTGGCGTTTGGCACCTTGACCAACGATGCGCTCGCCGTCTTTTGTGAACGCCACAACAGAAGGAGTAGTTCTTGAGCCCTCAGCATTAGGAATGATGATGGGTTCTCCACCCTCCATAACCGCCACAACGGAGTTGGTTGTTCCTAAGTCAATACCGATTACTTTTGACATTTCTCTTCCTCCTTGTTCTGTCCGACTAAAACTTTGGTATGTCTAAGTACTTTTTCATTAAACAGGTAGCCTGTTTGAATCTGCTCCAGCACGACTAAACAATCATCGCCTTCCTCGCCTTCCATTGCAACTGCTTCGTGCAGGCATGGGTCAAAAAGCTCCCCCTTGGCGGCGATAGGCTGCAACCCGTGGTTGGCCAGGGTTGCCATTAGGCCATTATACACCATGGCCATACCCTGGATAAATGGATCCTGCTGTGCATCCTCGCTGTCCGACTGCAGGGCTCGCTCGAAATTATCTAGGATAGGTAAGAGATCCTCAATCAAGTTCTTGTTCGCGTCCCGCGTGACTTCTACGATCTGCATCTGTGTACGACGTCGAAAGTTGTCAAAGTCGGCTTTCAAGCGAAGCAACTGTTGGCTGAGCTGAGCCTTGTCACGTTCAAGTTGTTCAAGTTCTTCAGAACAGTCACAGGCCGATTCCTCTGTCATCTCTTCAACGTCTTCCGTACGTTCTTCCATCATGTCTTCCTGTTCCGTCACCAAGATACCCCCTTGTTCAGAAAAATGACCCTTGGCCTCAAGGGTCGCCTTCAGTCATACTTATTTTTCTTCGGTTAATAAAGAGCTCAATGCGTGAGACACCATGTCAACGGCTGCCATCACCCGAGCGTAGTCCATCCTGGTAGGCCCAATGACACCGATCGTTCCCACCACATCATCACCCACGTAATATGTGCAAGTGACCAAGCTACATGCTTGCATGGCCGCCGATACGTTTTCTGTACCGATGGCTACTTGCACACCGCTGGACTTGGCCGCGGCGCCGAGAAGACTTAACAAATGTTCCTTTTCCTCGAGCGCTTCAA
Organism: Bacillota bacterium; assembly: GCA_012837925.1. Lineage (GTDB taxonomy): Bacteria > Bacillota > Limnochordia > Darwinibacteriales > Darwinibacteriaceae > UBA5420. Next base: position 1,044 of record DUQE01000168.1, read on the forward strand.
ACAGTGCGATTGCCCTGTCCACATCTCGAAACTCGGGCTGGTTTAGAATGTTGACCGTGCCCGACGCATAGATCTGTTCCCCTTTGTCCTCCGCCAAACCCTGGAGAATCAGCTCGACAAGTGCCTTGCCGATCTCTCCATAGTCGCGAATGACCTCAGTAAAAATGGTAGGCCCCAACTCTCGGTACGTGATGCCTTTGAGTTTTTGGTTCAGAGCGGTGGAAAGTTCGAAAATCTGATCGGGCGAATAATCTCTCTTCGTCCGGATGAGACGATTCTTGACGATTCCAGGGTGCAGCACGATCGTCACGAGAATACCTGTGTCTTCTAAAGGCACGAGTTGCAAATGCTTAAAGACCAATTGGTCTGTGCTTGGTGCCACGATCAACGAGACAGACTGGGTTAAGAAGGCCAACAGGCGCGCTGCCTCATGGATCCTACGTTCTGTACTTGGCTGTGCGTTCAACATTTCTTCGTGCAATTTTCGAAGTTCGACTCCTGGAAACACGTAAGGTTCAATCAACGCGTCAACATAGAAGCGATAGCCCTTGTCAGAGGGAACTCGCCCCGCGGACACATGAGGTTGCTGCAAGTACCCCGTCTCCTCTAGGTCAGCCATTTCATTACGAATCGTGGCTGGAGAAACGCCTAAATCATGTTTTCGAGCGATTGTACGTGAACCCACTGGTTCTGCGGTTTCGATGTAGCTATCGATAATCGCCCTAAGCACCAATCGCTTTCGTTCGTCCAACATGATTTCACCTTCCCCCCCTTTTTAGCACTCACCATACGGGAGTGCTAACAGCTTTTGACCATAAAATATCATTTCGTAGTGCGTTTGTCAAGAGGTATACAACCTACCTTAGAAACGCTCCAGACACCATGTTTTCCAAGAAAAGCCCCTGACGAGTCACGCGCAAACACCCGTTGCTCTCTTGCACGAGTCCTTTAGCCAAGAGATCCTCTATGGGTTCTCTATAGATGTCGCGAAAGCTCACCTGGTAGCGCCGGAAAAAAGCCTCTTCCTCAACCCCGCGAAGTAAACGCATACCCACCATCATTGTCTCGTCCATCTCCTGGTCCAAGGACACCTGGTCAGTGTACTCATAATAAGGAGTATGACGAGTCCAACTCTCTATATACCCTTGAATATCGGGCATGTTCTTATACCGAAAACCGTCAATGTACCCGGTCGCCCCACTCCCTAGGGCGATAAAAGGTTCGTTATGCCAGTAAAGAAGGTTATGCTGGCACTCCATGCCAGGTTCACAAAAGTTGGAAATCTCATAATGCTCGTATGCTTCTTCCTTCAGCATCTCACAAGCCAGATCGTACATCTCGGCCTGTTCATCGTCGCTTGGCAAATGCACAATTCCCGCAGACACCCATCGAGCCAAGGGAGTCTCATCTTCAAGAATCAAACCATAGCAGGATAGGTGCGTTGGCCGCAGCGCAACAGCTTCCCTAAGGGTCTCCGTCCAGTCAGAGATACCCTGACCGGGTAGTCCAAACATCAGGTCCAGATTGATGTTGGTGATTCCAGCCCTTTTTAAAGCGCCCACACTCTGCCCTATCTGGTCGCTAGTGTGAACTCTTCCTATAGCCTTAAGCAGCCTGTTCTGAAATGCTTGTACTCCAAGACTCACCCGGTTTGCTCCCGCCTTAGACAACACGGCCGCTCCTTCATAGTGCAACGAGTGCGGATTCGCCTCGATCGTGATCTCAGGTTCAGCGACAAAGGGGAGCTCGTTGCGGAGAAAGAGGATAAAGGACGCGAGCTGTTCTGCGGGAACTATACTCGGTGTACCACCACCGATAAAGATTGTGCGCAGAGCCCTATCTTCCCAGAGCTTTTTGTAATACAGTGCTTCGCGCCGTAGCGAAAGAAAGTAGTCGCTGACAACAGAAGAGAAACTCTCCTCGTCGCCTGCAACTACCGAATGAAAATCGCAATAATAACACTTCTGCTCACAGAAGGGAATATGCACATACACGCCCATGATTAACCCATCCTAGTCCACTTTCAAAATGGCCATAAAGGCTTCCTGGGGAACATCCACGCTACCCAAGCTCTTCATGCGCTTCTTACCCTCTTTTTGTTTCTCCAAGAGCTTGCGTTTTCGACTGATATCGCCACCGTAACATTTGGCCAAGACGTCTTTGCGCAAAGCACGTACCGTCTCACGGGCGATGATCTTGTTTCCGATCGCTGCCTGAATGGGAACCTCAAACTGCTGTCTGGGAATGACTTCTTTCAGCTTTTCAGCTAAACCGCGTCCCCTCGCGGCAGCCTTGTCTTGATGAACAATGCAAGATAGGGCGTCCACCGGATTACCGTTCAGCAGAATGTCCAGTTTCACGACCTTTGATTCGCGGTAGCCAATGAACTCATAATCTAGTGACGCGTACCCCTTGGTCCGTGACTTCAAACGATCGAAGAAGTCCATGAGGATCTCCGCCAACGGAAGTTCGTATTCTAGCCTCGCTCGTTCAGGAGTAATGTACTCCATGTTGACAAAGATACCTCGACGGTCCTGGCATACATCCATTACTGCTCCTACAAACTCATCCGGCACGAGGATCGATGCCTTAACAAAGGGCTCTTTGATATGGTCAATTGTTGTAATAGGAGGCAGGGCTGATGGATTGTCCACCTCTCGCATGCTTCCGTCTGTGAGCACTACTTGGTAGACAACACTCGGGGCAGTCGTAATCAAGTTGAGATCAAACTCACGCTCAAGACGTTCCTGAACGATCTCCAGATGGAGTAGACCGAGAAAACCGCACCGATACCCAAAACCTAAGGCCACCGACGACTCCGCCTCATAAGTGAGTGCAGCATCATTGAGTTGAAGCTTGTCCAATGCGTCTCGCAGATCCGTGTATTCTTCATTGACCACAGGATACAAACCGCAATAGACCATGGGTTTGGCAGGGCGGTAGCCTGCTAAGGGTTCTGTGGCCGGTCTCGAAGCTACCGTAATCGTATCCCCGACCCGAGTGTCTCGCACGTCTTTCATACTAGCAATAATGCATCCTACATCGCCAGGTCCTAAAGACTCTACGCGCACTAAACTAGGCCGCAACACTCCTAGATCCGTAACCTCAAATTTCCTACCGGTGCTCATCATCTGAATGATGTCACCAACCTTAATAGAACCATCGACTACTCGAGCGTAAGCCACGGCACCGCGGTATTGATCATAATGGGAGTCAAAAATCATAGCGCGCGTCGCAGCCCCGGGATCTCCCTTAGGCGCAGGAACACGCCTTACGATCGTCTCCAATATGTCCTCTATTCCTACACCGGTGCGGGCACTAACCAAAAGCGCTTCTTCCCCTGGAATGCCAATATTGTCTTCAAGTTCACGGATCACTCTTTCGGGGTCCGCGTTGGGAAGATCGATCTTGTTAATAACCGGAATAATCTCCAGGTCATGATCCAAGGCCAAGTATAAATTGGCGAGGGTCTGTGCTTCAATACCTTGGGACGCGTCAATCACAAGCAGCGCTCCTTCACACGCAGCAAGACTTCGGGATACTTCGTAGGAGAAGTCAACGTGGCCGGGAGTGTCGATGAGATTCAAGACATATTCTTGGCCGTCCTTAGCCCGATAGTTGAGGCGCACGGCCTTCAGCTTAATCGTGATCCCCCGCTCGCGTTCAAGGTCCATGGAGTCCAAGACTTGTTCGGACATGTCTCTCTGGCTCACCGCTCCCGTGTGCTCCAAAATGCGGTCCGCAAGGGTGGACTTTCCATGATCAATATGGGCAATTATGCAAAAGTTCCGAATGTTCTCTTGAACCATACGTCTACCAATTCCTTCATAAAGATAATCTGCTCACATTATATCATAGGCATGGTCATTTTCAAAACACTGGCGAATTAGCCTCTGGCCTTAAGTTTGTTGCGCACCAACCCAAGGACAAAGTCTGTTTCCTCCATCTTCAAGACAAAACTGAGCACCAAGTATACCGCAACCCCCACTCCAATGGCGGCAAAGGTCTGCAGGAGCTGTCCAAGCTTTGAGGTCATGGATAGATATGATTCCAGGAAGGACGCAGTATAGTAGGCGCTTATGCCCATGAGCAGAGAAGCGATCGTGGACTTGGCGAAGGTCGCCCACATGCGTCCGTCGACCAAGCTGCCAACCCGCTTACCCAGGATTCCTAAGGCAAGAAGCATGTTGAAGATGGAGCTCAGTGAATAAGCAAAGGCTAAGCCACCTGCGCCCAGATTCGTCCAATTAAGAAAGGCCAGGCTTAGTAAGAAATTCACCACGACGGTGACAAAACCAATTTTCACTGGAGTCTTCGTGTCCTGCAAGGAATAAAACCCCCGAGTGGTCACTTGCAGTGCTGACTGTGCAATCAAACCCGGAACATAAAAAAGGAGTGCAAACGCTGTAGCGAGAGTATCCGCTGCATAAAACTCTCCACTCTCGAAAAGCAGACGAACAATTGGCACCCTTAAGAAAGCCATGCCAACAGCTGACGGAATCGTGATGAAAAAGACAATACGGAGACCAAAAGAGAGAGTTCGGCTAAACTCCTGTGTCTCCCCGCGAGCGGTAAGGCGCGCTAAGGTAGGAAAGACCGCAGTAGAAATTCCCATGGCGAATATGCCTAGGGGAAAGTTGATCAGACGATTAGCCAGACGAAGGGCAACGATGGAGCCTGTCTCCAAAGTCGAAGCCAGGTTCTGGCTTATGATCACATTAACCTGGGATATGGATAGTCCAACAATCGCTGGGAGCATCAACATCACCATGCGGCGAATACCCGGATGCTTGAAGTCCAGAATCGGCCGATAGTGTTTCTTCGCTCTCCGCAAAACAGCTGGAAACTGGATGCCGAAGTTGCCCATGGCCCCTAACACGGTCCCAACAGCCATACCCATGATGCCTATGATGGGTCCCAGAATATACGCACCTAGAATCTGTCCCATGTTGTAAACGATGGGTCCCAGTGCTGGCAAGAGAAACTTTTGATAGGAGTGAAGCACTCCCATACATAGTCCTGCCAGGGCAGTAAAGAATACGGCCGGGAAGGTCACTCGCATGAGTAACACTAAGAGATCACGCTGTTCCCCTGAAAAACCCATACCTACAAGCGGCGCCAGACTAGGCGTGAAAACTACACCCAACACCATGATCAGCAAAAGAATTAGAAAGGTGGTGTTCAGGAAAACACTCGCCACATACCACGCTTCCTTCTCGTCATCCTTCGCCAAATACTGCGTGAATACCGGAATAAAGGCAGAGCTCAAAGCTCCCCCCACCAAGAGTTGGTACATCAAGTCCGGTAAAGCAAAAGCAGCAAAAAAAACGTCTGTGGTGGCTGTACGTCCAAACACTTCCGCCACAGCGCGTTCTCTAATAAAACCTAAAATGCGACTGACCAAAATGGCCAACATTACTATAGAGGCAGCCTTAGCAACCTGTTCTCTATTCTCATTTTCCAATCTTTCTCGCTCCTCTTCTTGGCAACAACAAGAAAGATTCGCCTTCGAAGAGCTAAATCCTGTTAGAGCACCTTAGCCAAAACATTGGCCAAGAGTTCCGCCGCTAACAAAGCTTCCTCCAGAGTGTTTTCTACGGAGCCTAGTTCCACAATGAGACTGCCAGGATGCAAGTGCTGGTTATACCTAGCCTCCCTGTGTACCTGCACGGGGCGCATTAGGCCGGGATACATCGCATCGCACACACTCTTTATTCTGTAGGCAAAATCTAGATTCTGCTGATAGTTCGGATGTGATAAGGGAATATTCTGCGCAGTGCCGACAACGAGCACAAGGCGGGCTACCTCGCGTCCGTTAATAAGCACAGTCGGGTTGGGAACGCCAGCATCTCGGTGCAAATCAATGACCATATCGTAATCCTTATGCCTGTTCAGGATGTCCCGCACGGTCTTTTCAGAATTGCTGTAGGAACTGTTGATCGTTGGCAATGTATGAATGCGACTCTCGTGCACAGCCTGAAGGCCCAGGCTCGTCAATGCGTTAGACAGGTGGCGCCCAACAGCCATCACCCCTGTAATCGTGGGATCAGCCATGTTGCGGAATTGGTAGTGAGCTTCGGTGGACTGACCGGTCGATATGGCTCGTCCTAGATAATTCTCCGACGTGTGGGTGTGATAGATTAACACCTTAGGTCCGACCGCGAGTATCTCACTTGGGGAGCTCTGCTCAGAGCGGGGCGCAGATGGTGGACGCACCGGATCGGGCGCAAAGGACAACTCTTGTATAAAGACAAAGGGGCGTTCCTCCCAAACCCTCATGTCAAGTAGTCCATGAGGCGAAGCGGGGAGCGTAGCCACCATGAGACTTAACGGGTCACGTAAATCAAAGCCGGTGAGCCAATGGAGAAACGACGCTAAATCGAAGGACTCATTAGGCGTATCATCTAGGCTCCGTGCTGTAGTGGGCATGCCTTGGTCAAGAAGGAGCCGTGCTACAGAATAATCAAGACCGCCTTCTTTGAACAGCAAGTGATACCCGCTCAGAGAGAGGGATAACACCAAGAGCGCTAGAACCATCAGGGGGATTACTTGAAATCCATGACCAATCTTCCTAGTACGGCGGCGAATCCTAGAATACACCCTCCTGAGTCGAAAACGCATGCCACCACCTCTTCTCTTGCCAAATATATTTGTCAGCAAGAGAAAATATGATAGACTGAAGGCAGCCATTTCCTCGGGAGGGAAGGATAGTATGCGTAGGTTTAAGGTCTTCCTCACCAGTCTGCTGGTGATTGTACTCGTATTTGGGGCCTATTCTCTGTTTTCTTTCTACCAGCAACGAGCATCTGGTGACAGTCACGTTGTAATCTACTTGATCGAAGCTACTCCAACGGACTTCTTCCTCGTGCCAGTCGAAAGAAACATTGAAGGTTCGCCGAGCCCAGCCGTGGCCATGCAGGCATTACTAAATGGCCCTTTGGCTGACGAAGAGTTTTTCGAAGCCGTGCCCAAGGGAACAAAGCTACTTAACTTGGTGGTTCAAGGCAAATTAGCCACCGCGAATTTTAGTGCCGAGATCAAGGACGATTTTCCTGGAGGGTCACTCATGGAAGCCTATCTTGTTGAGGCCATTGTCCAAACCCTTACAGAGTTCCCGGAAATTGAAACAGTACAGATCCTAGTGAACGGCGAGAGCATCGAATCCATTGGTGGACACATTCTGATCAAAGAACCTCTTCGCAGAAAGGACTAACTCAAGTACTTAAAGACCTCGTCATAACTGACACCCTCATGGAACGACGTGTTCAGAGCACCGGCAATTACGTCGGACACTTCGTCAATGAGTAGGTCGATTTCCTTGGGAGTCACGATCATGTTACCAAAGTAGGGTTCTAGAACCTGGTGTATAATTTGTCTCTTGTCCTGCGATGAATAGTTTTCGTTGTTACTCGCTTGTCTTCGACCCCCCATGATAGCTTCGGGATCTATGCTGAACTTGACACGCTGGGGCATCTGTTCTCCTTCGGGACTTGAAATGCTACCTTTCTCAATTAAGTCCATAGCATCAGAGACAATTGTGACTGCGTGAACAACGGTGGGTACACCAATAGCAATGACTGGTATGCCCAGTGTCTCTTTGTTGATGGCGAGTCGACGATTGCCAACCCCGGCCCCCGGGTGAATTCCTGTGTCAGAGACTTGAATGGTGCTGCACAGCCGATCGACACTACGGCTGGCCAAGGCGTCGATGCAAATAACAGCCTTGGCACCAATACGATCGACCACTCCCATGATAATTTCTCCCGTTTCGATACCGGTGAGTCCTAACACTCCGGGAGCTATCGCTGAGATTGGACGTAAACCATGTCGCAATTCTGGAGGGGACATTTCCAGGAGATGCCTGGTCACCATGAGGTTCTCTACGGCTTTCGGCCCCAAGGCGTCAGGAGTGGCGTTCCAGTTTCCCAAACCAACGACCAGAACAGCATCCTCTGCTTCGAGTTCGGCCTGTTCAAAGAACCACTCGATTTCCTGGGCCAATAGTTCGGCGATTCGTTCCTGAAGATCCCGATTATGGACACGCAGCCCGGGTGCTTCGACGGTAGAATAGTTCCCTGGGGCCTTGCCCATCATCTGAGCGCCTAGATCGTTTTCCACGGTAATCCGAGTCAGAGTGATTCCCTCTTCCTGTTCTGTATGTACTTGAACACCGGGAAGCTCAGGGGGTCCTTCGTGCTCAATTACGGCTTGGTGGGATTCTAGAGCTAAGTCTGTACGGATATTGTAGGTCTCAAACAAACGATCACGTTGATTCTGTCTTGACATATTCTCTCCTCCAGTCAAGTTTAGATTAACCGAAAGGAAAAACGTTATTCCAAGACCATACAGACTATTGAACTTCGTTGAGTCTAGTGTTATAATAACAGGGTAAATTTGCCCGAGGAGGTGAATTGGTTTGGCCACTAGTAGATCAGCTGAAAAGAGAATCCGTGTTAACGAATCCAAACGTGTACGTAACGCCGCACATAAATCGGCTCTGCGAACCACGATCAAAAGATACGAGGCCGCTTTGGCGAACGATCCAGCAAACGCCCCTGCCCACCTTCAAAAGGCAATTAAGGCTTTGGACAAGGCTGCCGCTAAGGGACTCATTCACAAGAATGCTGCTTCTCGTAAGAAGTCCCGTTTGACTAGAAATCTAGCGAAACAAGCATAAAAAGAAAACGCCCTTCCACATGGATGAGGCGTTTTGTTTTGCTCGCAATTACGTCAACTTAATGATGAGGTCCGTCAAGACCTGGTCGCCGGGTACTCCGAGTTTCAGCTCACTGTCCGCATGGAGAACCGCTTCAAATCCGCGAAAGATCTCCTGGAGTTCATACGATTTGGTGTGCTCTTTGGTTTTTTTCAGCGGATAGGAATTTGTTTCTCCCATCTGCCTCGCTACATCGTCCAAATTGGCTGTAGCGGTCTTGGCAGCTAATAAGAGTCGCAACTGTCTTTCAATTACGGGCAGAATGCGTAGTGCAGGTTCGCCTGCCACCATAAGCATGTTCAGCACATTCAAGGCCTCTGTACGCTTCTTTTGTACAATAAAATCTGTCATCTGAAAGATGATCCTATCCGCGATTTCCCCCGGAGCAAGGCAGGAAATGCTCTTGATATCATCAGGAGTGATTTCTTCACGGTCCCCACTCAAAGCGAGCAGCTTCTCCAACTCGTTTTGAATAGTCAGCAGTTCTGTGCCGACTGTTTCTAAAAAAAGCTCAGCTGTGCCCCTTTTCATACTCTTGCCCTGCTCGGTACATAGATCCAATACGTATCGAACGGCTTGATCCCCTTGGATTGGCTGACAGTCAATCTCTATCCCTATCTGCCTCAGGGTCTTCACATACTTAAGGCGTTTATCCACTTTGTTCGAAAAGATCGTTACGCTATTTGAATCCGGATTCTGCTCAATCCAGGAGACTAGTTCATCCATCTTGGCGGCAGGGATCAGTTCTGCGTCTCGCAAAACCACGATTTTATGTCCATCACCCCAAGCTACTACACCAAGCTCGGCCAAGAGAGGACCTAGGTCGAAGTCCTTACTTCCATGAAAGACGGACCAGTTAAACTCTGCGAGAGTGTCCTCAGAATTCCGTTTCTTAAGTGCTCTATAGATCTGATCATGCCAATGCGTCTCTGGCCCATGAACAAAGAGTACACGTGGTAACGAGCCCGTTTCAATCTTTGCGAGGACTTCGTGTAAAGTCACAGTTCATCACCTCACCTACTTATTCATGATCGAGACGAACGAAACCTGCCCCAGAATCCCCACCAAACCTGAAAAGTTTCCGCTCCTTCCAGCGTTGTTCGCCAGATGATTTTCCTTTGGTCCAAGAAATCTGTCACTTCTTTGTGCGGATGTCCGAAGCTATTTGGACCGACGGATATCATCGCCCAGTTGGGGTCGACCATTTGATAGAACTCTTCATTAAGGCTTCCTCGACTGCCGTGATGCGGTACCTTCATCCATTGGGCACGAAGATCGGAGCCGAGGGCGTGGGCCAAGTCATAAAGCACTGCACTTTCCAAATCTCCGGTAAACAAGAGGCCCAAGCCACCATATTGAAGCCGAAGGAGCAAGGAATTGTTGTTATGAGTCGAGGGAAGATTCTCTCTCAGTCTTTCTGGATATAACACACTAAGAGTAATGCCATCGCCGAGATATAAATTGTCTCCCCGACGACCCACATGATAGCCAATTCCCTTGTCCGCCAAGAGTTCCACATATCGCTCATAGGTCGGGCTCGTATGCTCATGCCCATTGTCAATGATCATACCCACCTCGAAATTCTCCAAGACAGCCAAGAGTCCAAAAAGATGATCCTCGTGGGGATGAGAAACGATGACATAATCGAGGCGGGGCACTTGACGATGTGTTAGATACGGTACAAGGCGTTCCTTTCCTACATCTCTCCCACGTTCTTGCCAGTAGACAGAGTCGCCTCCTCCGTCGATCAAGAGATGTAACCCACTCGGGGTCCTGACATAATAACAATCGCCTTGTCCGACATTGATCGCGGTAACCTCAAGGGGCCTGCGCACCGCTGGAGGCAGGCTAAGAACAAAGAAGATAACTGTTGCGATCGTAACAAGCTGCGACACTGTTCTTTTGGGTCTCGTAAGGCGCGGTTTACGCAAGCGCCATCCAGCGTAAACGAAAACGCACCAACATACATAGACCTCCGTCTGGGTCCAAGTACCAAGAGTCCATTGCTTGGCAAAAGGAAGAAGTACATGCTCTAGGCCCTCTATTAAGGCCATCACGTTGTTGAGCAAAAAACCAAATCCAAAGGGTCCCATTCCCAACGCGACAAAGAAGCCACCGATCAACAGAAGTATGACGCAGGGCAAAAAGACCAGAGTCGCCAACGATCCCAAAACAGCCATCTCTCCAAAGTGACCAAACAAGAGCGGAGCCAGGCTTAATTGCGCGATGGTGGAGATCAAGAGAGAGTTAACGACGTAGCGTAGAATTCGATTCTTGAACCACGAGTCTACTTGGAGGTTGGGACTCCATAGTAAAATTCCACCTGATGCTGCAAAGGAAAGGGTAAATCCAAGGTCAAAGAGCAGAGTTGGCTTCACCAATAGAAGGATCCAGCCCGCCGTAGCCCATAGATCCAAGGGATCTTGTCGCAGTCGGACCAGAGCAGCATATCCCCCCAACAAGCTTGTAAGAAGGGCTCTCCATGCAGATGCACCACTTCCTGCTACAACAATGTAGACTAGGAGTACAACTTGGATAATAACAAGTTGCAGCAAGGGACCCAAGGGCAGTCGCTTCACTACGACCCCAAGACTCATCGCGACCAGACCTACATGCATCCCAGAAATGGCCAAGAGATGCGATATGCCTAAACGCCGCCAACGCTCTTGATGCTCCTGGTCCAGCATGTCTCGGTCTCCCAACACAAGTGCCAGCACCAAGCCTGGGTCTCTAACATATGCTACCACGTTATCGTGAAGTTTCATCCGCAAAAACGTTAACAACGGAAGATGCTCTGGCGGCGTCACTTCGTAGGTGTCGGGATAACAGACGCCAAAGACACCTTGACGCCTCAGGTATTCACGATAACAAAAGACTCCGGGGTTTGGAGCCTGTTTAGGTCGGCTAATCGTTCCAGTGAAGTTGATGGTACTCCCCACCTGCACATTGGCCTCCACAGGTACATGAACTGCTACTTGTCTGCGAGACGACTCGAAGCGAACGAGCAGGCGCGTATCAAAGTTCAGCCTCTTTACTTGATACACTTGCCCCGTAAACGCCCCTGCCTGAGGCGTCACCCAGGTCTGTTCAGGAAGCACGGCCAAATAACCCACAAGAAGCGCCCCAACCATCACGACGATTCCAAACAGCCAGTTCTTCAAAGCCCTTCCCCGATATGTCAAATAGAGCCAAAACACCACGAAAAAAGCAAAGAGGCAAACGAGGAAGGACAGATTGAGAATGCTCAGGGAACCTAAATAGATTCCCAGAGCCAAGAACAGAAACAAACGCAGGGAGTTACTGATTCGTAGCATGCTCATCAAAGTGCAGGCAGACCAGATGGACCATCTGGGCCAAACGTTTCTCCCCTATTCCTGCGACGCGCAGTAGATCGTGTTTCTCTACAAAGGGCCTTTCTCTGCGTTCGGCAATAATGCGTTCTGCATATATGGGTCCGATTCCCGGCAGTGTCTGCAGTTCTGCCATCCCCGCACTGTTAACATGCACCAGAGCACAGTGGTCGTTGGCCACCCTTTCGGTAGTAGCCTCCGCGGCCTGTACAACAGCGGTAGTCTGGACTGGTTCTTCACCGGGTCTTGCCCAACGCACCCCTTGTTGAATTACGCTTAAGACGACGAGAATCAGAAGGACGACCTTTTGCTTTGTGGGCATTCGAATTCTCCTCCCTCTCTCCCTGGGCACCCTTTGATTTCTACATAGTATATAAAATACCTTTTTATTCTGATAATAATCCGCGAAGAAAAGCTCCAAGGGACGATTCTGCCTCTTGGAGCCTCTGAAGTGAAGCTTACAGCCTGAAACCCAATAGTGCCAGGCCCAACAAACCAGCGATGATGAGTACAATAGGCGTTCCCTGAAGAGCCTTGGGAATTGGAGCCAGCTCTAAACGTTGCCGAATCGTGGCTACGATGACGAGTACTACAAAGTAACCAAAGGCTGCTCCCATGGCATACCACAGATGGTCAACTCCCATGACCCCGCCTTCAGCCATAAGCAAGAGTAAACCAATCAGAGCTGTATCTACCACATGGTACTCGCGAGAAGTATTCTGTCTCGTTAGGTAAGGAGCGGCAGAGGCTGCAACGAAACCTACAATCACATAAAAGCCGAGATACGATGTTGGCGATGTTGGAACAATATCACCCAGAAGCCAGAGAATGATAGCCCCGACTAACATACCGACTACGGTATTTAACCCCGCTCTGACGGCCCCGTCCACGGTCTTGGTGTAGCGTGTCAGAGCATAGAGTCCAAGGCCGTGAATAAGCACGATGTTTCCTGTGATGACTGTGCCTATTAGAATATCTAGTCCATCAATCATGGAGTTCCCCTCCCTGCTTGTTGATTACCCTTGTCAGTGCCAGTAGCAATCCCACGATAATCAGACCTCCTGGCACACCGCTCGCCAGGGAGAGCGGCCGTAACACACCGGTGAGGACCTCTTTGCCAAAAAGAGAGCCAAACGCCAAGAACTCACGAACGAGTCCAATCAACACCAACGCCCAGATAAAACCTACGCCTTGACCCAGTGCCTCCAGGACAACCTGCCCAAAGGTTGGTTGGTTTTCGGAGCTTTGAAGGCGAAAGGCGTCAGCCACCATGAAGGGGAAAAAGACACCTAATCCTGCAACGAGTCCGGGACGTTTATGCACCATGAGTCCATACAAAGCCACGACCAGGACGATCAAGACTAGTACCCGCAACGCCACACGAGATGTCGACGGCACCAAGGGGACTAACACGTAGTTAATGATGCTAGAAGCCAGGAGCACTGCGGTAATACTGATTCCAAGGACCCAACCATTATGGGCCGTTGTGGTAATGGCTACTGCGGGTACCAAACCCATGGCCAAGACCAACACTGGATTCTTTTTGAATACGCTTTCCCAAAAGACCTTCATACTACTGGCCCTCCTTTATATCTAGAGCATCACGAACTGCATCGTGAATGGCCCCACTTGTAACAGTGGCCCCACTTACAGCATCAACTGGACCCTGTGCTTCAATAAGGGCAGGCAGGAGTTCCTTAAACGCTGCGCCTGCGATGAACGGTGTTTCACTGTCCTTAACCACGACAATGTCAGTAATCTTCCCACCGCTAACCGTTACATCTAGGATAAGATCGCCACCAAAACCTCTGGCCTGGCCTTGGTATGTGCCGTCGCCCACAGTGATCTTCCAGGAGCTTCTTGCAGGAGCAGTAACGCCTTCGAACACCTCATCGTTTGAACCAGAACTTGCAGACTCGAGTGCATTCTCCACAGCACGCATAATCGCTTCGCTGGATAAAGTAGCTCCAGAAACGGCATCGACTTTTGGCGAGTTGGCTGCCACGATTCGGTCGGGAACACCAGTAATGGCTCCATCAGAGAATCCTGGTGTATCCGAGTGCTTCACAACCTCAACAGAGGTAATCTTTCCTCCAGCGACAACAACTTCAACCTCCATAGGACCACCAAAAGAGTTGGTCTGTCCCACATAGGTTCCATCGGTATACTGTACAAGCTCGTCCACTTTGAAGAAAGCTGCATCAAAGTCATCTAGTGCACGAGCTACACCAGTGATGACGGCGGTGGAGGAAATCGTTGCTCCAGACACTGTCTGGACGTCTGAACCCACCGTAAACGGGCTATCCTTATCTAAGCCGACAAACTGTTCTAAGAAGGATGCTCTGGTAATCAACTCGCCAAAGCCAGGACTCTCACGATGTTCTAAGACCTGTACACTCCTGATGGTATGATCGGGTTCGAGGATCACGAGGAAGTAGACGGGACCGTTAAACCCGTTTCTCTCAGCAATTAAGGCCGCCTGAAGGGGATTGTTCTCCTCATCCCTCACAACGTAGTAACGGGTTTCGCCAACATCAACAATGTCGAAATCAGGATCGCCCAAAAGATCATGTATAGGCAGGTAATGACGATGAGTAATCACGGGCTGTACTTCTGGTTCTTGATACTCGATCGCTACGAGAACGCCGAATACTGCTAATACCGCAACTGTTGTCACGACGAAGCCTTGAACCCGTGTCTTGTAGCTGGCACCCACACCAAAAACGGCTGGAATCGTCAGTGAATCAATGGCCGGTGTCAACGCGTTCATGATTAGAACGGCGAAAGTGACACCTTCTGGAAACGGAGTATACTGTCGGATCATAAACGTCAGCAGACCACAACCAGCCCCAAAGATCAACTCGCCAACCGGGGTAACAGGTGATGTTACCATATCGGTCGCCATGAAGAAGGCCGCAAACATCAAACCTCCGGCCGCGATTGTATGCCAGGGGTCCAATCCCCAAATCATCGCAAGCACGAACGCAGATCCGAGACAGCTCACCGGAATACGCCAGTTAATATGACCTTTATAAAATAGATACGCCGCTCCAAGCAAGATGGCCACAACAGACGTCTCGCCGATCACGCCGTCTACGTTACCCAAGATGAGAGGCCAGGATACAGTGTTTGAAGACCAAAGGGGAGTCGCTCCGGTAACAGCATCCGTGCGATAGATCATCACAGAGGTATAAGCCAAGAGCAAGAGTGCCCGAGCGGCCAACGCTGGGTTGAAAATGTTATAACCCAGGCCGCCAAAGGCCAACTTCACCAAAGCAATGGCGAAGAAAGCGCCAAAAATCGGAACCCAGAAAGGTGTTGTATGAGGTAAAATCAGTCCCAACAAAGCACCAGTAACAGCAGCACTACCATCACCGAAAATCCCCTTGATTGTAAAGGGAGCTCTTGTCAGGATGGCTTCGGTCAAGACCGCACTTAAGGTACTTAAGAACAGCACCACTAGCGCATGCCTTCCATACAACAATACACCAGCGATCATCGTGGGAATAAGCGCAATCAGAACATCAATCATGACCCGCTTAATCGTTACATTGTCCCTAAGAAATGGACCAGTCTTTACTTGCATACACTCACCCCTCGCTCACTTTCCATCGCTCGGCGGGCGGCAATACCGGCCTTACCCTTTTTGATCCAGGTAACCAGGGCACGTTTCGATGGGCACACATACGAGCAGAGCCCGCATTCGATACAGTCTAGCGCCCTCAAATCCTTGGCTTTGTCGTACATTTCATGGTTCGAGTATTCTCCAAGGAAGTTTGGAGTCAAGCCCATGGGGCAAGCATTGACACAGCGGGCACAACGAATACATGGTCTGTTTTCATCGAAGCCTGCTTCTTCCCGAGTCAAAGCGGAGATGCCCGACAATGTTTTTACCACAGGACCATAAAGGTCTAGAATGGGTGGACCGGTCATGGGTCCGCCACCGATCAGAACCGCTGGTTCGCCCAAGAGTCCGCCACAATAATCCAAGACATTCTGGACGGGTGTGCCGATACGGACCAAGACATTGCGAGGATC
>DUQE01000010.1 GCA_012837925.1 Bacillota bacterium
ACCCCGTTCCTGCAGGAAACGAACCAACTCTTCTGTCAGGTCTAGAGCTACGCGCTTTCCGGTGTGCGGTATGATGCCAATATGCATAATCCACCCTTCCTTTCCTAATGCTGCTTCCTCCAAGCGGCCTGAATGGTGTTGGAGACGATGTCCGTGGCGTCAACAATTGGTGCGCCAAGACCGAAGTGCGCTAAATATTCAATGTTTCCCTTGGTGCCGCTAATGGGAGAATAGTCAAAGCCCAAAAGACCAAAATTATCTCCCTGTAATTGGTTAATTAAGGGAGGAAGATACTTCTCATGCGTATGCTGATCCAGAATCACGCCATGTTTGCTCAGACCAACGCCTTCTGTTTCAAACTGCGGTTTGATTAAGGCTATGACTTGACCATGGTCTGTAAGCAAGGACTGAACGGTAGGTAGAACCTTTGTTAGAGAGATAAACGATACGTCCACAGTAGCTAGGTCAACCAGCGAGGGTAGCCTCTGCGGTGTGAGATCTCGTATGTTTGTCTTTTCGAACACTATCACACGCGGATCGATCCTGAGATCCTTAACGAGTTGATCCTGCCCCACGTCAACGGCTATAACCAATTTGGCCCCGGCATACAGGAGACAGCTGGTGAAGCCCCCCGTTGAGGCCCCCACATCAAGGGCAACCTTCCCCGCAACATCAATCTGAAATACATTCAGTGCCTTTTCAAGCTTAAGCCCGGCTCTGCTGGGATAGGCAAGCTGTTCACCAAGGATCTCAATCTGTGCATCCATCGGCACATCAAAGCTAGGCTTCGTAATCGGTTGACCATTTACCAATACCTGACCTTGCTGCGCTAATTCCTTGGCCCTTTGCCTAGAGGAAACATATCCTTGTTCAACCAAGAGTCGATCTAAACGCATGATACACTACAAATCCTTCCTAGCTACAACCCTAAGAGGTCGTCCGGACAAGGCCTTTCTCACTCGCAACACGATATGGTCCTCAGTCAAACCGTATTCTTCATGGAGGCGACGAATGCCACCCTGAGGAACAAAGGTGTCGGGGTAACCAAGACATTCCACCCTCACACTCGGATCATCACTAAGGAGTTCAAGAACGCTACTGCCAAATCCGCCGGAAAGAACATGATCTTCAAGCGTAAACACGCATTGCTTGCCCTGCGCCAGACTCCGCAACTTCTCGTCGAGGGGTTTGATGGAGCGCACGTTAACAACGCCACAACTGAACTCTGGTTCAAGCATGTGTGCAGCCTCTAACGCTACCTCAACCATGGATCCAACCGCGAAGATCATCACATCGCCACCTGTCTTCACCACTTCCGCTGGAATTGCAGCCCGTGGATCAAAGGAGGGTTCACTGTTTATTGCACCAGCATCTCCCCTTGGATAGCGAATGGCTACCGGACTTGATTGCTCCAGTCCCCAAGAAAGCATGGCGCTGAGCTCACCGCCTGTACGCGGTGCTAGGATCGTCATATTAGGAACAGCGCGCAGAAAACTGATGTCAAAGACCCCATGATGTGTAGGACCATCGTCTCCTACTACACCGGCCCTATCTACACCAATCACTACGGGA
>DUQE01000169.1 GCA_012837925.1 Bacillota bacterium
ACTTGCGGAAACTCGATGGTCTATTAAAGGAAACAGGGGGTAGGCGAGGGGCCGGGCCCTCTTTAACAAGCCAGATTGTGGAAGTTCTCCATACTTTGGCAAAAGATAGCCCTGACGGTGTTTCCGCCAGGGCTGTTGTGCAAGAATTTGTGCAGAACAGAGATGATGTCAACGAATCAACCATTCGTTCCACTTTATATCAGGTGACCCGTAAGATACGACCCACGGAAATTGGTGTGGGTGATGAGGTACAGAGGGTGCGGGTGATAAAGAAAGGGCCCTTGTATGACGTCGTTTTAGTCTCCGAACAAGAAGCGGAGTTCGTCTAGGTCCCGGGTGAAACGTGCAGGAGGCAGAGACGCCAGGAAATCGGCACCATAGCCGGCCGTCAGGATCCGCTCATCCAGGATGACCACACCGCCAACGTCGGCCTTCGTACGGATTAGGCGACCGAACCCTTGCTTGAGTCGAAGAATGGCCTGGGGAACGCTGTACTCAAGAAACGGGTTTCCGCCTGCGTCTTCGATGGCCTGAAGGCGGGCACGAGTCACGGGACGGTCGGGAGAGGTAAAGGGCAAGCGCGTTATCACGACGGCACGAAGTGCCTCGCCTGGCAAGTCAATTCCTTCCCAAAAACTATTGGTGCCAAAAAGTAGGGAGCGCGGGTGCTCCTGGAAGTCTTGAATGAGTCCTAGACGAGGACCGTCGCCTTGCTTAAAGAGGACGTAGCCCTCTTCGTCAAGCTTTGGATAGATTGCATCGGCCACTTCGTCCATGAGACTGTAGCTGGTAAACAGAGCTAGAACGCCGCCCCGGGCAAGGGCTAGGGTACGAAGGATCAGATAGGCCACATAGTGGGCATAACGGGGATGATTGGGGTGTTTGGCTTCTCGCGGTACGCAAAGAACAGCCTGCTTATCGTAGGCAAAGGGAGACCCCAAAATCAGGCCCGATGCTCCAGAAAGACCTAGTTGGCTCTCGATGTAATCGAAGGATTGGTTTGTACTCAAGGTAGCAGACGTCAAAATAACCGAAGGTGTCTGCTTAAACAATGTCTCCTGCAAAAGCTCCCCGACTGCGATGGGAGCGGCCACGAGGGTGGGTTCTCCATTTTGCCTTTCAGCCCAGTAGGCGTAACTCGTATCTTGTCCTAGCAGGATTAGATCAAGATCTGCAAGCAGTCGATCGGTAAACGCCGCGAACTGTTCCACCAAACCAGAGATCTCACTTTCCTCGTCAAAATTGCATTCCTTGAGGACGTCTTGTATGTCCTTGAGATGTTTGGGCAGGGATGTGCGGGAAAAGTGTGGTCGGTTCTGTTCCGTCAGAGGAACGGTGAACCCGGTGATGAACGGTTCTATTTGAGCAAAATACTGCCCGGCCTCTTTGACGATCTCATCGAGGATGAGGACAAGGTCTTGAATGATGTATTCAGGTACAATATCGCGTAGCGTGGCCTGCAGTTGCACGCCGGTACGGTAGAAGGCCAGGAACGATTCGCGCTTGAGTTCATGGCTGTAAGCACTCGTTGCCACCTCTTCTAAGTTATGCGCTTCATCAATTACGACTCCATCGCAGGCCGGGAGCACTCGCCCTTCTGCTCGCGCGTCAGCGAGAAGCATAGCTTGGTTGGTGATGATTAAGTGGGCTTTTCCAAGCCGGTGTCTTAGACTCCAGTAGAAACACTTGTTAAAGTGTTGGCAGAGCTCTTCGGGGCAACTCTCCTTTTCACAGCGGATCTCCGACCACAAGTCCCAGGGAATAGTGAAGGGAGCCTCGCTGACATCTCCGGTGGTTGTTTCGTTGACCCAGCGGTGCAGAATCTCCAAGTTGTCCACTAGACCTAGTTGATTGCTTCGTCCCTGGAGAAGCTCATTCCAACGACGCAAGCAAAGATAGTTGCTCCGTCCTTTGAACACTTCCGCTTTGAACTCATAGGGCAAGACCTTCTGTAAGAAGGGGATGTCCTTTTGGAATAGTTGCTCTTGAAGCGTGATGGTATGTGTTGCCACAATGGCCAGCTTTTTTTCTTCTACTGTATGATGAAGAAGGGGCAGAAGATAGGCCAAGCTTTTTCCGACTCCTGTTCCCGCTTCAATAATACTGTGCGTTTCATCGTGCAGCGCCTGATACACGTGGTTGGCCATCTGGATCTGTTCGGGCCGATACTCGTAATTGTCAAGCGTCCTAGCCAGTAGTCCTTTTGGTCCTAGAAGTTCGTCAGCGTTAAAGCCCAAATTACTCACCACCTCGATTTAATTGCACCATAGGGCAAGGAGAAAGGGCCCCAACCGGTGAATAATTACACAAATAGAGCGTAAGAAGGGGCGGAGCGCTATGCAACTTGCCATCAGTATGCGAAGTGTACACCAATCAATCACGCAAGGCGAGATCGGTGTCCTTGATTTTCTGAAGTATGCAGCCAGTCTGGCGGTTGATGGAGTTGAACTGGACAGCATGTATCTCCAAGGCGTTGATGTGAAGGAGATTCAGCATGTCCTCGCCGAGACAGGCTTAAAAGTTTCTTGTTACGACATCCATCACACGATGGATGCGCTGGGGGAAAACACGCACCAGCCAACGTTAGAACATATAAAGCAGGAACTGATTGCAGCTGAGCAATTAGGGGCTAAGTATGTTCAGATTGTCGGAGAAGCGTTCGACTCCTCAGCATCGGAACGTGATATTAAGTCGTTGATTATGCAGCTTGTGGATATGGTTCTACCAGCTCTACAAGGCAAGAACCTCGCCTTGGCAATAGAAAACCCGGAGAGTGCACGGTTTCAGAGCCGCCACATGTCTGAGCTGCTGAAACAAATTGACAGTCCCCAGGTGAAAGTAGGCTTTAACATGGCCAATAGCCTCATGGCCGGTGAGGATCCCGAAGCTGCGCTGGAATGTCTGAAAGATCAAATAGCCCATGTGCGGGCTGTTGATGTACGCATGCCCCACCAAGACGAAGTACCACAAAATGGCACTTACGTGGGTTGTGTAATTGGCTTGGGCTTAGTCCCACTACAAAGACTCTTCCAGGTATTGCATGCTCAAGGGTACGAAGGTTGGATTTCGCTTGAATTTACGGGACTTGAGGAGGCTCACTTTGGTACCGAAGCCAGCCTCAAGAATGTACGGCAGTACCTAATCGAGTTGCAGTCGGACACTATGCACCCAGGCGAGTCTACTGAAACGCTTTAGCGATTTCACCAAGGTTTTCGACGATCACATCTGGTTTGGTATCGGAGGTCAGGAGATCGTCCAACTGTGTTTCTCCGCTGAGCACCAAGATGCTTGTGATGCCGGCCGCTTTACCCATGGCAATATCTGTGTACAGTCGATCACCTACCATAGCCACCGTTTTTGGGTCCTCCAAACCATATTTGCTGCGTAGGGCTTCAATCATCTCTGGATATGGTTTCCCGATGATCTTAGGTTTGACTCCGGTAGAAGCAGTAATGAGTGCAATCATGGAGCCGCAGTCGGGTATGGGTCCAGTGGGAGTCGGACAGTTGAAGTCGGGATGCGTGGCGATAAAAGGCAGGCCTTGGCGGATGAAAAAGCAGGCTCGCTCAAGTTTTTCATAGGTAAGCGTTAGGTCAAAGCCCAGAACGACAACTTCTGGGTCTTTTTCTGTCAAGACGAAACCCTCATCTCTAAACTCCTGTTCCAGGGCGGGCGTGCCAACGAGATAGATGTTCTTGGGGTAGTTGTACTTCTTGAGATAGAAGATAGTGGCTTGACCTGCAGTGAACACCTGATCGTCAGTGATGGAGACTCCCATTTTCCTGATTTTTTCCACATAATAACTCCCGTTTTGGGAGGAGTTGTTCGTCACAAAAATAAAGCGCTTCCCCAACCGTTTCATCGTTTCAACGAAGGGCAGAGACCAGGGATAAAGTTGATCCCCGAGATAAAATGTTCCGTCTAAATCTAGTAGAAAGGTTTCAATGCTCTTGATTTTTTCCATAATGTCCCTCCAGATCCCTCCAGAATTTCTATGCAAGGAACCAAATTCGCCATGGGACGCGGATTTACCTCTTTCCTTTGTGGAAGGGATTCGGGGAAAAAGGTGGAAGTAGCAGTGATGATGTTAAGCAAAGCGGTCAGGGGGAAGCAAATGAGTCGAGATACGTTAAAGAGCCTATCCGATAATATACGTCGAGTAATCGTTGGCAAGGAAGCAGTAACAGAGTTGCTTTTGACTAGCTTATTGGCTCGAGGTCACTGCCTCATTGATGACGTTCCTGGTGTTGGGAAAACGAAGCTGGCCAATGCCCTCGCTCGATCCCTTGGGATCGACTTTAAGCGAATACAATTTACACCGGATTTGCAGCCAGCAGATATTACAGGGATTTACTTCTATAATCAAAAAGAGGGTGAATTCCAGTTTCGGCCTGGCCCTGTCTTCACGAATATCCTCTTAGCTGATGAGATAAATCGCGCTGTGCCGCGTACCCAAAGTAGTCTCTTGGAGGCTATGGAAGAGCAGCAGGTCAGTATTGAAGGGACGATTTTCCCCCTTGATCCACCGTTTATGGTGATTGCTACCCAAAACCCGTTGGAGCTTGAAGGAACCTTTCCGCTTCCTGAAGCCCAACTCGATCGGTTTTTGATGAAGATCGATATGGGTTATCCTTCTATGGCGGAAGAAGTTGAAATCCTATCGCGCTTTAAACAAAGCGATCCCATGGAGGATTTAGAACCGGTGTTGGACGGTGCAGCCATAACGCAACTACGTGACGAGGTAGCGCAGGTGCATTTGACGCAGGATCTCATGAATTACATTGCTGTCCTAGCCAAGGCCACGCGGGAAAACCGACATCTGCGTCTGGGCTTGAGTCCTAGGGGGTCCCTTGCTCTGATGCGGGCGTGTCTAGCCTATGCGTACATTCAGGGACGAGATTATGTGCTCCCCGATGACGTCAAGTATTTGTTTCCTTATGTAGCTGGCCATAGGCTCATCTTAGAGTACGACAGTGAGTATGCCGCAAGCAGTAAGGGGGAGTTGATCCAGGAGATTTTGGCGCAGGTGCGCGTTCCCACCGAGGATGTCTTGCATGGGTCGTAGGTTTGTAACCACTCTGCTGATCTTAAGTTTTGGAGCAGTTTCCCTTTATGTGGGTCTCCGGGGATTTACCGTGGCCCTGCTCGGAGCGCTTTTGGTGCTGACCGCCATGGGAACCGCTTACATTTGGAATCGCTTTGTCTTCTCAAAGCTGACTCTAGAGCGTACACTCAACAGGCGTCACGCGGATTTTGGCGTGCCTGTCACCATGCAACTGGGAGTTACAAATCGCAAGGTCTTGCCTCTCTTTGGCTTGAAGGTTCGATTCACCATGTCTTCAGGTTTGGAGTGCGAGCCTTCCAGCGCGACTGCGGTGAAGGAAGCCGACCATGACGTATTTCAAGAGGTCTTTCATCTCAACTGGTACGAAAAAAGAAACCGAACGTTTGAACTGCGTCCACGTCGCCGAGGGCGGTTTTCTTTTGGAGTAGGGGATCTGGAATACTCGGATCCTTTTGGGTTCTTCACAAACTCTAAGCAGGACGTGTTTCGCGAGACGCAGTTGATCGTCTTTCCCAAGATTGTACCCATCCAAGGTTTGGCTTCACTAAATACTTATCTTTTCGGTTCTAGGCCAAGGGACGGCTGGATTTTCGTCGACCCATTGAATCGTATCGGTACCAGGCCCTATGCCAGTACAGACTCAGCCCGGTTAATTAACTGGAAAGCCACGGCTCGTCACATTCAAACCCAGGTCAATATTGAAAAACCATCCTTCGATCAACAAGTTTACCTTGTTCTCGACCAACCCCCTGACCTAGCCTGGTGGACCACTCGCGTTTCGAATACTCTTGAGGTGGCCATCATGGTGCTGGCATCGTTGATTCAGCGTTATTCAGAGGCCGGATTTGACATTAGACTTGCCACAAACGTCGTTTCTAGGACCCATGGTACGGGTCAGTTGCCCAGTGGAGCGACTCGAGGACGAGCGCAGCGCAACCAACATTTGACGAATTTGGCGCTTCTTCAGCTCTTTAGTTTGGAACCCATTTCGAAAGTCTTGGCGCGTCGTAAGAACCAGATCAAACCTGGTAGTACTGTAGTCATCGTAACAACTGCACAGGGTAAACTGGAACCATCCTTTGTGAAGATGGCCCGTAGCCTTGGTTTGAAATCCAAGGTGGGTGTGGTACGTGTCGTAGAGGACAAGAAGGATGTTGCGAAGGAAGAGAGTCTCAAGGAGTGGTGGATTGAAGGGAGTGTGGCCTGGCATGAAGCGGATCAACTGGAGCTATATTAGGCTTGGGTTTCTGGCTATAGTTCATAGTACCTTGGTTATGATTGTGCTCCACCCCTGGCTGCAGCTCGCCTCTGATCATTGGCAGTTTACCCTCTCCGGGGCCAATCTATGGGTTCTACTAACCATGTTAGTATTCATTCTTGTCGTCAAGAAGGCTGTACCCAAGGGAAGAAAGGGTTTACCGATAGTGCTTGCGGGTTTCTTTGCGCCCCTTGTCCTTGCACTTCTTCTCCGACTGAAGATCCTTTTGTTCTTGCCAATGAGTCTAGGGCTTTTTCTCATGGGCTTACGCTTTGGCGACTATCCGAAGAGGGCTCGTTTTCCACTTGATTGGGCTTTGGGTAGCATGCTCTTGATCTTTTCATCCAGTCTGGAAGGACTGTTAGGCTTTGAGGTTACGGCCGGCTCGGTGCTTCTTTTCTTTGCACTGGGGGTCACTGCATTGATCCTGTGGAATGCCGCCTCCTTAGAATCATCTGGCTTGCAGCCTGACTATCGTGGCCTAAGTCGCTCCATCGCAGTCTTTGTCCTTTTTGTAGGTGGGGTGTCTCTAGGTCTGGGTATTTTTCTTTCGCCAACCTTTTTTCAGGGTTTCATGGGCGTGTTGTACCGAGTCTACCTGTTGGTTACAGAAGTGTTGCTTTTGGTCATAGTGCGTCCCTTTGTCTGGCTGCTCACACCGCTTTTTCGCTGGATTGAGAATCTCGAGCTGGAAGAGGCGCCTCTGCGGCTTCCAGAGGGAGACGTGTTTGAGGGTGAGCTGTTGCCCAGCGCGGAGACTCCTCTGAGTCCCGAGGTCGTAGAAGCTGTCACATGGATCGGCTGGGTTGTCTTTGTCGCCATCCTATTGACTGCGGTGTGGATCCTTGTGCGTCGGTTCTGGAAGCGCACGCCACGCGAAGTGACGAGCATTGGGCAGGAGACCCGGGAGTCTGTTTTCTCAGGAGCAGATGTGCTCGGAGACATCCACACGGTCTTGAAAAGTATACTGAGGCCTCTGTCACGGATCGTACAGAAAAAATGGTACCAAGGCGATGATCCGCGCCTGATCATACGCACGATGTATACTCGGTTCGTCTTGCGAACCAGGCGGAAAGTGCCCTTTGGGCCTGCAAGTACGCCCAGTGAGTATGCTGAGAGTTTAGTGGAGTCTGGGCATAACCAGAACCATGAAGCTCTTTGGAGCCTAACGGAGCTCTACAACGAGGCACGCTATGGCGAGGTTGCCGATCGAGGTGCTGTAAAGCGCACGGAGGAGGCTTTTAGAGAAATTCGGTGAAGGGATGGGTGTTTTGACAGTGTAGAGTGAATATGCTATATTTGGGTCTAAGGAGGGCAAGACGCATGGATATGTTACTCAAACTCGCAATCGTAGTCTTGGTCGGATGCATAGCAGGCCGAATCGCCAAGACATTTAAATGGTCAAATATCTTTGGTTTTGTTATTGCAGGTATCATCCTCGGTCCTTCAGGCTTTAAACTTCTTTCTAGTCAAGACCTCAACGCCATGACCATCATTGTGGAGATGGCCGTAGCCATTTTGGCCTTTAAGGTGGGCAGCGAGTTTGTAGTGCGAGACATGAAGAAACTCGGGAGTTCCTTTGTGATTATAACTGTTGCAGAAGTCATTGGAGCTATGCTCATTGTCTTTCTGGCGATGTACTTCCTGTTTACACAGACCTTTGTGTTTAGCCTCATGATGGCATCCATCGCTGCTGCGACTGCACCTTCCGCAACGATTATGGTGATGCGGCAATATCGCGCCGACGGGCCTTTTACAAGAACGCTTCTGCCGGTTACAGCCCTTGACGGGGTCTTGGGTGTTGTGGTGTTCGGTATAGCTATCTCCATAGCACGGGGATTTGTACCTGGAGCAGAGCTGAGTATCTGGCAGGTAGCGAAGCCTTTGCTGGAGATTCTCGGTGGAATGGCCTTGGGGGCGGTTTTTGGCTTGGCCTTAACGTTCTTGGGACAGAAGGCGGGAGATAGTGACGAACTTTTGGTGATTACCGTCGCTCTGATTATTGCTTCTACAGGCGTTGCGAAAGCTCTGTCTTTATCGCCACTTTTGGCAAACATAATGATGGGAGTCGTATTGGTGAACCTCACACAAAACTCTAATCGAGTGTTTTTTGGTTTGAGCCAGTTTACACCCCCTATCTATCTCTTGTTCTTCACTCTGGCCGGTGCCAGTCTGGAGCTTGGAGTTCTCCTGCAGCTTGGCGTTTTGGGTCTAGGATATGTACTGGCTCGTGCTCATGGAAAGATTGCGGGAGCGTGGGTAGGATCGAG
>DUQE01000170.1 GCA_012837925.1 Bacillota bacterium
CAATCCATTCGCCATGCGAACTTATAGGTTCCCGTCTTGGTCCCTGCCTTTGACTATGATCTTCTCCAAATGGATCCTGGCCAAAGCGGCGCGACTGGATATCGCCTACGGAACACTTTCCGGTAGAGTGAAGCCAGGCCGATTTCCCTTCCTGCGTGTCTCCACTGATGAACTGGAAGGAAAAATCAAAGGCTATGCGGGTGAAGGAGCATCCACCGACGACCCCCTGGAAACCTTTGGGGTATACGGGGTTTCTCAGGTAGATAACCTCCAGCAGCTCCTCCGGTTCATATGTGAAAACGGCTATGAAAACCATGTGGCGATGGACATGCCACAGTCGGCAGATGCGATTCAAGAAGCCCTGAACAACGAAATGGGCTGGAAGATCTAGCATTTGTTCTGTGATAAGATACCTGGGGCCCAGCTAGGTTTGCAGGAACTGGAGGGGTTTTTGGCGGCCAGGTGATGGCAACACAGGAATTAAAGCAGGTGCTCTGCAGATTGAAGCAACTCCTTTGCGCTGATGCATCCGTCTTGTCAGCACAAAGGAGTTGAAATTTGTGGCTGCTATCATTCTTGGGTCGCAGCAACCTCCTTCACTGGAGTAGCGTCGTCTATCGTCACCTCTAGATCAAGGTACTTCGAGTGAGTTCCGGTTTGATCATGGATGTCTACGAATATGTGATGATGTTTGCCTGGTAAGTTGTCGCGCAGCCCGACGTTTAGCACGAGTTCTCCACCATTCTCCGAATCCCCACCATTTTCCCAGCGTTCCTCGGCAACATCAAATAGATCAGGCCTATGGGTAACGTCATACCCGTCTATCCGGAAAATCAGAGTAGACCTGTCTAGGCGTTTCACAGCCCCCAAATCCGGGTCATCCGGAAGCACTGCGGGACTGATTCGAATTGGGATGTTGCCCTTTCTAAATAAGTCAGCTACTGACTCAACTGACGGCATTACCCCTGATGGTGCCTTATCGAGAGTGACAATTGGTGGAGCCGCTCGTTTGTAGGACTGGATGGCTCTCTCGATAGGGTCATCGTCATCCTCAATCAGCAAAGTCAGAAGGAAACTGGCTAGCCCGTTCTTTTCTACAAGTGAACTGCGATATAGGCGGACGTCTATGAGATTGCTAAGCCACCTTTTCAACGCTCCTCCTAGCGCCAAGCGAAGTGGGGTGGGGAGGCCTTCTCCAAGCAACACAAGCGGGTCTTCAATTGCCTTCAACAACGTTTCGGATTCCCACTTCTGCAACGGTTTACTGATCGAGTGTAAAATTTCAAATAGTGTGCTGCCCATCTTGCTGTTGATCAACTTGTAGGAATCCCCACTACCAAGCTTTTCTTCGGGAGGAACCGCCTTTTGGGAGATTTGTGGAAAGTCCTGTCGAAACATGAGGTCTACCACGCGATCAACGGATTGCTCCACAAACTCGTCTCGCCAATAGCGCAAGCGCAATGAGTCAGCCAACCCCGGCTTATGTGCACTGATAGTTTCGATTAGGAGCCGCATCAGGAAGATTACCTGTTCAAAATTCTTAGTGAGGGATGGGATATGCTCTGGGGGAATCCTGGTGTATCTTCCTCTGAAACGCTCTGATGTCACGGTTAGAAGATTGTCATCTGCTTCGGAGAACATGGCGAGGCATTGGTGCGGATCCGTGAACAACCCACAGTTATCTTCATGAACGGCAACAATGTCGTAGAACAGCTCAATAAGGGCATGCTCGATCACGGAGTTGGTGCTAAGGACACTGGGGTAGTAGTCGTCGCCAAAAACAAGATGGGCATCTGCAAATCCTGAAAAGCTGTTGATCTCATCAGCAACACCAGTCGGGTCCTGGCTCAAAACACCTCCCCTTTGGATACAGGCATAATGAGGATACCAATCAGCTAGCTGATGGCCTAGCCATCCACAGGCCAACGCCAGGTCCTTTTTGTCGCGCTTACCTTCTTGTTTCCACTGGTCTACCAGCGCATAACCAAAGAAAGGCACGCCTTTGGCGTGATCCGGGACAGCGTTGTGAGCGTAGTCGTAGATCGTTAGGCCAGTCGTCACATGGTTGGTTGAGACCGTATCGGCACTATTGCCTCCAAACACATAATCGTCCAAGTTCTCTTCGCAAGCCTCCACTAGCTCCATGTTTACGCTAGAGTCTCCCTCTTCCGCCTCTTTGCGGGCTTTCTTCAGCGCTCGGAAGTTGACGTAGGGGTGCATAAACGGGCCCCACAAAAAACATGGCAATACTGGTACCATCAACAACAACTTTAGCCAATGTTTCCATCTTACTCGTGACATCAGAGAACCTCCTCCAAAGAATTTTGTCCCAGACAGACGGGCTGCCAGTTGTGGCTTCGTTACAACAACTCCCTCGGAACCATGTATATTCCGGTAAGAAAAGACCAGTGTCACGGAGAAACAGGGCCACTATAACGGGGTAAGAAGGCCACGTTCACGTTTGGCAAGGCCATGTGGGCAAAACCCTTATCACCATCGAGCTTTCCTGG
>DUQE01000171.1 GCA_012837925.1 Bacillota bacterium
CACCAAGATACGGAACGTAGACGAAATAGTAGCCAAAGAGTGTGACCATACCGAGGCCCAGAAGGACAAAAAATACTACAAGAGAGTGTCGTCTCCTAACACCATGAGCACTCACATAAATCCTCCTCTAACTAACGGCCACTTTTTCGAGTAAAGCCTTCCCTTCTTGCCACTCAATGGTGTTCATCGGACATACTGCAACGCACTCGCGGCAATTGGTGCACTTATCATAGTTGATGCGAGCAAGATTGTCCTCCATATAGATAGCCCCTGTCGGGCACACTTTGACGCAGCGTTGACAGGCGATACAACCCACAGAACAAACCTGTCTGACAAAACGACCGGTCAAGAGCGAACGGCAACGAATGTGCACACCCTGTTCCTCGTCCACAAGCATAATAATGTCACGAGGACACGCATCCACACACTTACCGCAGGCCGTGCAATTATCTTCAATAACCACTGGCAAGCCGTTTTCATCCATATACATGGCATCAAACTGACAAGCAGCCACGCACGAGCCGTAACCTAGGCATCCATAGGAACAAGCCTTGTCTCCACCCTGCGTGGCATGAGCGATCCGGCAATCCTTTGGACCGTCGTAGTCACCCCGCTGCTTCGCTTCGGCATGGCCGCCCTTACACAAGACCTGGGCAACCCTACGCTTAAGCCCATCCGATTCGACTCCCATGATGGACGCAACCATCTTGGCCACGGTCGCACCACCGACCGGACAACCGTTCACGGGTGCTTTTCCGGTGGCTACTCCTTCGGCAAATGCGCTACACCCGGCAAAACCGCAGGCACCACAGTTGACGCCCGGAAGCACTCCTTCTATTTCCTCAACGCGCGGATCAGTCTCCACAGCAAATTTCTTGGATGCTACAGCCAAACCAAGAGCGAACAAGGCTGCTAATGAGCCCATACTGACGAGGGAAATTATTGTAGTATTCAATCGAAACCCTCCTAACAATGTTAAACTAACCCGGCAAATCCTCCAAAGGCTAGAGACAGGAGACCAGCCAGAATGAAGGCAATACCGGCCCCTCTAAGAGGCTTAGGAATATCCGCAAACTGCAATTCTTCACGAATTCCTGCCAGCAAAATCAAGGCCAACGTGAATCCCAGACCGCCTCCAAGCGCAAAGATCACTGTCTCAATAAAGGTGTAGGAATTTTGGACAGCCATGATGGCCAGACCCAAAATGGCACAGTTGGTGGTAATCAAGGGTAAGAAGATCCCCATGGCTCTGTACAAACCGGGACTTGTCTTGTGTAAAAACATTTCCACCAGTTGAACCATGGAAGCGATGACCAAGATAAACGACATGTTCTGTAAGAATGGAAGTCCAAAAGGTTCTAAAATAAACCATTGAATTAGCCATGTTGCCGCGGCGGCTACCACCATAACGAAGGTAGTGGCTAGTCCCATGCCAATAGCCGAGTCAACTTGCTTGGAAACTCCCATAAAGGGACAAATCCCTAGGAAACGGACCAGCACAAAGTTATTGACTAACAGTGCACTGAGTAAAATGGTAAACAAACTCATGGATGTCCCCCCTAACTAGTCTTTTTTTGCCTTGCTGCAATCATGTTCATCACAGCGATCAGAACTCCGAGAGTGATGAAAGCCCCTGGTGGTAACGCCATAATCCCCAAGGTAGTGGTACCCTCTGGCAAAAGCGCGACACCAAAAATGGAGCCTGCACCCAGGATTTCTCTAATCGATCCTAGGAGTGTTAGGGCCCAGGTGAAACCCAAACCCATGCCTAAGCCGTCAACGGCTGAACTGACCACACCGTTCTTGGATGCAAATGCTTCTGCACGACCAAGGACAATACAGTTTACCACGATCAAGGGAATAAAGAGCCCCAGGACCTGATGTAGGTCGGGCATGTAAGCATTCATGACAAGATCTACAATGGTCACAAACGTGGCAATCACAATGATGTAAGCCGGAATGCGAACCTTTCCAGGAATCACATTCTTCAAAAGACTAATTAAGGCACTGGAGCAAAGCAAAACAAATGCTGTTGCTAAGCCCATGGACATACCATTAATAGCACTTGTGGTTACGGCCAGGGTTGGGCAAAGACCAATCAAAAGGCGAAATGTTGGATTTTCTGCCCACAGACCACGGACGAAGTCTTTAAAAAGGCGCATACTTACTCCCCTCCCCTATAGACTGCAGACGCATTGACAAAGCCTTGACGGACAGCGTCAGCTGCTGCTGTCGCAGAGACAGTCGCTCCAGAAATGTTGTCAATGTCGCGGTTAATGGCAATGGGATCTTCAACAGTCTTGCCGATAAAGCGACTGCGGAAGCTTTCATCCTCAATGCGCGAACCGAGACCTGGAGTCTCTGTGTGGGACAAGACTTTGATGTTGAGAATCTCATCGGTGACCTCATCAACGCCAACCAGGATTCTTATCACACCACCATATCCGTTGGCCTCTCCTACAAACGCGTAACCGACTACTTGCTCATTGCTGTCTATGCCTTGGTAGATCAGGGTCGTTCTTTGTTCTTGTTCCCGCATTTCCTTGGGATCATCTACACCTAGTTCATCGGCACTGCGTCGAATAATCTCTACTCGGCTCACATTCGGGAGCACCTCAAAGACAGAACTCTCCAGAGCGCGGGCTGCGTTCTCTTCAATTATAACACTTGTTGTGCCATAAACGACAGATAAGATGCCCGCCGAAGCCATGGCAATTACTGCAAGAACGACGACCATTTTAAGGGATTCATTCACTCGTCTTCACCCCTTGTCCATAAATTCGCGGACGAGTCCAGCGATTAATGAGCGGAGTTACGGCATTCATGAGCAGGATAGCATAGGTAACTCCTTCTGGATAGCTTCCCCAAGTACGGATCAACATGATTATCAGACCAATGCCAATACCAAAAATCCAACGTCCTGCCTTAGTAATAGGTGACGTGACCGGATCTGTTGCCATGAACACGGCACCAAAGAGTAGGCTTCCAGACAAGAGGTGGAAAAACACATCCTGCCCAGTAAACAAGGACACAGCGATAACAGAGGCAAATATGCCCACGGGAACACGGTAATCGAGATATCCTCTGTAGAAGAGATAAATGCCCCCGAGCAAAATTGCTAAGGCCGAGGTCTCGCCCAAAGAACCTGCCACCGAGCCAAAGAACAAATCTGGAATACGTGCCCCTGCTTCACCAATGGCCAGCGGGGTCGCTGCCGTGATCGCATCAAAAGGCCTAGTCCATGCCGTCATGGCAGTAGAAAAGGAGACTGTTAGGATGGCACGTCCTACCAAAGCAGGGTTGAATGGGTTTTGGCCCAATCCGCCAAAGACCTGTTTACCTATGGCAATCGCAAAGACTGCACCTAAGATAACCATCCAACTGGGTAAGGTTGGAGGTACGATCAAACCCAAAAGAAAACCTGTAACTAAAGCACTTCCATCCCCGATTCGAATCGGTTGCTTACGCAGGCGTTGAAATATAGCCTCCGTGGCAACGGCGGCTCCTGCCGATAAGAGCACCAGACGAACGGCATCAAATCGGTAGAAATAAATCGATGCTGCCAAGACGGGCAAGAGTGCAACCAGCACTCCAAACATCATCTTCTTTGTAGTATCTTTATCCCGCATGTGGGGAGACGGCGCAACAATCAACTTCAAATCATCCATTGCCTCACCCTCCTTTAATTAGGCTTGTTCTCTCTAGCAATAATTTCCATCTTGGCAAAGCGAATATACTGCAAAAGTGGACGCTTTGCTGGACAGATGTAGTTGCAGGATCCGCATTCAATGCAATCCAGAGCACCAAACTCGCGGGCATCGTCAAAACGTTCATTCATTCCAAACGCCTCAAGCCTCAATGGGAGCAACTGTGCAGGACACACGTCGACACAACGAGCGCAACGAATACAAGGTTCAGAATCTGGTGTATGACTTTCTGCTTCACTTAAGGCCAATACACCGCCTGACATCTTCGTTATAGGTGTCTGCAAATCAAACTGTGCTTCACCCATCATGGCTCCACCTACTATTACCTTGCCCGGGGTTTCCGTGAACCCG
>DUQE01000172.1 GCA_012837925.1 Bacillota bacterium
AGCTGCTGGCGGGTGTTCTCAAGCAGTCCCATGTCCTTACTGCGTTCGTACATTTCGCTTCCGTAATCGCCGGGATGGTTGTCATAGGCCGACAGCTCTCCTGTTGATTCATTCATAGATTGACCTAAGCCATCAGATCCGGCAAGCCTTGCTTCAACTTCCAGCAGTTCTGCCTTTTCCGCTTCCAAGAGTCCTTGTAGTCTATTCATGTCTTGTTTCTTCATGCGTACCTCCTAAGGACGTATAGCCAACTCATTTTGAACAATGCGAGTGAGCTCTGCAATAAACTCACCCACGATGGGCAAGTTAAGCGACGCGATTTTTCCCATGATATAAAGAAACAGTGCTCCTACAATAGTAAAACCAATGGCTAGACCAAACCCCCGTACAATGCCCGACAAGAAGCTTAGGTATAGCATGCGTCTAGGATTCTGGTATAATTCGATGAACTCAGCGATGCTCGCTTTTTCCAGCGAATGCGTGAGCTTTTCTGTCTTGATCACGAGGTTCTGAAGGAGATTGCTGTTGATACGATCGGCCACCTACACCCACCCTTTCTTGTCTTAGAATACACAAAACCCCCTCATGTATGCAGGGGGTTTTGCCTGATCCGTTTGATCTATAGTGCGCCTATTGCGTCTGAACAACGCTGGCAGATCTGTGAATGCTCCGGATTGTCGCTCATCTGTGGGAAGTACTTCCAGCAGCGTTCACACTTTTCGCCACCAGCTCTAGTCACATCTACTGCAATCCCGTCTTCACTGTACAGAGGCGCCTGGCCTTCCTCAAAGGGTCTAACCTCAACAGCCGAAACGATAAACAGAAGGCGTAAGTCCTCAGCAAATGAGTGAAGTACAGCTCTATGCTGCTCGTTGGCGTAAATGACAACCTGGGCTTCGTTCGCCGCTCCAATTGCCTTATCGGAGCGAGCGAGTTCTAGACCCTTGGAGACAACACGCCGGATGTCTAAAAATGCATCCCACCGCTCGTCAAGGGCGGGATCCCAGTACTCTGCGGGTAGTTCCTGCCAGGTCGAGTGATGCACGCTCTTTTCGGGGCGCACCGACGCTGGAAGGTGCTCCCAGATCTCTTCAGCAGTAAAGACTAAGATGGGCGCTAAGAGTTGCGTCAACTCCTTCATAATGATCAAGAATGCAGTTTGTGCCGAACGTCTCTGCGGGCTGTCAGCTGCATCACAGTACAGCCGGTCTTTCAACACATCGAGGTAGAAACCGCCCAAATCAACCGATGCAAAACGGTGAGCTGCGTGGTAGGCGATGTGGAAGTCGCATGTGTCATAGGCCGTGCGCATGCGGCGACTAAGCTTCGCTAGTTGCATCAACGCCCATCGATCGATTTCCTCCATACCCTCATAAGGCACACTGTGTACCGAAGGGTCAAAGTCATGGAGATTACCGAGCATAAAGCGTGCAGTATTGCGGATCCTTCTGTAGGCGTCCGAAAGTTGCTTGAGAATGTCCTCTGAAATCCTGATATCACCGCGGAACTCAGCCGAGGCTACCCACAGACGCAACACGTCTGCACCGTATTGATTCCATACCTCCTCAGGTCCCACTACGTTTCCTACGGACTTGGACATCTTCTTTCCTTCTCCATCCACAACCATACCATGGGTCAGTACAGCGCGGTATGGTGCCTTTCCTGTTGTGGCCACCGATGTGGATAACGATGACTGGAACCACCCGCGGTGTTGGTCGCTTCCCTCGAGATACAGATCAGACGGCCATGATAGCTCATCACGCGTGGTCAAAACCGCTCTGTGTGATACTCCCGAGTCAAACCAGACATCCATGGTGTCGGTCTCTTTGGTGAAGTTCTTCCCTCCGCAGGAAGGACACACAAACCCCTCTGGGAGTAACTCTTCAGCACTCTTCTTGAACCATGCATTGGAACCTTCCTCGGCAAAGACCTCGGCCACGCTTTCGATCGTTTCGGCCGAAACGATGGATTCACCGCAGTCGCAGTAGAATACCGGAATGGGTACGCCCCAGACTCTCTGTCTCGAAATACACCAGTCTGCTCTGTCAACGACCATGCCACGGATACGGTCGATACCCCAGCTTGGAATCCATTTCACACTCTCGATAGCCTCGAGCATCTGCGCTCGGAACTTATCGATGGATACAAACCACTGATCGGTTGAACGATACATCACGGGATCCTTGCAACGCCAGCAATGAGGATACGAGTGTTCTACGAAGTCCATCTTCAAGAGTGCTCCTATTGCATCAAGATCCTTGACCACCGCTCTGTTTCCTTCATCGAGTGTCAAGCCAGCATATGGTCCCGCTTCGTCCGTAAATCGTCCTTGCCCATCTACTGGAGACAAAATGGGCAAACCATATTGCAGACCAACCACATAGTCTTCATGACCATGTCCTGGCGCTGTGTGAACACAGCCCGTTCCTGCATCGAGAGTAACGTGATCACCAAGAATAACCAGCGAATCGCGATTCATCAGGGGATGCGTACAGACAATGCCTTCAAGCTGTGAGCCTTTGTACTCTGCAAGAGTTCCTTGTGATGTCAAGCCAAGCTGCTCTAGTACCCCGTCAGCCAGCTCCTTCGCCATCACGAGTTTTCCTTTCTCGGTCTGAACCACGACATAGTCATACAAAGGATGCAATGCAATAGCCAAGTTAGCGGGGATGGTCCATGGCGTTGTGGTCCAGATTACAAAAAACGTGTCATCTTCCTTCAGGATTTCCTTGCCATCGCGAACCTTAAAACTTACGAAGATGCTTGGAGAACGATGATCACCATACTCAATCTCCGCTTCTGCGAGCGCTGTCTGGCAATCGGAACACCAGTACACAGGTTTTAGCGCTTTGTAGACATAACCTTTCTCGACCATCTCTCCAAAGACTCGAACTTGAACCGCCTCGTACTCTGGTTTCAACGTCAAGTATGGATCTTCCCAGTCACCCCAAACACCTAAACGCTGGAACTGCTTACGCTGGTTGTCGATCTGCCCCTTGGCGTATGACGCACAGTGCTCCCTAAACTCCGCAGTTGGCATTCCTTCCCTAGAGGCTCCCAGTGAACGCACAACGTGCAGTTCAATTGGAAGACCATGGGCATCCCAGCCTGGAACATATGGAACATGGAAACCCGCCAAGTTGCGCGAACGCATAACGATGTCTTTGAGAATCTTGTTCAGAGCCGTTCCAATATGAATGTTGCCGTTAGCATAAGGAGGACCATCATGTAGAATGTACGTTGGTCTTCCCTGGGCTTTGCTCAACGCTTGAAGCTCACCATAATAATCCTCTTTCTGCCACTTCTCCAACATAACAGGCTCTCGTGCGGGCAAGTTGCCCCGCATAGGAAAGTCCGTCACAGGCAACTGCAATGTTTGTTGATAGACTGATCCCTTTTCCATTCTGACTCCTCCTCAAATAAAAAAACTCGCCCCAAAAAAGGGACGAGAAAGCCGCGGTACCACCCTAGTTAAGACGTCAAAACAACGTCTTCACTCTGTGGCGATAACGGTACCACCGACTCAGCTTACTCTCGTACGTAAATTTCAGCAGGCAACTCCCGGGTGATTTTCCTCCACTACCCTCGACATCCGCTTTCACCTTCCCGGACTCTCTAAAGTCGATTGTAGCTAGTACTCTCCCGTTCATCATTTTTCGATATTATCGCTATTATACCCAAGGAGCAATCTTTCGTCAACTCCCGTAGCGGTCAGGACTGTGTCAAGTAGTATCCCCTAATCGAAAAAGTAAATTCCACCCCTTTAATACTTGATGCGGAAGTTAGTTCTTCAAATTCCTTGGTGGAAGTTAGTTCTTCAAGGAGCTATGATGTCTAGGGTAGCGCCTCGCAAGGAGGCACATACGAACATGAACAAACATCTGACTCTGGAAGAGCGAATTGTCATTGAAACCCTGTTGAAGCAAAGGGAATCCTTCAAGAGCATTGGCCGAGAGTTAGGCAAGGATCCGACTACCATTTCCAAGGAAGTCAGGAACCATATCCAGTTCAGTCAAACAGGCTGTTATGGAAAATCCTTCAACGATTGCTTTTTCAGGAAAGACTGTGGTCTACGCAATCTGTGCGGTAACCAAAACTGCAACCGTATCTGCTCCTTTTGCAATAGCCATCGCTGTGCATCGTTCTGTAATGAGTATCGCCAAGAAATATGCAAGAGACTGTCAAAGCCTCCCTATGTTTGCAATGGCTGTGAATTACGAAGATCCTGTAGAGTAGAGAAAAGGACCTACTCTGCCAGTCATGCCCAGAAGGAATATGAGATAGTCCGTTCCGAATCACGGCAAGGGATACAGCTCACAGAGGAAGAGGCCCTGCGGTTGGATACACTGATCAGTCCTCTGCTTCAGAAGGGCCAGTCTCTTCACCACATCTGTGCTGGTCATCTCGATACGATTATGGTTGATCAACGATCCCTCTACAACTATGTAGGGGCTGGCATCTTCTCAGCCAGGAATCTGGACATGCCTCGTGTGGTGCGTATGGGTAAAAGGAAGAAAAAGAAAGATGGCTTCAAGGTGGATAAGAAGTGCCGCATCGGGCGGACGTACACCGATTTCCTAGGCTTCATACAAGACCATCCCGATGTTACTATCGTCGAAATGGACTCCGTGGAAGGCCAAGTGGGTGGCAAGGTTCTCTTGACCCTGCACTTCCGCGTACCCCAGTTCATGCTTGCGTTCATCAGAGATGCTAATACCTCGCAGTCTGTCATCGACATCTTCAACTGGCTGTGGCACGTTCTAGGACCCGATACCTTCTGCAAATTGTTTCAGGTAGTGTTAGGAGACAACGGCAGCGAGTTTTCTAATCCCTCTGCCCTTGAAATGAGCCCGCAAGGTGAATCAAGAGCACGCATCTTTTACTGTGATCCACGAGCTCCCTATCAGAAACCAGCAGTGGAAAATAACCACGGTCTACTGCGAAGGGTCATCCCCAAAGGAACGTCTCTTGATGCCTTTAACCAAGAGGATATCACGCTGATGATGAATCACATTAACTCCTACAAAAGAGCCAATTTGGGCGACAAAAGCCCCTACGAGGTCTTTGCAGCACTCTACGGGGAAGAAGCCCTAAGAAGAATGGGCGCAGAACTCATCCCAGCTGATGAGATCACTCTGCGCCCATACCTTCTCCAAAAATAACATCATAAGAGGCGCTACCAAACTCGACTCTCAAGGGTGACACCCTAGGGGTGGAATTTACTCCTGCAAATGGTTAGATAAATTTCCACCTCTGGTTCAACGAACCCAAAATCAGCTGATTCTTGCCTCTTATTACTCGTATTTTACCCCAAAAGAGGACTAAAGTCATCAAGATTCGGCTGAACAAACCTTTTCAGACTCCCTCGAATCGAGTTTCTTGAGCGGTTCATCCATCTGTGGAATTTACTTTTTCAAACTGGAACTTACTTTTTCAATTGGCCACCAAATATCAACATGACGATTCAATAACCGTATCTTAACGTCTTGTTCCTTTACTACGCTCATCCACAAGCTCCTGGAGGAGCTCAACCTCTTTCTCTAACTTGCGTTGCTGCCCATGAATAA
>DUQE01000173.1 GCA_012837925.1 Bacillota bacterium
TAACAAGGCGCGGCTGCTTTGGTAAATAGACATTAGATTTTGGATTGGAGAGAAGTACATGTCACGTTATACAGGACCAACGTGGAAAGTGAGTCGACGTTTAGGGTTTTCTCTAAGCGAGACAGGAAAAGAATTGCGCAAACGTCCTTACCCACCTGGGCAGCACGGTCAAAACCAGCGCCGCAAACAGAGCAACTATGGACTACAGTTACAGGAAAAGCAAAAACTTCGCTTCCTTTATGGATTGAGCGAAAAACAATTTAGAAACCTCTTCCAAGAAGCCTCTAAGTTGCAGGGAATTACCGGTGAGAATTTCATGATTCTCCTGGAATCCCGCTTGGACAACCTAGTCTTCCGTCTGGGATTTGCCCGCACCCGAGCCGGTGCAAGGCAGCTCGTCACACATGGACACATTACGGTCAACGGGAAGAAAGTCGATATTCCTAGCTACCGCCTGAGTGTTGGTGACGTTATTGGTCTTAGAGAGAAGAGCCGTAACCTGGTCGTTGTCGAAGAAGCGTTGGAGGTTCGCCCCAACGTTCCTGAGTATCTCAGTTTTGATGAGAACGCTCGCACCGGTGAGTTCATCCGACTCCCCCGGAGAGATGAGTTGAACCCAGATATTAACGAAGCTGAAATCGTCGAGTTCTACTCGAAATAGGCACAAAGAGACCCAGACACTACGTCTGGGTTTTTTCTTTCTTCGAGCTCGATCCAGTGAAGCAAATAAAAAAACGGCTCACGCCGTTTTACTATTTTCCGCATGCTTTGCAGACATGTAGTTTGTCTTTCTCCCAGAGTAACTTTACTCCAGTCTTATGGCATGAAGGGCAGGTCCCTCTCCAGCCTAGCGTCTTGATATTCTTACCTCTCTTTGCTTTAGCCATGAATTGACTCCCCCCTTCAATAATGTTCATAAAAAATGGAGGCGGCACCCGGATTTGAACCGGGGAATGGAGCTTTTGCAGAGCTCTGCCTTACCACTTGGCTATGCCGCCTCGAGCCACTAAAATAGTACCATTCTTGAGTGCCCATGTCAAGGGGTTGTGGGCACCGATTTCACATCCTCTCCAGCAAAACCATACTATGGTAGCGTGATGCTAAGGAGGTTGTTGCTTATTATGTGGATATCTGTCCTTCTGCTTGCCGTCGCCGTTAGCTTTGATTCGTTGGCCATGGGTGTCAGCTATGGTATGAACCAAATTTCCATCTCTGTGTGGTCAAGGGTTGTGCTAAGTATTGTATCGGGCCTCTCCGTCTTGGTCTCTATGACTCTTGGCTCGTTGGTTGAGCAACACATCAGTCCAGGTCGAGCGACTGTGTTAGGTGGCTTTTTCTTCATCCTCCTTGGTTTCTATCACCTGTGGAGCAACTATCGCACACAACAATCTCGAATATTGCTAAATTGGCGTATCCCCCTCCTTGGCTTGATCATTCAAGTAAGCCAGGAACCTCTTTTAGCAGACCGTGATCATTCCCAATCCATCTCGGGTGGTGAAGCACTCGTTCTCGGTGGAGCTTTAGCCCTAGATGCCATGGCGGCCGGCTTCGGAGCTTCCATGTTAGGGTTGCCAACTTGGCCCACCACGATCGCAGTCATGGTAGGAAGCTACTTTTTTGTGGTGCAGGGGCTAAGGACAGGAAAGGCAATGGCCTCCTCAACACGCCGTCAACATCGCTTCAGGTGGTTACCGGGCGTTGTTGTCTTGAGCATTGGTTTGCTAAAAATCATCGCCGGATGAGTATATTTTTCGGATCCCTATCTCATAATACAAATGAGGTAGGGCTCGTTTGACTGAAAAGCCCAGCAAACCAAGGGGAAACGAATGAAACGTAGGCAAGGGAAGCGCCCGCGAAAGAGGCTGGAGCTCACCTCCGTTTCCTTTTTGGTGAACAACAACAAAACACAAATGTGCCAGTATTTGACGCCAGTTGGGCTTCTTCAGAGTCATCGCTTTCCTTGTTTACGCGAAAAGAGGAGCAATTCGATTTGCTCCTCTTTGTCTTGCCGTCCCTATTCTTCTCCTACTTCTTGTCCTTGTAGGGAAGCACCAGATTCAAAAGAACACCCGCTAAAGCAGCTAATCCCATTCCCTGCAAGGATAATCCACCAACGCTCAGCTGGGCTCCGCCAATCCCAAGGACCAAGACGACGGAGGAAATGACAAGATTGCGCTTATCGCCGTAATCAATGCCGCTTTCCACCAGAGTCCTTAAACCTGAAGCCGCAATGATTCCAAAGAGAACAATGGATACTCCACCCATAACTGGGTTTGGAATTGTGGAGACCAGTGCACCCATTTTTGGCACAAAAGACAAAGCTACTGCCAAGATCGCCGCGGTCCTAACCACAGACACACTGTAAATGCCGGTAATCGCTAGAACACCAACGTTCTCGCCGTAGGTGGTATTGGGAGGCCCGCCCCAGAGACTTGCCCAAGTTGTGGCGATTCCATCACCGAGAAGTGTGCGGTGCAAGCCTGGCTTGCGATAATAGTCGTTCTTGGTGACCTTACTAATGACCAAAACGTCACCTAAGTGTTCTGTGATGGAAACCAGTGCAACTGGCACGATCAGGGCTATAGCCGACCAGTTGAATTTCGGGGCCACAAACTGGGGTAAGCCAATCCATGCAGCCTCACGCACGGTCGCAAAGTCAACAATACCTTGCGTTAAGGCAAAAAGGTATCCAGCTACAATTCCTATCAGAACAGGAATTACGGCGAGAAAACCTTTAAAGAACATTGTACCGGCCACTGTAACCAAGAGAGTGAACAAGGCGACACGGACGTCAGGATTTGCCAGCGAGCCACCGTCTACAAATCCGGCCATTCCCACGGCTGTACCCGCTAGGCCCATACCAATGACAACAATAACAGACCCAATCACAACCGGAGGCAACACCCGATCAACCCAATTGGTTCCTACCCTAGAGACGATCAATGCAACTAGAGCGTACACTAACCCTACTACAACCCCACCACCTAGTGCATAGGGTAGCCCGAATTGACTAGAGGCAGCTATAATTGGGGCAATAAAAGCGAAAGAGGACCCTAAATAAGCTGGGACCTGACCCTTGGTAATTAACTGAAAGATAAGCGTACCGGTACCTGACGTGAAAAGAGCGACTGCTGGATCTAAACCTGTGAGCAGAGGGACCAACACTGTTGCACCAAACATCGCGAACAAATGTTGAAAACCCAAAGCCAAATGTTGGACTGCACCGATCTGTACCTGATTCTCCACTTTTACGTTCACAATACTCCTCCTTTTAAGTCTCACTGGACTTTTTTAAAGGTCCTGATGTTCCAGAATGAGCACGCGCTCATCTTGATCCGTTTCCTGCAAGCGTACTGCGACTATTTCCCTCGTTGATGTCGGTAGGTTCTTTCCTACATAATCAGCACGAATCGGCAATTCTCGATGACCACGATCGATCAGTACCGCCAACTGAATTCTTGCCGGCCTTCCCAAGTCCATTATGGCGTCAAGGGCTGCTCTGGCTGTTCTACCGGTGAAGAGTACATCATCAACCAAGACAACATTCTTACCTGTGACCTCAACTGGCATTGATGTGTGGTTTAGTACGGGCTGCTCGGCTACCGACGACAGGTCATCTCGATAAAGGGAAATGTCCAGGATACCTACTGGGACTCGAATGCCTTCTATCTCCTCAATAAGCTGGGCTAAACGCTTTGCCAAAGGCACACCCCTTGTGCGGATACCTGCCAAGACTACGTCCTCTGTCCCACGATTGCTCTCTACTATCTCGTGACTGATCCTCTTCAACGCACGTCTGATCTGCGTTCCATCCAAAATTTGCGCCTTTTCTTTGAAAATTCTCGTTCCCTCCTTTCATAAAAAAAGCTTCTTGCGCATAGTTCGCGGCAAGAAGCGTCAATATCTCCGTTCCTTGCCAGCCTCACTGTGCTAACTTAAAGGACCATCTTCTGAGAGTAGAGTACACCAAAACTCTAGGCTTGTCAATTCATCTTTCGAGCTTTTTCGACAATCTCCATAAACGAAGCATCTGGCTCGGACTCAAATGCCATCTGCTGTCCGTTGGGATGCCTAAAAGATAAGTATCGTGCATGGAGCACCTGGCTCTTCGCACCGAGATTGTTGTGCCTAAAGCCGTAGACCGTATCGCCCACCAAGGGGTGATGAATGCTGGCAAAATGAACACGGATTTGATGCGTCCGTCCCGTCAAGAGACGACACTTAACGAGTGAATGCTTGGCAAAGAATTCCTCGACATGATACAGGGTCTTGGCCTCACGACCTGAAGGCAACACCGCCATTTTCTTGCGGTCCTTTGGATGACGGCCTATGGGTTCGTCAATACACCCTTCCGCAACAGCCATGACTCCCTGCACCAAGGCTAGGTAGTGGCGTTCCACCAAACGGTCTTTGAGCTGCTGCACCAAATAATCATACGCGTCGTTGGTCTTGGCGATCATCATGAGGCCACTTGTATCCTTATCAAGCCGATGGACGATACCGGGGCGTTCTTTGCTCGAGCCTTCAGCTAGTTCGCCTACATGTGCAAGCAGAGCATGTACTAACGTGCCCTCCTGATTCCCTGCCCCAGGATGGACAACAAGCCCCTTTGGTTTATTGATAACAGCTAGGTGTTCATCTTCATAAACAATCTCCAGAGGAATCGGTTCTGGTAGAAGCACTGATTTCTGCGGTGCGGGCAGACATACTGTGATTTCATCTGCTTGTTGGACAAGGTATCCCGCTTTCACCGCTTCACCATTTACGGTCACCATATGACCGTCTATCAGTCTCTTTAGTTGTGACCGACTCACATCAAGGTGCTGCAAGAGCCAAACGTCCAACCGTATATTGAGATTCTC
This sequence comes from Bacillota bacterium, assembly GCA_012837925.1. Lineage (GTDB taxonomy): Bacteria > Bacillota > Limnochordia > Darwinibacteriales > Darwinibacteriaceae > UBA5420. The sequence continues at coordinate 4,863 of DUQE01000173.1, forward strand.
CGTTACTACAAAGCGATGCCTATCACTGTCCTTTGCGGTCATGGACCAGAACCTCCCAAAACAGAAGGGCCACTCCCAAAACGATGGCCACATCGGCCACATTGAAGATAAAAATGCGAATGTCCAGAAAATCAATGACTGCGCCCCAACGAAGGCGATCAAGTAGATTTCCAATAGCTCCCGCTAGAGCGATGAGGACTCCCCATCGTACAAAAGAGCTTTTGGCCATAATCTTGTTCCATTGCGTGATGATAAAGAGCAGACAAACAACGGCGATAGCAGAGAGCAGTGCCACTTGTCCCTGAAGAAATCCAAAAGCTGCCCCCCTGTTCTGCACGTAGGTAACATACAAAAAAGGAGGGATGAGTGGAATGCTCTGCCCTTCCGTCATGTTAGCCATCACTAGATACTTAGACAGACGATCTGCCAGAAATATCAGGCATGCCACAACAACATAACTCAACAGCATGGCCCCTTCCCATGTCAACTATATGGATCATTCTGCGTCTGGAAGGATATCCCTGCCGAGTTCAGCGTTTCTCGGTATAACTAGAGGTTCCGTAACGGGCGACAGCTTCCCATGAATCCTCACCATCA
>DUQE01000174.1 GCA_012837925.1 Bacillota bacterium
CACTAACTTGTCCAGCCACCTTACCTTTTGCATCAGGGGGTCTTCGATCTCCTCGACGCGATACCCGCAGATCACACCTGTGATCTTGACTGCATTTGGGTTAATCTGAGGGGCTTCCCTGAAGAAGGTTTCATAATCTACGTTCTTTTCAATCTGTTCCTGTAATCGTGCTTCATCATACCCTGTCAACCAAGAAATCACCGTATCCACTTCTTCTTTGCTGCGCCCTTTGCGCTCGGCCTTTTTGACCAGAAGAGGATACACTTTCGAAAACTCCATTCTGTACACGCGCTCATTGGTCATACCCTCTTCCTCCCCAGCGTCTCATTCACTTACGTTCCCTAATAGTCACCTTTACCGTATCTCCGACTTGCTTTTTGATCTTTGCTCGTATGTCCTTGCGAATACCGATGATGTAACATACGGACCCATCAGCGTTCTTAACGCCCATGTTGACTATACTTCCGTCATATGGTTCGCCATCAAAGGTAGCGTGGACCTTAACGAGCCCCGTACCAAACTCCTCGCGGACATTATGAGGAAACGGTACATAAGCACCACCCTTATCCGCACTTTGGATTACTGCAGTATACTCATAAACTTTCTCGTTCAACACGAGCACCGCCGAACGAATGCAGTCGGTACTAGATTCGTCCTGCGATCCAACAATCCTTTCGGAGCTTGTTGTCGAAGGGGCAACCGCCAATGCGGCTGCCCCCAAACGCCTACACAGATGTGTATCCACCATCCACCTTAATGTTTTGCCCTGTTATATACGATGCTTCGTCACTTGCCAAAAACACTGCAGCTGGATTCAACTCTCCTTCACGACCATAGCGCCGGAGGGGAACCGAGACCTCCATGAACTTGGTGAAGGATTCCGTCTTTAGCGTATCAGCCGTCAACTCTGTCTCAAAATAGCCAGGACTAATTGTGTTACAGGTTATGTTATACTTGGCCAGTTCTGCTGCAACCGCTCTCGTGAAGTTTATGACGCCACCTTTGGAGGAGTGGTATGCTACCGTATCCATCGCCGTGTTGCCCACTTGTCCATAAATGGAGGCGATATTGATAATTCTCCCATATCTCTTTTCGACCATGTATTTGGCAAAGGCTCGGGTAACCTTAAAGACACTGGTTAAATCGGCCTGCATCGTGAAATCCCAGTCTTCATCGGTCATTTCAAGCACACCGGCATTCCGGGATGCTCCCGCATTGTTTACCAGTATGTCCACCTTTCCATAATACTTGATCGTCTCTTCAGCAGCTCTGTTAACTTCGTCCGTATCAGTAACATCACACTTGATGGCAAGGCACTTCACACCCAGTGCTTCTATTTCTTCCGCTACTTTTTCTAGCTTTTCCATCCTTCTGGCCATAATAACCAGGTCTGCTCCTTGCCTGGCAAAACCGAGTGCCATTTGCCGACCCAGCCCAGAGGACGCTCCCGTCACAACGGCGACGCGACCATGCAAATCAAACATAAAAGATTCCCCCTGTATCGTGTGTATAGTGTTAGTGTAGCCTCATTGTACTAGGATAACTCGCCTAAATTATACCATTTTACTTAGTATTATACCAGGGTATATCTGGCAACCAAACACACATTTACAGGAACTTCACCAAATCAACAGTACTTTCACGTCCAACTCGTCTCAATGTCCAAGGAGGATCTACCGTCCTATCTGGACATCATCACAACCGTCTCCACATGGCTCGAGAGGACAGAATGAATGTCATTTGAGCGTATCCGTTCTCGGAAACATATCCACTGCATTTTTGACACTATCGGTAGACGGGAACATATCGACTACATTAGCTTAGTTAAATTGAACGTGCTCTTCAGCTTAAAATTGGAATCCGTTTGTTACTTGTATTCACTCGGAACAGGAATATTAAATCTCTCGCACAATAGTTTTACATCATGCATATCATTTTCATCATGCTCATAGC
>DUQE01000175.1 GCA_012837925.1 Bacillota bacterium
CGCGTACAATAGTATACTCATCAACGGGTGTTGTCTCCTCTTTGGGCAGCACCAGATGCGGTACCTGCGTTTCTACGGGATCAGACGCTTTCATCTCCCTGATAAGCTGATCGCAACGCCGCATCAGCTCATGCGTTCCCTTCTGTGTAGCGGCCGAAATCACGAAAAATTCCTGTTTGTGATCGGCTGCAAGTTGACGTAGACGTTCCACGTTCTCCTCGGCTTCTGGAAGGTCCGCCTTGTTGGCAACCAGGATTTGAGGACATTCGGCCAATTTTGCACTATACAAACGCAACTCTTCGTTAATCTTGGCGTAGTCCTCCACAGGATCCCGACCATCAACACCTGCTGCGTCCACCAAATGCAAAATCAAGCGCGTCCGTTCAATATGGCGCAAGAAATCCGTACCTAGGCCAACGCCGCTGTGTGCTCCTTCAATGAGACCCGGGATATCGGCCACGACAAATGCATGTCCGGGTTCTAAGGAGACGACTCCTAAGTTGGGAACGAGTGTAGTGAAAGGGTAGTTCGCCACTTTCGGTCTCGCCGCAGAGACGACGGAGAGTAATGTGGATTTTCCTACGTTGGGGTAACCTACAAGGCCAACATCAGCTAGAAGCTTGAGTTCCAGCTGCAGCCACAGCTCCTTACCGGGTTCGCCACGTTCCGCAAAGGAGGGGGCTTGACGAGTGGCTGTTGTAAAGTGTGGGTTTCCCCTTCCGCCGCGTCCCCCTGGTAGAGCCAAGACACGACTATTGGGAACCGTAAGGTCCAAGAGCACTTCGCCCGTTTCCGCATCCTTGACCAAGGTGCCGGGAGGCACTCGAATTTCCAGGTCTTCCCCATCTTTACCCGCCATCTTCTTCGACTGGCCATCTTGGCCACGAGGAGCTATAAACTTGCGTCGATATCGAAAGTCAATCAAAGTCGAGATTCCCTCGTCGACAACAAAGTAGATACTCCCGCCCTTACCTCCATCACCGCCTGCTGGACCACCTGCCGGAACGTATTTCTCGCGCCGAAAACGAACGACGCCATCACCACCGTCCCCCGACTTCACATAGATGCGGGCCTGATCAATAAACATAAACGGTCCTCCCTTGAAAAAATCCCCTTTGCACCGGAGCACAAAGGGGATTATCACTACGCAAGTGCGGCCTCAGTTACTATGCTAACCGCTTTACCTGTTTTTCCTCGGCGTTCGAAGGAAACATAGCCATCTGTCAGAGCAAACAGGGTATCGTCCTTGCCAAGACCTACGTTGACACCAGGTTTTACCTTGGTTCCGCGCTGTCTAATGATGATACTGCCTGCGGTAACAAATTGCCCATCATGACTTTTCACACCTAGACGTTGAGCAGCAGAGTCTCTACCGTTCTTCGTGCTTCCGCCACCCTTTTTTGAGGCGAAAAATTGCAGATTCATTCTCACGGTATGGCACCTCCTTCACACTGACATGTTTTCCGTATTCCTTCTCTGTGGCCAAAAGGCCCACATGAAGGACATCAAGTACGAGTTGAGCCTGTTTCCACTCTTCATTGGAGAGTTGATCAGGCAATAGACACAGCATTGTTCCATCACGTTCATCGGCTTGCACCAGGCAATCAATGGCCAAGACCTTTTCTAAACCAAGGATGGCTGTCTGCGTTAATACGGACACGGCGGCACAGACAATATCCTCCCCATGTGTGGCATAGTCAGAATGTCCTTGAGCTCGAAAGCCCAGCCAACCATTACCTTCCTCAGTCATGTAGAACTCAACCTTAGTCATGGCATTAAGCGGTGATGGATTCAATCACCAATTTGGTGTAGGGTTGCCGATGGCCTTTTTTCTTGCGATAGTTTTTCTTCGCTTTGTACTTGAAGACAATGATCTTCTTCTGTTTTCCTTGTTTAGCGGCTTTGGCAACTACCTTGGCCCCTTCAACATAGGGTGTACCAACTGTGGTCTTACCATCTTGGCTCACAAGAAGAACGCGATCGATAACAACTTCATCGCCTTCATTGACATCGAGCTTCTCAACATAAATGGCATCACCTGTGGACACACGATATTGCTTACCACCAGTTTCGATAACGGCGTACAATACGTCCACCTCCTTCTCTAGACTCGCCATACAGGTACACAATGAGGGTAACACCCCAAGAGTGTTTTAAGGGAAACCTGTTCTGAGCGGTTTCAATGCCCAGACCTACCGATCATAATCGAAGACACGGACATCTACCCAATCATTCTAACACCAAGGCCGGGCCCTGTCAATCAATAGTGTAGCTTTCCACCCGATAATCCTGACGGGGCAGCGACTCGTCTCCCTGGACAGTTACCGTTTTCCCAATGTACTTCTCCAACTCACGCAGGTTGCTCCCCCCGGGACCGATCACATGACCAGCCACAGACGGATGACAACGTACCTCAATAGCTTCAACGTCTTCCAGGGCCAAGGAGTTGACTTCTCGGGCGATCTGAAAGGCCACTGTCTCGTCGGAAGGAACTCGGCCTCTGCCCTTGCAGTGGGGGCAATCGACGTCCAAGATATGCGAGAGGAGTCTATCTGTTTTCTTACGAGTCAGCTCCACTAAGCCCAGGCGAGTGAATCCAAGCAGATTTGTTCTAGTCTTATCGGCGCTAAGGCTAGTGGCGAGCTGCTGTAAGACGGCTTCTCTATGACTGGGATCCGCCATGTCAATAAAGTCAATAATAACGATTCCACCCGTGTTGCGCAAGCGGAGCTGGTGGGCTATCTCAGCAGCAGCTTCCAGGTTCGTCTTTAGGACCGTGTCTTGCAGGTTCTTGCTTCCCACGTATTTCCCTGTGTTTACATCAATGCTCAACAATGCTTCCGTCTGATTGAATACCAAATAACCTCCGCAGTCAAGCCACACACGGTTGTTGCCCGCCCGTTCCAGTTCCTTCTTGAGCCCAAGGTGAGTAAACACGTCGACTTTACCTTGATGCAGATCAACTTGCACGGGTTCCTTGACGCCAAGGCTTGCCAGTTCATCTTGTACTCGCTTTTGCATGTCGGCATTGTCCACAACGATCGTGGTGTTGCCCGACGCATAAAGGTCGCGCAAAATGCGATGGACCAGGTCATAGTCTTGATAAAGCAGCCGAGACGAAGACTTGCCCCTGTGCTTGTTGGTGATCCGGGACCACTCTTCTAGAAGGTCCGCTACATCGGCTTCAAGTTCTTCGTGCGTGCAGTGTTCTGCTACAGTACGAACGATCAGCCCCATGTTCTCGGGCCGGATTTCTTCAGCAATCTCCTTGAGCCGAGCACGTTCCGTCTCGTCTGTAATCTGGCGCGAGATTCCTGTATGCTCTTGAAAGGGCATCAGAACTAAGTAGCGTCCTGGCAAAGATACTCTTGTCGTGACTCTGGGGCCCTTAGTGCCAACGGCCTCTTTGGAAACCTGCACCATGACGGAATCGCCGATCTTGAGTTCATCGATGGAGTCCGCCAAGAACAAGAATGCGTTCTTGGCCATGCCAATATCGACAAACGCAGCACCCATGCCAGGCAGAATGTTCTCTACCCGGCCCTTGTATATATTGCTGCCAAGACGGTCTCTGCTGTCTCTCTCCAGATAATACTCCACCAAACGACCATTCTCAACAATACCTACTTGCACTTGATTCAGTAACGCAGAAATCACTATTTTTCTTTTCATTACTAGCCTCGATCCTCTAGAGGCGGGACGTATAGGTTCCCAACCTTCTTAAACTGCCCCATTCTGGTAATCGTTGCCTCCAGATGGGCAAAACATAACAACTGGCCCAACTCTTCCATACGAAGATTCGCTTCATTACCCAGACCGGCCAAGCAGTCAAACACTACTCCCGTTGGGCTCTGCACAATAGCACCCACCGAGAACAGAAAGTGACGAACATCCACATCCCTGCTCCCTTTCTTAGTTTCCCGCCTTACGACAAAGCTATCCACTTCTTGGAGCCACTGCCAACGCTCCTTAATAGCGTCCGCACTCACTTTAGGCAGGGAGACCCTCCACGACGCCGCGTTGATCTGAGCCTGAAGAGTTGGTGCGTGATCCGGTAATCGTTGGGCACGCAGCACCTCAAAGCCTTTGGGCAAATGCTGGTTATAGATCTTCACAAACTCCTCAGGATCAAGTTCCTCCGTCAAGGCAAAGTCCCCATACTCAGCCTCACTCAAGAGGCCCACCGACAAAGCATAGCTATAGCTCATGATGGGCCTTGGCGTAAATCCTTCGGAGTAGGCCATGGGAAGACCAGCCCTGCGCACCGCGCGCTCCATCGTTCTCACCACATCGAGGTGCGAAAGAAACTGGACCTCGGGACCTTTTCTAAACTGAAAACGAATGACATTACTCAACGTTCTTCTCCTTCACGATGGCATTGGCCACGCGTAAGCTCGGACAGACACCACACCGACTACACTCGTCCCAGCGACAGTCGGGCGTCGGCACCCCTTTTTGCGCCAACTCCCACTCTCTCTGCAAAAAGTCGTAGTCAATGCCTGCGCTCAAATGCGTCCAAGGTAAGGCTTCACCTATGTCTCTAGTCCGTCCTGCATAGTCTTGAGGATCGATCCCTGCATCACCAAAGGCCTGTTCCCAAAGATCAAAACGGAAGGAATCTGTCCAGCTGTCAAACTGGCAGCCTAGGTCAACAGCTCTCTCTAGTACAGCCGCCAAGCGACGATCGCCCCTGGCGAAAACGGCCTCTAAAAAGCTCTCTTCGACTCTCGGGTAGCTAAAGTGTATGGCAGGATGCCGCAGACGGTCCTGGAGAAAACGCTGTTTTGAACGCAAGATCTCCATCGATTCCTGGGCCATCCATTGAAACGGCGTGTGAGGTTTGGGAACAAAAGAGGCAACGCTGATGGAAACCTCGGGTCGCCTTCTGGCACTGCGAAACTCCTTGCCCCACTCCAGTACCTTGTGCGCCAACTCAACAATGCCTTCTAGATCCTCTTCTGTCTCGGTCGGTAGACCAATCATGAAATAAAGCTTGATTCGCGACCACCCCGCGGCAAAGGCACTTTGCACTACGTCCTTTAAATCATCATCGGACACATTCTTGTTAATGACATTCCTTAGCCGTTGGGTTCCCGCCTCGGGGGCGAAGGTAAGTCCTGTCTTCCTGGCTTTTTGAATCTCTTGAGCAAGTTCAATACCGAAAGAATCTAGCCGCAGCGAGGGCAGAGAAACCGAAATGCCACAGTCTTGATAATGCACTATGAGATCTCTAACGAGGGGACCGATCTGTCCGTAATCGCCGCTGGACAAGGAGGATAACGATATCTCCTCATACCCGGTGCTTTCTACCAAACGGGCGATCTGCTCCTTAAGAACCCGGGGTTCCCTCTCCCTAACCGGCCTATAGATCATGCCAGCCTGGCAAAAGCGACAACCCCTGGTACAGCCACGCATGATCTCGCCCATCACGCGATCATGGACTACTTCTACATAAGGAACGACAAACTCCTCGGGATAGGGAAGACGATTGAAGTCTCTAACCACGCGCTTTTGAATCTGTGTTGCAGCGTTCGGGACTTGTGATTCTAAGGCCTCAAACCTACCATCCACTCCGTAGATAGGCTTATACCACTTCGGCACATAAATCCCCTCAAGGCGAGACAGTTCGGTGAGGAGTTGGTCCTTGGTCAGCCCCTGTGCTTTGCCATCCTTCACTACGTCAAGGATTTCGTGCATCACTTCTTCACCTTCACCAAGAACGACAAAATCCAGGAAATCGGCTACTGGTTCTGCGTTAAAGGCCGCAGGTCCACCTGCCATGATCAAAGGCAGCATCTCATCTCTCTCCGTACTTCTGCGACGAATGCCCGCCAAATCCAGCATCTTCAGGATATTCGTGAAGCTAAGTTCATGCTGCAGTGTGAACCCCACCAAATCAAACTTTGTCAATGTAGAACCCGATTCTAAAGCTGTCAAAGGAATGCCATGTTCCTCCATGAGCTCCTGCATATCAACCCACGGAGCATAAACTCGCTCAGCTAGAGCGTCGTGTCTTCCATTAATGAGTGCATACAATATCTTAAAGCCTAAATGGCCCATGCCCACATCATAAATGTCAGGAAAGGCAAGCGCGACTTTAACGGCTACCTCGCTCCAATTCTTGTGTTGGGCATTGAGTTCATGATTCGTATAGCGAGCTGGTTTTGTGACCAGCGGTAAGAGTGGCACAAGACGCTTGTCCATGAGCCCACCCCCTTCATCAACTGTGCTAAATTTTGTGTACGTTTACTGCCCCTACTTTGTGCAACAATCCATGTTCAAAAAGGGCTCCAATCAACTCGATTTCTCCAATGAAACCGATTACTTTTCCATCAAGATCAAGAACCCAGATCCTATGGTAACATGGTGGTTGAAAATGCTCGAGAACCTCACCTAACGATGACTCTACGGTGGCCACCAAATCTCTTGCCACTAACACGCGCTTCAAACGCAGTTCCTGTTTTTTGTGGGTCAGATAGCGCATGAAGACATAGCTCGCGTTCTTTTGTTCTTTTCTGGCTACCGAAAAGAGCATGACACCGGAAAAAGCAAAGATAAGTCCCTGATACTCCGACTGAACTGTCAAGTAGGCCCCCCATCCCACCAGGGCGATACTGAGAATCTGGCCAAGTAGAGCCGCCGTACGTGTAGCTTCCTTGAATCCCCGACCCCGTGCGAGCAGGCTGCGCAAAACCCGTCCTCCGTCCAAAGGAAGGGCAGGTATGAGATTGAACACCGCCATACCAAGGTTGGCCTGAATGAAGAAGTCAAACCACTGGGGATCGAGTGAGTAATACGGCGCCAAACCGTAGGCAAAAAAGATAAGCAAACCATTGCCAAGTGGACCTGCTATGGCTACGATCCATTCTATCTGTGGGTTAAGTTGCAGAAAAGCATCAATTCGCGTGACACCGCCGAAGGGTAAGAGTTCGACATCGGTGATAGGAAGACGATATACTTTGGCCATTAGAATGTGGCAACTCTCATGCCAGAGCACGATAGCAAAGAGTAAAAGCGCTTCGGTCAGTCTCCCGTAGAGAAACGCCATACCCAAAAGCAGAATGAAAAAGGGATTCACTTTAAGGGGAATCCCAAAATAGTTGCCTATCCGCATCTCCTCACCATCCAGAGGTAGCTTCAGACCACCCTTCGAAGAGAGACCCCAAATCCCAGGTATCCCACTTCTGTTCGAATCCCACCTTTTCGAGAATGGGCTGCACGGAGAAATTCGTAGAAACAACAAAAGAAACGTATTCTGTTACTGGTTCGGCAAACTCCACATTCGTGTACGCCAAGATCATTACTACTACAAAAATACTCAGGGCCATTACCAAGTTCCTGATAAAGCTCTTAGCCACGATTACGCACCTCCTTCGCCTACTACAATATATTACCGAAGGAGTCGAATCATGAATACTGTCACGAACTCAGATGTTACGCTTCACGTTCTTCACAGGAATGTTGGCGATGAGTGCAACAGAGTCATCACCCTCGTCAAATGTAACCTCCAAGCCTTCTTCGTCGATCTCTAGATACTTAGAAATCACCTGAATCAGCTCCGCCTCTAGTGCCTCTACAAGACCAGGAGAGAGGCTGGCCCGGTCGTGTACTAAGACTAACCGAAGTCGTTCCTTAGCCTTGTTCTTACTACCTTCTGAGCCACCAAATAGTTTCGAAATAAACTCGAACATGCCTTTCCCTCCTTTACTGGGCTTCCCCGCTGAGGATTTTCTTGAACCAATGCATCACTTTTCGCTCCTGGAGGTCCATAAAGGGAACATCCTCACCTAGGATGCGACGAACAACATTGCGATACGCTTGACCAGGACGAGACTTTTTGTCGGTAACGACAGTCTCTCCCCGGTTCGTTGACACGATGATATCTTGATCATCGGGAATAACACCCAGGATGGAGATGGCTAAAATGTCATCAATATCATTGATGTCCATCATGTCTCCCTTGCGAACCATATCAGGGCGTACGCGGTTAATGATCAGCTGAGGATCATAGAGCTCGGCTGCTTCCAAAAGACCAATGATGCGGTCGGCATCACGCACAGCCGATATTTCGGGCGTAGTAACAACGATGGCTGCATCGGCACCGGCTATGGCGTTCTTAAAGCCGTGTTCAATGCCTGCCGGGCTGTCCAAGATAATGAAATCATAGTCTTCGCGTAACTGTGCCATCAGGTCAACCATTTGCTGAGGCGTTACAGCATCCTTTTCCCTGGTTTGGGCCGCGGGAAGCAAGACCAAACTCTCGCCAAAGTTCTTGTCCTTAATCAGTGCCTGGCGAAGTCTGCAGTTTCCTTCCACAACGTCTAGGAGATCATAGACAATGCGATTCTCCAGACCCAAGACAACATCAAGATTTCTCAGACCAATATCGGTGTCGACCAAACAGACTTTCTTACCTGCTGCTGCCAAGCCAGTGCCCAGATTGGCAGTGGTTGTGGTTTTACCCACGCCGCCTTTTCCACTTGTGATTACTAAGACTTTTCCCAAAACGTGCCCCTCCCTCAACCATTAGTGGTTGTAAACTGAAAGCTGGATACTATTTTCCACAACCCTAGCAATTTCTGGACCTGAAGGTTGGGGAAGTTTTTCGTCTGGTGCCCGCGAAATGACATGTGCTATACGCAACTGCGTAGGCTCGAGACGGAAAGCAAATACCGTAGCATCGACCTTTCCTTCAGCCCCTGCATGGGCCACACCTCGTAAACTCCCCAAGACCAGAATATCTCCTGTACACACGATTTCGGCTCCGGGATTTACGTCTCCCATCACAACGACATTGCCATCATAATGTAGGCGTTGCCCTGAGCGAATCGTCCGTCGAACTAAAAGCGTATTATCTTCCCGTACTTCAGAAGTCTCGGTCGCAACCTGCTCCGCCTGGGGACGCGGCATTTGCACGGTGAGTGGCTCTCGATTGAGGCGCATCCCATAGTCGGCAATCAGCCGTTCGATTTCGTCCATTTGACTGTCCGTAAGTGTCCCTTCCTGAAGATAAAGTTTCGCTGAACTGCCCCTAAAGAAACTCTGGGAGGCCAGAAGTTGTCGCTCTAGCGAAACGAGCACCTCTGAGAACTGAACGGCATCCCTAATCGTGATTACTAGCCCTTCACGGGTGCCTTTGATCGCACATAACTCTGTGTTCATGCACTGCCAACTCCTTACCTAACACCATCTTCTATTTCTGCAAAACACCGAAGACTCCTGCCACATCTTTACTCCAAAGGTACATCGAGGCCAAAATAAGCATCGAAAATCTTGCGTGCGATGGGAGCAGCTGCGGACGATCCGCCTCCTCCTTGTTCGACTACGACAGCCACAAGAACCTCAGGGTTCTCTACTGGAGCGTAACCAACGTACAGACCATTGGAGATTCTGCCCGGCACTTCCCATGTTCCCGTCTTTCCAGCCATAGAGTACGGAAAACCTGCCATCACTCCTCTGGCAGTACCCCGAGAATGGGTGATAGGAGCCGTCAGGACAGAACTCAGGGCATCCCAGGTCGCCTGTGAGGCCTCCACGGTATGGGATATCTCGGGTTGGGCCCGAAATATGACCGTTCCGTCGGGTGCTTCAATCTCCTTAACGATCTGGGGAGCAAATACAGTTCCCTTATTAGCAATGGCTGCATAGGCTTGGGCCAACTGGATCAGGGTCATCTGATGAAACCCCTGCCCGATAGAGATCTGTTCGGTGTCCGACGGATACCAGTTCTGTTCTGAGGTAGCCCGGTCACTAAAGGCCTGCCTTTTCCACTCCCGACTGGGAACGATTCCACTCACTTCACCCGGGAATAAATCGAGACCCGTCGTTTTTCCGAAACCAAGCTTTCTCATCCACTCAGAAATCCGATCAATTCCAACCTTGGCTCCGTTGTCGGCAAAGTAATGATTACTCGACATACCCATAGCTCCGTACATATCAATCATGCCAAAAGGAGCCAAACCACTATTGATTACCCAATCCTTCACACCATACTGACTTGTACCCGTGGCATTAAACCGCTCGGTGGCACTCATAACCCCTTCCTCAAGAATGGTTAGAGCAGTAATGGGCTTAAATGTTGATCCCGGGCCAAAAAGAGCCTGGGTTACACGATTGAAAAATGGTCTGCGCGAATCGTTACTGAGTGATGTGTAATATGCATTGCGCTGCGACTGATCAATGAGGTTTTTGGGTTCAAAACCCGGCATACTGGCCATGACCAAAATTTCCCCTGTTTGCGGGTTCAACACAAGAATAGCTCCCGTTTGCGTGCCGGGATTATCTTCTAGATTGAGAATATGTTCGTAGAACGCTCTTTCAGCCACTTCCTGCAGGTGAGCGTCGATCGTCAGTGTGATGTTGTGCCCGGGCACCGGTTCGAGCACATTCACTGTGCGAATCGGCCGGTTGAGCGCATTAACCTCAACCGTCAAAGTCCCCGTCTCACCACGTAGCAACTCCTCATACGTCTGTTCAATCCCGCTCTTGCCCACTAAATCGCTTCCACGATACGTCGTGCCGTACCGCTGCAACTCCGACGCAGTAATGATCCCCATGTAGCCCACTACGTGGGAAGCCAGTTCACCATACAAATATTCCCGTACCGGTTCTTCCTCGATAAAGATCCCTGGTAGGTTCATACGATTCTCTTCTATAGCGACAACCGTCTCTGGCTGGACATCTTGTTTAATGCGCACAGGCTCATAAGGAAATCCTTTACCTTTCTCGAGAGCCTCAGCCAACTCTTCTGGAGTCAGGCCCAGTACCTCGCAAAGGAGACAAAGACTTTCTTCATCTTCCTGAAGGTATCCACCTGGAACAACAGATACCGTAAAGGCTGGCTTGCTGCGGACTAAAACTTGCCCGTTGCGATCTGCAATTTCGCCACGGGGAGGAAGCAAGCGCAGCTGGCGCATTCGGTTGCCGTCGGCTAGGCGCGCATAGTGCTCCCCTCTGGCGAGCTGCAAAAACCAGAGCCTGCCCACGAGAATGAATGTGCAAAGCAGAATAATGGCAAAAAGAACGAAAAGACGTTTTTCTGTGTTTCTCACTTCCACCGACGTCACCCCGTTCTTTTCAACAATTCGTCTAAGTAATTCAACTGCTTATTCATGGCCACCAAAGGTCGATACAAAAACGCTCCAATAAATCCATTGATCACGCCTGTGCCCAAGATAGCTGACCAGACCGTCCAAGACAAAGGCCTAGGAGCTCCAAAGGACGCAGCGCCCGACAAGTAGAGCAGCTGTCCGACCACTGTCCCCATAAACAGGGCCATAAAACGCACAAGAAGATTTTCTTTATACAATCGCTTGGTGATAAATCCCACAAAAATCGCCATTAGTAAGTACGTTCCTGCATACAAGCCTATGAATTTTCCGACAAGCAGATCTTGCAGCAAGCCGGCTGCAAACCCGAAAGGTCCGGCGACCCTCGGTACCTCCAACATGGCTAGTCCTAAGGTCAAAAGTAACATGAGCTCCGGTCGAAAACCAAAAAAGATGATTCCAGGTGAAGCCGTCTGCAATGCCAGTCCCAAGATGATGATCAACCCGTAGCCTACGCGTTTCATGCTAATTCTCCCCTTGCGGCATGACAATGAGGACATACTCGAGGCGGGTAAAGTCAACAAAGGGGTTTACTACCGCGGCAAACGATAGGTCATACTGGCGAGACTCCACGGCGACCACTTCGCCAATGGGTAGGTTCTTGGGATAGATCCGGCTCAGCCCCGAAGTAACGATGACGTCACCAACCTCTACAGTAGTATCTCGACTTAGAGGCTTGGCCAACAGTGTACTCTGATCCAGTTGGCCACCTTCAACGAGCACCAGGTCGCCACTGGACTGGACGAGACCGCCAGTAGCACTCTGGGCATCGATGATCAAGAGTACTGTACTGGTGAAGCGCGAGCTATTTATGACAGTACCGACAATTCCCGCGTTCGTGACCACAGCCATGCCACTGGCCACGCCATGGGCTTGTCCCTTGTCAACAACGATCGTGCTTTCCCAATTGCTGGGCGAACGTCCGACCACTTCGGCGACGAGGAGATCATGGTTTCCTTCTTCTTTAAAGTCAAGGGCTTCCCTCAGCCATTCGTTCTCGCGACGATAATTGCGAAGTCCTAATACTTCGGCCTCCAGCTGCAGGACCCGTTCTTCCAACTCATCGTTGCGTTCCTTCAGTCCGCGCCACTTGTTGACTTCAGCTACCTGCCGCTGAAAGAAGCCTCCGATCGCGCTAAAGAATCGTTGAAATGGCGACAACACATCGCGCCATAAACCTTCCAGTTTGCTGATCTCGGGTCGAGGCAAGGATGTGTAATGAATTGTACCTACTAGCACCAAAACCAAGACAATAATCAAAGGGATTTTCCAACGCAACAGGCGATCCAGCACTTCTTTTCACCACCCTGTCATGGGCTGGCCTCACACTAGTAGCGTCGTGGTCCCAACATGATCCGCTGTAATAACTCAAAGTGACGAAGGGCCTCTCCTGTTCCCTCTACTACAGCTGTCAATGGGCGCTCGGCAATGTGTACCGGCATGCCCGTTTCTCGCATCAAGAGTTCATCTAAGCCATTTAGGAGCGATCCGCCGCCGGCCATCATGATTCCTCTATCCATGATGTCTGCAGCCAGTTCTGGTGGAGTCTGCTCCAAGGTCACTTTGACAGCGTCCACAATGGTCTGAATTGGCTCTTCGAGAGCTTTATGAACTTCGGTGGAAGATACGGTGACCGTCTTGGGTAGACCACTCACTAGATCTCTACCCCTGACCTCCATGGTGAGTTCTTCTTTATGATCGACAAAAGCGTAACCGATTTCTGACTTAATCTTTTCAGCCGTCCTCTCTCCGATGAGGAGGTTATAAGCCCTACGGATGTACTGCACGATAGAATCATCCATCTCATCACCAGCTACCCGAATAGAACGCTGGGAGACAATACCTCCAAGAGATATCACGGCCACTTCGGTAGTACCTCCCCCGATGTCTACAATCATCGTACCCGTGGGTTCTTGTACAGGCAGTCCCGCTCCAATGGCGGCGGCCATAGGCTCTTCGATCACCCTGGCGTCCTTGGCACCAGCTGATAAGGTCGCATCAATTACAGCTCGTTTCTCTACCTCCGTGACTCCCGAGGGAACAGAGATGATCACTCGAGGCCTCCGTAACCTGGAGCGACGCGTGGCTTTGTTTAAAAAGTCCTTGAGCAGGCGCTCGGTGACTTCGAAGTCTGCAATGACCCCATCTTTCAATGGGCGAATGGCGATGATGTTCCCGGGGGTTCTTCCCACCATTTCCTTAGCCTTGTTTCCTACCGCAAAAATCTCATTCGTATCTCGATCAATGGCTACAACCGAGGGTTCATTAATGACTATGCCACGACCCTCAACTAAGACGAGTGTGTTCGCAGTTCCCAGATCAATGCCGATGTTTTTGCCAAACCGCCTGAACATACTGTTACCCCTTCCTTCTCCTATAGCAATCCTTGTTCACGAAAGCTCAAATAACGATTGTCGCCAATGATGATGTGATCTAGTACATCAATGCCGAGCATGTCTCCTACATCCCGAAGTCGCGCCGTAGTCGAAATGTCGTCTCGACTCGGTGTTAGATCGCCACTGGGATGGTTGTGCACTAAAATGACTGCCGCACTGCTTCGTCTGATGGCTTCTTTGAACATCTCCCTAGGATGCACCAGCGACGCATTCAAATGCCCGATAGAAATGGTTTTCTTCGCAATGACACGGTGTTTGGTGTTGAGCATAATAATCATAAAATGTTCTTTATCAGCAAGGCTTAGTTCTTGTAACACCAAGTGCGCGGCATCCTGAGGACTATTCACAACCCCTTGAAACTCCATGCGAGACTCGCCCAAACGTCTGGCCAGTTCAAAAGCTGCAAGAATGTCTGTGGCCTTGGCCGGTCCAATGCCCGAAACTGTGAGTAACTCTTCATAACTGGTCGTGGCCAGTTCAGGCAAAGAACCAAAACGAGCCAAGAGTTTCTCAGCCAGCATCAGGGCAGAATCCTTCTGCGTACCTGTGCGTAACAGAATGGCCAATAACTCCTTGTTAGACAAACGTTCCGAACCATGGCGAATCAGACGTTCTCGAGGGCGTTCTTCCTTGGGTACATCTTTCATTCTAACAATTCTTGGCAATTTATGCTCCTTCCCCACATCCCTGGGAGAATCAAGAGCTACTTTCTGGAGAATACCTCTATGCCCAGTTCCCTTAAGTGTTCAGCCAAGCTGGGCATGGGTAACCCTACTACATTATAATAACAACCTTTTATACTTTTAACAAGTAGCCCCCCAAAGCCCTGAATGCCGTAACCCCCAGCTTTATCGAGGGGTTCGCCTGTTAGGACATACGCCTCAATCTCCTGGCGGGTAAGATGGCGAAACTGCACCTTAGTTGTTTCGCTAAACTCCCTGCGTACTTGACCGTTAGAACACAGGGCCACACAAGTCGTTACCTCATGTTCGCGTCCGCCCAAAAAATCTAACATTTCCCTGGCTTCTGCTTCATCCACTGGTTTGCCTAAAATGTGTCCATCCAAAGTCACGATGGTATCGGCACCAAGAACAAGACAACCAGGATTGGCTAGGCTTACGGGCAAGGCTTTTCGGGAGGCATTCTCTCGAGCCACATATAGGGGATTTCCTGCGCTTTCCTCCGTGGTAGGTATCACCTGTACCGAAAAGGTGAGACCAAACTGTTCAAGCAGTGCCTTGCGACGCGGTGATTGTGATGCAAGAATTAGATCCATGAAGGTCGATTCCACCTTAGCTAAACTACTATCATATTCACCCTTACTCGCCAATTCCCTTCTCAAAAAAAGAGAGTCTGTCTAGACTCCCTTGTCAACGCTGCCAATGGGGTAAAGTGGTCAAGCCGAGCTCTTTTCCCACTTCAAGTAGGTATGGGTCTTGATGAATTCTGTTTCTGTTAACTTCCCAGCCATCCAGGTGTCGGTAGTGCAGGTACGAGACACCCCTAGGACGCAGCAACTGTTCTTCTAGGTCGAACCTGCGACGCTCCAGATCATGGTCCACCTTACTCCTCCGTTTCTCCAAGTTAGTAGGCTTCTTTCAGCTCTATGCCCTGGTAATAGTATTGGAGGATTTCTGCGTATCCATACCCCTTTTTCGCCATGCCCTGTGCGCCATATTGACTCATACCCACGCCATGTCCATAGCCCCAAACCGAAAAGACCATCTCGTTACCTAGAATTTCAGCGGTAAACCAGGTGGAACGCAGCGACAAGCGCTGCCGGATTTCGCGTCCACTAAACCATTTCTCGCCCACTTCCACCGTCTTGACTCGTCCAGAGGGATAACGCTCAACAACTTTGAAATTCTTCACGTTGTCTACTTCCAAGACTTTGGCCAGATTGCTCAACTGAATCGTAGCTGTCGAATAATGCATTGGAGAATCAGAACTGAAGGGATCTTCCACGGATCGCAGATAGGGTAAAGCCTCGCTCCAATAGTGTTCGGAATTTTCAGTTCGACCGCCACTAGTAGAGTGGTAGACGGCCAAGATAGGTTCGTCATCGTAAAAAGCAACCACTCCTTCGGTCTGTTTCACTGCCTTTCGAATCTTCCTTTGCAGTGTCAGACCACGGGAACCTCCATTACGTTCAAGAAAGGTGTCCCAGGAAATCCAAGCCTGCCCCGATTGATAATCGGACGACAGATGGGCCTCAGGATGTTCTGGAATTCGTTCATCACGGATTATGCGCCGATAGGCATAGGTACGGGCCGCAACCGCCTGGACCTTGAGCGCTTCTAGGTCAAAACTAGCAGGCATCTCAGCGGCCACAACGCCTTGTACATACTCCTCCAACGTCATCGATAACAGTCTTTCCTGTCCTACATCCCATAAACAGACCAAGGGGACTTCTCGGGGAGAAATAAAAGGAACCGTGCAACTACGTACTAATAATGCCGGTAACCCAACCACTATAATGAATAGGATCATCAGGGGAAGGCAAGAGCTGCCCCTGGTATGTTTGCGTCTTCTTCGCTTTTTCCTCAAAAAAACTCCCTCCCACCCAATTCATTACTATGAATGGGAGGAGGGCGTTATTCCTACTTAAGCCTCACTAATAGCACTTTGCGGACAAACATCGGCACAAGCGCCGCAGTCGATGCAAGCCTCAGCATCAATAGTATATTGATCAGTTCCTTCGCTAATGGCCTCTACTGCACACTCGGGCATGCAAACACCACAGCTGATGCAAGCATCACTAATCTTGAACGCCATCCATCTTCGCCCCCTTTTTCACAAAGTTAAAGGGACTTTTTTCTAGCCCCAATTTACCATAACAAACTCCATTAACAGTGTCAACCTCAGCGCACTACAATGGCTTCAAAACCCTTTTTGACTAACTCATCCACAAGCTTGGACGCGTTCTCCTGTGAGCTAAAGGCTCCCGTCTGCACCCGATGTGGAGGTCCGGGGATGACTATGCCTTCATAACCCGCTTCTTTGAGCATGGCAACCATACGGTCAGCGTTGGCGCGCTCAGAGAAGACACCAACCTGCACTCGGTATAGTGTCCCACTCGAGGACGAAGGTTCGGGTTGGGTGGACGCCTTGGGCTGTGTTGATTGAACCGGCGTAGAAGAAGTCGGATTCACCGTACTGACCGGCGTTGGATTGGATTCTCTCGCTACGACGGGCGCACTCGTACTCTGCCGTGCAACTTGCATGCTGGCTTCGTGTTGCTCCTTTAAGGCTCCCACAGCGTATTGCCCAATTAAGTATCCGAAAAATACGAACACAATGCTTAGTGTTACCAAGGTTATGACGAAGCTCGTTCCTTGTCCAGAACTCTTCTTCTTTTTCTTCTTGGCACTCATCGTCCATCCTCCTTCACCACATAATTACAGACTAGGACGCAAAAACCTTTTTACCGATCCGATTAAGTACAGCGAACCACAAATGCAAAGAGGGGGGGTCCCCTTGGCCTCTTGAACCGCCTCAGCGAGATCCTCAAAGGCCACTGCTTCTACTCCATGGCCACGGACATAATCCGCCATGCGACTTGGCTCCATAGCGGGCAGTCGACCACTCTCGGCTTGTGAAAACACAAAACGACGAGCCAGGGGGATCAACGGGTCTAACAAGCTAAAGCTCTTGTTGTTCATCATTCCAAAGAGAAAGGTGAACGTTCCTTCCCCTTCTTCTCGTTGAATGTGTTGGAGGCTCTCAGCCAAGGCGGCAATTCCCTCCGGATTGTGGGCCCCGTCAAGCAAGATGAGGGGTTTTCTCGAGATGAGCTCGAGACGCCCAGGCCAGACAACTTCCTTAAACCCCCTGCTGATCGCCTCTTCTGATATGGCATATCCTAAGTCGCGAAGCTCGGTTATGGCCAATAACGCGGTTGCAGCATTATCCAATTGATGCGCACCTAGAAGGCCTGTATGAACCAGACCTATTCCGGGGAAGGTTAGACTTCCACCATTCAGGTTCCAGCCATGCCTTGTCCAAGAAACATCGTTGGTACTCCTCCATGGCGCACCCTTTTCAGCCGCTATCCGTTTCAACGTTGCTTGGGCCTCTGGTGCTTGCACTCCACTGATAATGGGCACACCGGCCTTAATGATTCCTCCTTTTTCAAAGGAGATCTCTTCGAGGGTAGAGCCCAGTCGATCTTGATGATCATAGCTGATTGTAGTTATCACCGTTAGAATCGGACTGACTACATTTGTGGCGTCCAGGCGGCCACCTAATCCCGTTTCAAGCACAACAATGTCAACCTGGCTTTGATGGAAGTACAGGAAACCTGCTGCTGCTGCCAACTCAAATTCCGTTACTGCACCTACTTCGGGAAACTGTGCTTCCACTTCTTTGCAGGCCCTATCGGCACTGGCAATCACCGCATCAAGAGTGCCAGAGTCGATGGAGGTACCATTGATTTTGAAGCGCTCATTGTACTGTTCTAGGTGCGGAGAAGTAAATGTTCCTACGTTCATCCCGCTGCGGCTCAGCACTTCGGTTAGAAGTGCTGAGACCGAGCCTTTACCGCTTGTACCAGCGATGTGAATACATTTAAGTCCCTTTTCCGGGTTTCCCAGGGCGTCGCAGACAAGTTGAATCCGCTCAAGCCCCAAGTGACTGCCAAAACGTTCCCTCTGACCAATCACTTTCATCGTTATCCCTGCATCTCCTGGAGAAGACTCTGCAGTCGCTCAAGTGTGGCTTTGTAGGATTCAAGCTTTTCTCTTTCCTTTTCCACGACCTGGGGCGGTGCCTTCGTAATAAATCCTTCGTTCTGTAACTTGCTTTGTGCCCGTTGGAGCTCAGTTTCTGTCGCTTCGAGATCCTTTTTTATTCGCGCAATCTCGGCTTCCATGTCGACCAGGTCAGCTAAGGGCAAGAAGATGTTGATTCCGTCAACGACCGCGCTCATGGATTGGGTCGGTGCTTGACCAATATCCTCAAGAACCAGGGTTTCAAGACCCGCCAAGTTTCGAATGTCTTGCTCTAACCCAGCGAGGGTTTCCTGTACCTCCCGGGAGGCTTGGCAAATAGCCGTAATCTTGCGTCCTGGCGGAACGTTTTTCTCGCTGCGCATGGCACGAATCTCTGTAATGATCGACATGACGGTATTCATGATCTTTTCGTTGGTCGCCGATGTGAGGCCGCTTGGCGTTGGCCACGGCGCTAACATAATCGTTTCACCATCATGGGGAAGGTTTTGCCAGATTTCCTCCGTTATGAAGGGCATATAGGGGTGTAGAAGTTCCAGGGTACCTTTGAGTACATACCACAGCACATATTGCGCCACATAACGCGACTCTTCTCCCTGTTTGCCATACAGCCTAGGCTTGATCAGCTCGATGTACCAGTCACAGAGTTCATTCCAGAGGAATTCATACAGTACGCGAGCCCCTTCTCCCACATCATAGCGTTCGAGAAAGCGCGTGACTTCCTTAGCGGTGAACTCATACCGACTAAGAATCCAGTGATCGGTTGTCGTTAACTCCAGTGATCCCATGTTCTGTTTTCTGTGGTTAAAGTCCGTCAGGTTCATCAGGGCAAATCGGGAAGCATTCCAGATCTTGTTGGCAAAATTACGGTACGCTTCTACCTTCTCTGGAATGTATCGCAGGTCGTTTCCTGGTGCTACACCGATCACTAGGTTGAAGCGCAAAGCATCTGCGCCGTATTCCTCAATGGCATCCAAGGGATCGACCCCATTGTTGAGGGATTTACTCATTTTTCTCCCCTGTGCATCGCGAACGAGACCATGGATCAAGACCTCGTTAAAGGGCCTCTCACCCATGAACTCATAGCCCATTACGATCATGCGAGCTACCCAGAAAAAGATGATGTCAAATCCGGTAATCAAGACGGATGTCGGGTAGAAATGTTCGAGTTCGGCTGTTTCGTCGGGCCATCCCAGAGTAGAGAAAGGCCATAGGGATGATGAAAACCAGGTGTCCAAGACATCGGGGTCTTGTTCGATGTTCGTCGACCCACATCGTCTGCATTTGTCTGGATCATCCACGCTGGCAAACACTTCTCCGCAATCAGAACAGTACCAGACTGGGATGCGATGCCCCCACCACAGTTGTCGCGAGATACACCAGTCCCTCAAATTCTCCATCCAACGAAGGTAGTGTTTATTAAAACGCTCGGGAACAAAACGAATCTCTCCATTTTCCACCGCGGCAATAGCAGGCTTGGCTAAGGGTTCCATCTTCACAAACCACTGCTTCGACACCACGGGCTCAACCACCGTATTGCAGCGATAACACTGACCCACAGCGTGATCATGATCTTCAACCTTGACCAAGAGACCAAGTTCATCGAGGTCTTGGACTACTTGTTTGCGCGCTTCATAACGATCGAGGCCCGCATACTTTCCGGCCTCTTCCGTCATTCGCGCATCAAGACCAATAACCTGAACCTGTGGTAAGTTATGACGCAACCCAATTTCAAAGTCATTGGGATCATGGGATGGCGTGATTTTTACCATGCCGGTGCCGAACTCAAGGTCCACATAGTCATCGGCTACAATCGGAACCTCGCGATCAACCAAAGGCACTGTAACCGTCTTGCCAAGTAGATGCTTATAACGTTCATCTTCGGGGTTCACGGCGATAGCTGTATCACCAAGCATCGTTTCAGGCCTTGTGGTGGCAACTTGAATAAACCCACTACCGTCGGTAAATGGATACTTAACGTGATAGAGCTTACCTGTTGCGTCTTCATGCTCTACTTCAATGTCAGAGAGCGTAGTCGCACAGTGGGGACACCAGTTCACACTATAATTCCCCTGGTAGATCAGGCCTTTGTCAAATAGGCGAACAAAGACTTCCCGTACAGCTCGGGAACAGCCTTCATCCATCGTAAAACGTTCCCTTTCCCAATCCAGAGAAGCACCAAGTTTCTTGAGCTGGTTCAGAATCTGATGGCCGTAATCTTCCTTCCACGCCCAGGTACGCTTGAGAAACTCCTCTCGCCCCAGGTCATGACGGGTCTTTCCTTCTGTCGCACGAATATGACCTTCAACCCTGGCCTGCGTGGCAATACCAGCGTGGTCGGTCCCGGGAATCCATACCGTATTAAACCCCTGCATGCGCTTCCAGCGAACAAGGATATCCTGATAGGTGTTATCAAGGGCATGGCCCATGTGCAACTGCCCAGTGATGTTCGGTGGAGGGATGACCACACAGAAAGGCTCCTTGTCCTGTTCAACGTCTGCATGGAAAAACCCATTGTCCTCCCAATACGTATACCACTTTTGCTCCACCTGTTTCGGATCGTACGTTTTCTCCACAATCTTCACTCCCTGTTGAAAAAATAAAGGCTCTTCGTCTCGTAAGGACGAAAAGCCAACTTCGCGGTACCACCTTAATTCTCCTGATAACGATCAGGAGCTCTCAGAGGTTATAACGGAACCACCGTCTCAAGCTACTGCCTGTGCAATCACGCTACACATGACACTTACTTAAGAAGCTCCAGGGCGACTTCCATGGCCACGTACTTGGAAGGCTCTCAGCTCTAGGCCTTCCTCTCTGAAAGGGTTTGCCATGTACTACTCCCCATCAACGCATTTTTCACGCCAATTGCACTAATAATACACTTTGAAACGCTCTTTGTCAAGCGTCATCGGTCTTTTGCTCACGTCGACAGTCCGCACAAAGTCCGAAAAACCTGAGGCAATGATCCGTGACCTCAAAACCAGTTTCTTCGGTTATGCGTCGCTCTATACTCTCCAGAAGATCACTGTGGAACTCACCAATAGTGCCACATTTTCGGCAGATCAAGTGATGGTGATAGTGTTCTTCCACATCTCCCAATTTTATCTCGTAGCGATTCTGGCCATCGCCATAGTCAAACCGATGGATGACCCCAAGCTTCTCCAATAGTTCAAGATTGCGGTAAACGGTAGCCAGACCGATCTCCGAATGTAGCTTCTTAGTGTGTACATAGATCTCTTCCGCGGAGAGATGATCATCTGCATTGGCAATGAGAACATCGACCACAGCTTCACGTTGCGGTGTAAGCCGATGCGAGTCTTGTTCGAGTTGGGTTCTCACCCAATCTTTCAACATGCCGCCACCCCCTGTTAACTAAAACGCCAATAGAAAAACCGTACCATGATTAGGCCAACGCCCAGGATGGAAGCAACATACACCAGCCACGAACGCCAATCACATAAGTTCAGCCGCCGACGCGAATCCGTGAGCGGTGATTGAAGATGAAGGTAGAGCCAAGCAGATCCGAATAGCAGGAACGCAATGGTGTAAAGCCAGGGATTGGTGGACTCTCCGAACACCTCACGAAACGGCATCAACAAGCGCTGCGCGAGTGCACTCAACGCTAGGTACCCCAAGAACAACTGACCATCATAGCGTAGATTACGCCGCAGTCGCCACAAAAGGGAGAAAATGACATAGTACGCAAAGGCCGAGTATAGGGGAAGAGGGTGTAAGACGAACTCACCTAAATCCACACCCCATATACTGGACGTTTCGCTTCCTAGGATGCTTGATCCTAAGTATGCGAGGGATTGCATCAAAGCCACAGAAGGAACTAAGGCATCCAAGAAACTCGGAGGGTTCTCTGCATGGCGGATCAAGTAGTAGACCGTGTAGAGTCCGGCCACGATGATTCCCTTGTACTCGTCCAGTTGTACACCGGCGAGTAAGGTCCAAGGGTAAATCAGGGTGCGAAAACCATAGACTTGGAACACCTGGGCAAAACGGCCGGAAACCACAAAAACCACAGCGAGTTTCACTATGAACTGAAAGACAACTTCCGAACCTATGCCCTTGCGCTTCCCTTCCCTCTGCGCTAAAAACGATCCAATCAGCAGCCCTAAACCTAACATGAAGCCATAGGAATAGACGGGGAGGTTAGCAAAGAAAAACATCACATTTTCCATTTCGTGACTCCTGCCCTTCTACGCCATAATTCCCTAAACTCGAGGAAAATCCTGCTAATATCCGATTAATTCACCAGCTCCTCCTGGAGAAGTGCATTCACAGCCTCGGGGTCAGCTTTCCCTTGTGTAGCACGCATCACCTGGCCCACAAAGAAGCCATGGAGCTTTGTTTCACCAAGTTTGAACCTCTCCACTAACTGAGGATTGGCCTCCAAGACCTGGTGGACAATGGGTCGAAGCCGCTCAGGATCGCCCACCACTTCCATCCCCTTGTCCTTCACAATCTCCCGGGCCGTCTGGGGAGATGAGAACAAGGCATCCAAGACCTCTTTAGCCTGGGTTTGGCTGATCAATCTCTCGTCAAGGATCTGGAATAAACCTGCAATACGCTCGCTGTCGAGGTGGCCTTTTTCTCTGGCCAAACGCGCATAATCGCCCATCAGAAAATTGACAACCGTCTTGCAGTCCAGACCGCTGTCCGCTAGTTCTAGGAACAGCTCTCCGAAGTCTGGATAGTTGACAAGGAAGGTTGCTTCATAGCGCGACAGACCATACTCTCCCTCTAAACGATTTAAGCGCTCTAAAGGAAGCTCTGGGATGGAAGCAGCGATTAGCTCTACCCAAACAGGATCAAGATTCAAGGGAGGCAAGTCGGGTTCAGGAAAAATTCTGTAATCCGGTGCATCACCCTTCGATCGCATCGATACCGTTTTTCCCGCTCGATCATCCCAGGTGCGGCTCTCTTGCCTCACTTTAGCACCACTGTCTAAAACCTGGCTTTGCCGGATCTCCTCATACTCCAAGGCCTTCTCTAAAGCCCTGAACGAGTTGAGATTTTTTATCTCCACTTTGGTGCCTAAGACGGGACTACCACTTGGTTTCAACGAAATATTGGCGTCGCATCGCAAGGAGCCCTCTTCCATCTTGGTGTCCGATACCCCTATATAACTCATCAGTAGCCTCAGTTGCTCCAGAAACAGGCGAGCCTGTTTGGGCTGGTGAATGTCTGGGGCCGTGACAATCTCAATTAGGGGTATGCCAGCACGGTTGTAGTCTACCAGTGAGTATTCCGACGCAACAATGCTTTCACCACTATGAATAAGTTTACCAGCTTCCTCTTCGAGGTGAATGCGGGTGATCGCAGTGCGCACAAGCTGATCATCTACATAGTATTCCAGGTATCCGTCATTGCACAGCGGAAACGCATCCTGCGTAATTTGGAACGCCTTCGGTAAGTCGGGATAGAAGTAGTTCTTGCGATCAAATCGGCTATAGTGATTAATATTGCACTTCAAGGCCAGGCCTGCCTTTGTGGCGTACTCAACAGCCTTTTCGTTGATCAAGGGTAGTGTGCCCGGCAGTCCGAGGCAAACTGGACAACATTGGCTGTTCGGAGGCGCTCCGAAGGATGCTCGGCAACTGCATAAGAACTTACTTTGTGTTAGTAAGGCTACGTGAATTTCTAAACCTATCACAGTATCATAGCGTGTCACCTGGCAGCACTCCTCTCCACAACATACCCTACCTTGAACAGTAACTCTTCCCTGAAGTGACTGCCCATGATCTGCAAACCTATGGGTAGACCCTTGGGGTCCGTACCGCAAGGAACGCTCAGAGCTGGAATACCACTGAGATTTGCCATGGCGGTAAACAAGTCGGAAAGATACATCTCTAGTGGGTTCCGTTTGGCTCCGATCGTAAAGGCTGTGGTTGGAGTCGTAGGTGTGATGATTACGTCCACCTGTTTAAACGCATCCAAGACATCGAGTTTGATTAAGGTACGCACTCGCTGGGCCTGCTCATAATAAGCCTCGTAGTGGCTTGCGCTCAGTACATAGGTCCCTAGCATGATTCGGCGTTTCACCTCTGGACCAAAACCCGCGGCCCGGCTCTTAGAGAACATGGTGTTCGAATCCGCGGCATGTACGCGCTCACCATAGCGTACGCCGTCATAACGAGCAAGACTCGAGCTAGCCTCGGCGGTAACCAGTGTAAGATATGTATCAATAGCATAGTCATTTGTTGCTAGAGAAATCGGTACCAGTGTCGCTCCTTGGCCTTCCAAAGTACGCAAACTTCTACGCACGGCCTTTTCCACATCAGGATGCAGTCCTTCACCAAAGAATTCTTCTGGAACGCCAATCTTCAAGTCTTTCACGAACTGGTCATCCCAGAAGGGCACTTCAAAATTGCGGGCATCGGCTGACGTTGCATCCTTGGGGTCGGGACCTGCTAGAAGAGAAAACAGGATCGCTGCATCTTCCACCGTTCTGGCCATGGGACCAACTTGATCCAGGGAGGGCGCTAAAGCCACCACCCCATAGCGTGAAACCCATCCATAGGTCGGTTTGAGCCCTACGACACCGCAAAAGGAAGCCGGTTGTCGAATCGAACCCCCTGTATCCGTGCCAAGGGACCAAGGAGCCTCACCCGCTGCCACAGCCGCTGCCGAACCTCCACTCGAACCTCCCGACACGCGAGTACGATCATGGGGGTTACGCGCTACACCATAAGCTGAATACTCTGTCGAGGATCCCATGGCGAACTCATCGAGGTTCGTCTTTCCAAGGATGGGCATTCCCGCATCGCGTAAGGAACGCACCACACTTGCATCAAAAAGAGGTTTGTAGTTGCTCAAAAAGCGCGAAGCACAAGTCGTCTTCAAGCCCTTAGTAGAAATATTGTCTTTCACCGCAATCGGTATACCGTCCCAAGGCGATAAAGGGTTACCTTGGCTACGGCGCATGTCCGCAGCATCAGCCTGGGCTAGTGCGCCAA
Organism: Bacillota bacterium; assembly: GCA_012837925.1. Classification (GTDB taxonomy): domain Bacteria; phylum Bacillota; class Limnochordia; order Darwinibacteriales; family Darwinibacteriaceae; genus UBA5420. Next base: position 25,197 of record DUQE01000175.1, read on the forward strand.
CATCGTCCACAGTGATGAATGCATTCAGGTCCGGTTCCTGCTGCTTGATCTCGCCCAAATAGTGCTCAACGATTTCGCGGCTTGAAACCTGCCTGGTCTCCAATAAGTGCGCTAGATTTCTCATTCCTGCTCCTCCACAATGCGTGGGACTTTAAAGAACCCATCTACCGTTTCAGGGCCTGCCGAAAGGACTTCCTCACGAGGCAGACTGCTTCCCACTTCATCTTTTCGTAGCTCATGCGTTATGGAAACAGCATGACTCGTCCCTTCTACTGCGGAAACATCTACCTTCTGCAACTTCTTACCAGAGGTTAGAAAGTTCGTTAAATCGGCTTGATACTGCTCGACTTCCGCTTCGCTCAACTCCAGACGGGCGAGTCTGGCCATGCGAATCACTTCTTGGCGATCAATCAAGCGTAACACCTCTTTCTCCCAAGAATTCGATTAGTTCCGTCTCCGAAAGGACAGGAATCCCCAAGTCGTTTGCCTTTGTGAGTTTGGATCCACCACCTGGTCCAGCCACAAGATACGTAGTCTGCTTGCTGACACTTGAGGTGACATTGGCACCCAATGTTCGCAGGAAATCTTCGATAGCGGACCTGGTAAACCCTTCTAACTTACCCGTGACTACAAAGGTATGACCCGTAAGTACCTGTTCCTGTTGGGTGCTGCTCTCTTGCTCTGTCGGTGCCGCCAACCCATGGGCCAGGAGGCCTTCGACCAAAGCCTGGTTCTCTGGGTCCGCAAAATAATCTGAAAGCGACTGCGCTATTTTATCTCCAACACCGGGAATCTCAAGAAGCTCTTCTTTACTGAGTCTCATGAGTCCTTCGAAGCTTCCTGTATGTGCGGCAACTTCTCTAGCCACTTCGGCCCCCACCAATCGAATACCCAGGCCAAAGAGGACACGGGCCATAGGTTGCGCTTTGCTTTGTTCAATGGATGCTAAGAGATTCTCCGCTGACTTTTCGCCAAACCGTTTGAGTCCGAGCAGATCGTCTTTCTTCAATCCGTACAAATCCACCGGGCTCTTGACAAGACCAGCTTCCACAAGCTGTACCACACTTGCGGGACCTAGTCCATCAATGTCCAGTGCCCCTTTTGATGCGAAGTGGACGAGTTTTTCTATGCGTTGGGCCGGACACTGTCCATTCACACAACGCGTGACTGCCTCTCCCTGCTCCCTCACCACATGACTTCCACAGGCAGGACATGCTTTAGGCATTTGAAACGGCACTTCACTACCATCTCGCCTCTCTGGTAAGGAACGGACGATTTCGGGAATCACATCGCCGGCCTTTTGCAGGACGACATAGTCTCCGATCCGGATATCTCGTTCGCGCACGATGTCTTCGTTGTGCAGTGTTGCCCGACTTACAGTAGAACCAGCCACTAAAACAGGTTCTAGTTCGGCAAGGGGAGTGAGAGCTCCTGTGCGTCCAACCTGGACGCTGATATTGACAACCCTTGTGACCACTTGCTCTGCGGGGAACTTGTAGGCAATCGCCCACCTTGGACTCCTTGCCGTTGCTCCCAAACTCCTTTGCACGGCTAACTCGTTGACCTTTACAACAACTCCGTCGATGTCATAAGGAAGGCTGCCCCGCTGCGTCTTGTCTTGCCACGTCCTAACAAACTCCAAGACCTCCGCAAAGCTCCGACACTCCTTAGAATGGGGATTCGTTTTTAGACCCAAGTGACGCAAATACGCAAGGGCCTCGCTTTGGGTTTTGACGCCTAAGTTTTCACTTTGACCTACACCAAACAGGAAAATGTCTAAGGGTCTCTGGGCTGTAGCCTTGGGATCAAGCTGGCGCAGAGAACCTGCGGCCGCGTTGCGCGGATTGGCGAAAAGACTCTCGCCAAGTCGCTCTCGTTCCTGGTTGAAGATTTCAAAGTCGTGTCGGTTGATGAACACCTCTCCCCGTACGTTAATGGAAACAGGATCGTTGAGACGTAAAGGAAGAGAGCGAACCGTGCGCAAATTCGCAGTGATATCCTCGCCAACAAGACCATCACCACGGGTAGCGCCGCGCACAAAAATCCCGTCTTCGTAGTCCAATGACACAGAAAGCCCATCGATCTTCAACTCACAGACATAACTGATAGGCTCGGACACCTGTTTTTCCACTCTTTCCTGAAAAGCTAGAAGCTCTTCTTCTGCAAAGGCATTACCAAGTCCCATAAGGGGCTGGATGTGGTTGACTGTAAGGAACCGAGTGCTAGGCGCGGCACCGACGCGTTGGGTCGGCGAGTCAGGAGTGACCAACTCGGGATACTGTGCTTCTAGTTCTTCGAGTTCACGTAGGAGCCGATCGTATTCTTCATCGGAAATGCTCGGATCATCCAAGACGTGGTAACGATAGTTGTGCAGTTGAAGTTCAGAACGTATTTTTTTCACTCTCTGTCGAATGTCGTGCATTGTACCAAGTCCTCCCAACTATATCTTGGTTATAGGCGCTAAATGGGCTATCACGGTCTTAATGCCTTGGTTTGGAAAGGCTATGCTGAGCTGTAAATCACCACCAGAGTCGGCCACTGAGACTACCATGCCATCACCCCAGGTCTTGTGGCGAACCTTGTCACCCGCCTTATAGGCTGCGTTTGAAGTGCTGGCTTTCGGTCGGCTGGGGGGAAGGATTCCCTTGAGGCTTGGCATCGAACGAACGGCCCCGACCTGCTCAACATACTCTGAATCGATTTCCGTCACGAAGGTCGATATGGGGTTCATCTTCGTTGTGCCATAGAGCGTCCTTTGACGACTGCAGGTTAAATACAATCGATCCTCCGCTCTTGTCATCCCCACGTAGGCTAAGCGCCTTTCTTCTTCGAGCTGTTCTTCTTCAAAGGACGAACGAGCATGGGGAAAGATTCCTTCCTCTAAGCCGACGATGAAAACAACGGGAAACTCTAGGCCCTTCGATCCGTGGAGCGTCATCAAACTCACTGCATCGGCTGTGGAGTCATAGGAATCAACCTCGTTAATCAGAGCCACGTGCTCTAATAAAGCGCCCAAGTCTGTAGGCGAGACATCTGTTTCAAATTGACTGGTGACCGACAGGAATTCCTGAAGGTTCTCTATCCTTGCCAGCGCTTCACTGTCACCTTCAGACTCAAGTTCACGAAGATAACCGCTCTGTTCCAAGACAGATCGGGTCAGTTCAGTCAAAGTAAAATCACCAAGTTGCATGCGAAACCCATCGATCAATATGCGAAAGGCTTCCAGAGCATTCTTAAACCTCCCACTTAAGCCATCAATCCCCTCAAGATAGGAGAGGGCCTGAAAGAGGCTGATATCGAACTGCTCAGCATAGGCCGCCAGTCTAGCGATGGTAGCATCACCTAAGCCCCGTTTTGGGACGTTAACGATCCGCAAAAAAGCCAGGTCGTTGTCGGGATTATGGATCAAACGAAGATAAGCCAACAGGTCCTTGATCTCTTTACGTTCGTAGAAACGCAGACCAGCTACAATGCGGTATGGTACTCCCTTGCGCATGAACTCTTCCTCAAAGACACGGGAGAGGGCATGGGTCCGATACAAAATCGTGAAATCCTTAAAGGATCGCGCTTCTTCGCCCCGCAAACGACTAATCGTATCGGCTACAAACCGTGCTTCATCGCGCTCGTTCTCTCCTTGATGAAAAACGACCTGCTCCCCTTGATCTCTGTTCGTCCACAGCGTTTTCTCTTTTCGCTCAGTGTTGTTGCGAATGACCGAGTTGGCTGCACCAAGAATCGTCTTGGTCGATCGGTAGTTTTCCTCGAGCTTAACGACAACGGCACCGGGGAAGTCTTTTTCAAACTCCAGGATGTTTCGGATATCTGCGCCTCGAAAGGCATAAATACTCTGGTCTTCATCACCCACAACACAAATATTGCCGCGTTCTTGTGCTAACATTCGAACGAGCATGTACTGGGCCATATTGGTATCCTGATACTCATCGACCAGAATGTAGCGAAATCGTTGTTGATACTTTCGCAGGACGTCTGGATGTTTTTGGAACATCTTCACGGTAGCCATGATCAAATCATCGAAGTCTAGTGCATTGCTTCTTTGTAGCTTTTCCTGATACTTCTCGTATACCCTGGACACTGTTTGAGCCCAAAAGTCGCCTCCAGACACCGGATATTGCTCAGGGGTGATCAGTTCGTCCTTGGCCTTACCAATGCTCGCCAAAATCTGTTTTGGTGCCACCTGCTTGGGATCGAGATTAAGTTCCTTCAAGCACTCCTTAAGCACCGAGAGCTGATCGGCTTGATCAAAAATCTGAAAGTTGGGCTGATATCCGCTGTGAGTCACCTCTACACGTAGGATGCGCACACAGAGCGAGTGAAAGGTTCCCATAAAGACTTCTGCGCTGCGTGGTCCAACCAGCCCCTCAACTCTTTCCCGCATCTCCTGTGCCGCTTTGTTTGTAAAGGTAACAGCCGCAATTGCGTAGGGAGGTACCTGGTGTTCGTTAATGAGGTGTGCGATTCGCATCGTTAACACTCTAGTCTTGCCGCTGCCAGCCCCAGCAATCACGAGTAGAGGTCCTTCGACGGTTGTCACTGCAAGTCTTTGGTTGGGGTTTAGGTTCTGCAAATAATCCATGCTTGTCTCCTTTACGCAAAAAGAACCGCACCAAGTGCCTTTGAGGGCTTCCAGCCTTTCCCTGCAGGTCCATGGAGATCCAGAAAGAAAGAACAGTTACAGAGTTACGCAACATGCTGGAAGAAAGGACGATTCGTTTTGCGGAATCATTTATTATTATCAGTTATCATCATACTTGCTCTTGTACTAAGTGGTTGCATCAACACAATACCACCTTCGTCAAGTGCGGGTGTAACGCCTTCTGGCAACCAAGAAAAAAATTCGTTGACAGGAATCGTTGAAGACGCCAATTCGGGTCTGGCGCTGTGGAACGGCAAAGTATCGCTGACCAATGACAAACACACGTACAGCACGACGATACGTAACGGTGCCTTTGCCTTTACAGGCGTCGCTCCCGGTAAGTACACGTTAGCCATTGAAAAAGAGTTCTATAAGCCTCTGAAGAGGCAAGTTACCATTACAGGTTCGCCCACGAGCATCATGGAGAAGATGATACCGGAGTTTACCTCAAACGAACTGGATCTGTTTTCTCGTTTAGTTCATGCCGAAGCCAAGGGCGAAACCTATCGGGGTCAAGTCGCTGTAGCCGCTTCGGTTCTCAACCGAGTCGTGCACCCCGACTATCCCGATACACTCAGTGCCATCATCAACCAGGTCGTTGTCTCTGGTGGACGTAGATACTACCAGTACGAGCCCGTTTTGAACGGAGCCATAAGAAAACCTGCCAGCCAAACGGCTAAGGATGCCGTTAACGACGCCCTTGCAGGATGGGATCCGTCGTTGAATGCCACGGGTTTCTTCGCTCCAGCCAAGGTTGGACCGCGTTCGTGGGTGTGGAACCGCCGGGCAACCACAACCATCGGCAATCATCGGTTCTTCCGGTAAGGTGTATCACGACGACAAAACACCTTTCTGCTTTGGATGTACCTTAGCAGAAAGGTGTCTTTTCTTTGAATTGCACCTAGTTTCCTGATAGGCTGGAACGTCCGAGCAACTCTTCCCAGATAGTATCGAGGCGAATCCGGCGATACACCAACAGGACAAGAAGGTGATACAATAAATCGCTGGCTTCGTAAACTAACTCTTCGTCTCCCTCGTTTTTACCTGCAATAATCACTTCGGCTGCTTCTTCCCCGAGGGCTTTAAGAATCTTATCCAACCCATTTTCCATCAGGTAGTTTGTATAGGATCCCACCTTGGGGGAACGTCTCCGATCCTCAATGGACGCATAGAGCCAGGATAAGGCCTCTCTATTAGGCTGCAGATCCCTTTGATCCGGGCCGTCGGACATGATTAGGTTGTGGAAACAGCTGAAGTTGTCTGCCCCGCATTCATCGTCGCAAGCACCATGTCCATATTGGTCGACTGTTATCAGAAGGGTATCTCGATCGCAATCGGCCGTTATGCGACGGACCTTTTGCACATTACCTGATTCGGCCCCCTTCTTCCAGACTTCCCCGCGTTTACGACTATAGAACCAAGTCTCTCCTGTCTGCAGTGTCTTGTTGAGTGCCTCCTCATTCATGTAGGCCATCATAAGCACACTGCCCTGAGTGTCTTGGATTACTGCTGGCACCAGACCATTTTCATCATACTTAATCATGGCAATATCCCCCCATCTATTCCCACTCAATAGTAGCTGGCGGCTTAGAACTTATATCATAAACAACCCGGCTGATTCCCTTTACTTCTGTCACTATACGTTGACTAATCGTCTCTAAGAGGTCATAGGGAACTCTCACCCACGTTGCAGTCATAGCATCTGTACTGGCCACAAAACGCAACGCCACAACGTAATCATAGGTTCGTACACCATCATAGACTCCAACCGTGCGGGTATCGGTTAACACCACTAGAGCTTGCCAAATCTTGTCGTACCACCCGGCCTTTCGAATTTCTTCCATGGCGATGGCATCCGCTTGGCGGAGCATCTCCAGCTTCTCTCTTGTGATCGCCCCTATGAGGCGAATAGCGAGACCTGGACCTGGGAAGGGGTGCCTCCACAGGATTTCCCCTGGAATCTCCAGCAAAGCACCAAGAGCTCGTACTTCGTTCTTAAAAAGAGGTGCTAAGGGTTCTACGAGTTCAAAAGCCAAGTCTTCCGGTAATCCTCCGACATTATGGTGCGACTTGACACCGGTGCCCTGTCCCGTGCCACTCTCGATAACATCCGAGTATACGGTACCCTGAACCAAAAAAGCTGCATCCCCGATTTTCGCGGCCTCTTCTTCAAACACCCGAATGAACTCTGTCCCGATAATTTTCCTCTTCTGCTCCGGATCCTCTATTCCCTGAAGTTTGTCAATGAAACGATCGCGGGCATCGACATGAATGAGTGGAATACCGAACTGGTCACGAAAGGTCGTTGTAATCTGTTCGGTTTCTCCAGCACGCATGAACCCATGATCCACGTACACACAGGTCAGCTGATCTCCTACGGCTTTATGAACCAAGACCGCAGCCACTGAGGAGTCAACCCCTCCGCTCAGTCCGCAGATGACCTTTCCGGTACCTACTTGCACTTTGATGTCTTCGATGGTCTGCTTCAGGACCATCTCCATATTCCACTCTCTAGCATCCCCACATACGGTATCTAGAAACGTCCCCACATCCTGGGTTTGGGCAATGGGTAGACCTTGAGCGGCGAGTTCTTCAAGAACCTTGTCAGAAACGGGACCGACAGGAATAATCCCACAAAACTCCTTCTGTTTGAGCACACGCTCCAGAGAGGATGGAAGAACAATCTCACTGTACACCCCGAGTTGCCGTACCTCGCGGGCAGTATCCTGAACCGTGTTTGAACCATAATCCACTACAAGAATCCGTTTCAAGCACAAGCCCCCCGTCTTATTCGTTTACCACACCGATATAAGGCAATTCCCTGTACTTGTGGTTGAAGTCTAGACCATAGCCAATCACAAACTGATCGGGGATGGAAAAACCCACATAGTCAGGGACGAAGTCTGTCTGCCGCCGATCTGGCTTGTCAAGCAACACGGCGGTCTTAATGCTAGCAGGTTTGCGGGATTGGAGTAGTTGTGATAAATATGACAATGTTAACCCAGAGTCAATGATGTCCTCGACGATGAGTACATCGCGCCCTTCTATAGGTGTATCGAGGTCTTTGAGTAGTTGCACAACACCAGAGGTTTTTGTTGATTGCCCATAGCTTGATGTAGCCATAAAATCTACTTCCAGTGGGATCGCTATTTCCCGAATTAAGTCACTCATAAAGATGACTGCACCCTTTAGGATACCCACTACAATGAGATCCTTGTCGCAAAAGTCGTTACTGATCTGTTCACCAAGTTCCTTGACTCGCTTGGCTATCTCTTCTTTGCTAATCAACACTTGCACCTGCAAACCCAAACCACCTCCGTTTTTCGTAACTACTCTTTCGCCACGATATCCGCATTCCCCTTGTAAATGCAGTGTTAACTTAAAAGGGGACTGCTGCAAAATGAACGTAATGTCCATCCTGCAACAGCCCCCACGATCCGGGATCACTTCCGAATCGCTGAAACATGCTTAGTTCATACTATTACATCATTCCGCCCATGCCGCCCATGCCGCCCATACCGCCGCCAGGCATTGCAGGTTCATCAGCAGGTTGATCCACGATTAGCACTTCTGTCGTCAGGATCATGGCGCCAATGGACGCTGCGTTCTGGAGAGCACTTCTGGTGACCATGGCTGGGTCAATGATGCCTTTTTCAACCATGTCTACATATTCTTCGGTGAGAACATCAAAGCCGACACCCTTCGGTGCATTCTTGACCTTCTCTACAACAATGGCGCCTTCGACACCAGCGTTGTTGGCAATCATCTTCAAAGGCTCTTCGAGTGCACGGCGAATGATGGAAACGCCGGTTGCTTCGTCGCCAGTCAGCTTGAGATTATCTAAACTGCCAAGGGCGTCAACAAGCATGGTTCCGCCGCCTGCAACAATACCTTCCTCTACAGCAGCTCGTGTGGCAGAGAGAGCGTCCTCAATGCGGTGCTTCTTCTCTTTCAACTCAGTCTCGGTAGGTGCACCGACCTGAATCACTGCTACGCCACCAGAGAGCTTTGCGAGACGCTCTTGGAGCTTTTCAATATCATAATCAGAGGTGGAATCCTCGATCTCTGTGCGAATCTGTTGGATGCGAGCTGCAATCACGTCAGCCTTACCACGACCGTCCACAATTGTGGTGTCTTCTTTGGTTACGATGACTTGGCGAGCTTGGCCCAGCATTTCGATGGTGGTGTTCTCGAGTTTGAGACCAACCTCTTCGCTCACTACTTGACCGCCAGTGACGACTGCAATGTCTTCTAGCATCGCTTTACGTCTGTCGCCGAAGCCAGGTGCCTTTACTGCAACCACGTTGAGGGTTCCTCTGAGTTTGTTAAGTACCAGGGTAGCCAAGGCTTCTGCTTCTACATCTTCAGCAATGATCAGAAGTGGTTTGCCAACTTGCATTGTCTTCTCAAGGACAGGCAGAATGTCAGCAATGGCGCTGATCTTGCGGTCGGTGATGAGAATGTAGGGATCATCCAAGGAAGCTTCCATACGGTCTGTATCGGTGACCATGTAGTGAGACACATAACCACGATCGAATTGCATACCTTCGACCACGTCAAGTGTGGTACCGATAGTGTTGGACTCTTCGACGGTGATGACGCCGTCTTTGCCGACTTTCTCCATGGCGTCTGCGATCAAATCACCAATCTGGGTATCTCCAGCAGAAATGGACGCAACCTGAGAAATAGCGTCGCGGGTTTCTACAGGTCTGGCTGTCGCTTTAATCTCTGCTACTACAGCGTTTACAGCCTGTTCAATGCCCCGTTTGACGAAAATGGGGTTGGCGCCTGCAGCTACGTTCTTCAGCCCTTCGCGGACAATAGCCTGGGCCAGAACTGTACCGGTCGTTGTTCCGTCACCGGCAATATCATTGGTCTTCGTTGCCACTTCTTTGACAAGTTGGGCACCGAGATTTTCAAAGGGGTCCTCCAGCTCGATTTCACGAGCAATGGTTACGCCGTCGTTGGTAATGGTGGGCGATCCATAGGATTTTTCGATAACAACATTACGGCCCTTAGGTCCTAGGGTAATCTTAACAGCGTCCGCTAAGGTGTTTACACCTTTTTCAAGCTTTTTTCGGGCGTCTTCCCGAAAAAGTAAGTCTTTAGCCATAGTCAATCACCTTCCTCGTTTGATTATCCTACAATTGCAAGTAAGTCAGTTTCCTTGACAATAAGTAGCTCTTCACCGCCATACTTAACTTCGGTTCCGGCGTACTTCGCGAATAAAACGGTGTCGCCTTCCTTTACGCTCATGGGCACTAATTTGCCATCTTCACTGTATTTGCCAGGTCCGACAGCTAGAACTTTGCCTTGTTGTGGCTTTTCTTTGGCCGTGTCTGGTAAGACGATACCGCTAGCGGTTTTTTCTTCAGCCTCCAGAACTTTTAATACTACTCGATCTCCTAAAGGTTTAATGTTCAATTACGTGTACCCCCTTCAAACTCTTTTGTTAGCACTCATTCAGGGTGAGTGCTAAATCTATACCATATATTAATCAACCACACCATTTTTTGCAAGCATCCTCACCATGCAAAAAAAAGCACAATTGGTTGATTTTGCCCACAGACTTACTTTATCTTCAAAATGCTAGCGTTACCTCGTTAAAGCTCCCCACCCTGTCGTCGGATCCCATATGACAACGCCAGAACTGCGGTTTGTCTCCAGGCAAAAGTCCAGATCGTCATGGAGGCCCAGACTCTGCAAGCGCATTCCATGCACAGTGTTAGCCAATTCGTCGCATTTAATCCCTTCATACACCAAAAGAGCAGTTTTAGCTCCGTCACCTAGCTCTGCTGCTTCCAGGCTATGAATGATCAAACCAGCACACCAAGTGTCTTCGAGAGAATATGTTCCGCCTAGACCGGCCGGCAAAATCGCCACATCGCGCCCCAGCTCACGCACATACTTTGCTACAGCGTCAGCGGAACGCAAACAAGCCAAGACAACCTCTGCAGCATCTTTCGCTGCATGGATCGCCCTTGTTCCATTGGTCGTAGAACAAACCAGCTCACCACCTGCGTAGCGCTGACCGTAGTGCTCCAGGGGTGAGTTTCCAAAGTCAAAACCAGGTATTGGCAGGGCTTGACGCTCTCCAGCCAAGAGATAGTTGGGATTGCCAGCTTTCAACGCCCAGGCATCCTCTAGATCGGCAACGGGATAGAATCGTTCTAGACCAGCTTCTAGAGCTGTTAAGACGGTGGTAGTAAAACGAAAGACATCGATAACGATGGCAGTTTGTCCAGATAGATCATGGCGTTCAAACTCCCCGGGGCTTAAAATCACTTCTACTCGCATAAGGTCCTCCTCGGGCGTCTAGTTTTCTCCCAGACGCAAATTGGCAACGGCATTGAGCGCATGGTCGCTGCGCTTTCCAGCGAGATAACTGAAGTAGCCTGCGCTCCCAATCATAGCCGCATTGTCCGTGCAGAGGTGTGTAGGCGGATAGAGTAGTTCCATGCCATTACTCCTGGCGACTTCGGTTACATGGTTTCTAAAGGTACTGTTTGCAGCAACTCCACCTGACAGCACCACCTGATCAACGCGGTACTTCTGCGCGGCGAGCATCAGTTTCTGCGTTAGCACATCAATGATGGCCCACTGAAAGCTAGCTGCAAAATCGGCAAGGGGTACGTCTTGCCCCTTCTGTCTTGCTTCATTCAAATAATTCAGGGCCGCAGTTTTTAGGCCACTGAAGGAGAAATCAAGGTTGTCCTTTTCCAACAAACCTCTAGGGAAGGCTATGGCCTCACGATTACCTCCAGTCGCAAGTCTCTCTATTTGCGGTCCTCCAGGATAAGGTAGACCGAGGACACGCGCCACTTTGTCAAACGCTTCTCCCGCCGCATCGTCTCGGGTGCGCCCCAGGATCTCGTATTCACCAAAACGAGGAATCAAAAGTAGATCGGTATGACCACCCGAAACTGTCAAGCAGACCAAGGGAGCTTTGACTTCTTGACCGCTTAAGAAATTGGCGTAAATGTGACCCTCAATGTGATTGACGCCAACCAAGGGAATCCCCGTAGCAAAGGCCAAGGCTTTTGCAGCGGCGACCCCAACAAGTAGACTACCCACCAAGCCCGGTCCGTAGGCAACGGCAATCACCTCAATGTCGTCCAGCGTGACTTGCGCTTTTTCTAAGGCTTCGTTAATAACCGGCATTATGGCCTCAATATGATGGCGTGAGGCAATTTCCGGTACGACTCCCCCGTATTTCTGATGAATGTCTATCTGAGATAAGACAACGTTGGACACAATCTCGGTGCCATTCTTAATAACAGCCGCTGCTGTCTCGTCACAACTCGTCTCAATTCCCAGCGTTAGTCCACTCTTCACCTAGTTCCCTCCACATGATCAAAGCATCTTCTTTATCGTCCTGGTAATACTCCTTACGAATTCCATTCGGAACAAAGCCAAGTTTGGTGTACAGAGCCTGAGCACCTGTATTGCTGACCCGCACTTCCAGCGTCATGGCAATAACACCACGTCGTACTGCGGCTTTGGTCAATTCATCAATCAAGCCTTCTCCGATTCCCTGTCTCTGAAAGGCAGGGTCAACGGCTATGTTTGTAATATGTCCTTCATCGAGGATAATCCAAATACCGGCATAGCCCACAATACGCTCGCCCACCAAAGCAACGAAATAGATGGCGTTATCATTGCGCGTAACCTCGCTGACAAAAATGTTCCTCGACCAAGGTGTCGTAAAGCACTTGCTCTCCACAAGCTGAACCATGGGTATGTCGTCCACGGTCATAACACGATAGACTACATTTGCTCCTGCCATTTCCTCTCGGCCTCCGTTTGACGCATGTAGGTAGGATTCAATGAGAAAGCATCACTGTGCTCACCCTGCAAATACCGAGTATATCCTAAGTGGGCCACAGCGCTTGGACGAAGCAGGTTTTGGGAAGGTGGAACACTCTGCGAAGCACGAATCTGCTCCCCATAGTTGATGGCACCGTCGCCAACAAAAAGAAATTGCTCCTCGGAACGTTTGGAGCAGGAACACCAATCCAACACACTCTGATGTGATCCATAGGAGGGATCGACGAGTGCGATTCCCTCCCGAAAAGCTTGCCAGAACACATTCTCCCGACGCGCGTCGACCATAGCGACCACAATGCCCGGGAAAAACTTGAACTGCCAACCGTAGCCTTCCAGCGTTGTCACACCTACAATTGGAACTCCCAGGGCATAGCTTAGGCCCTTGGCTGTGCCAACACCGATACGAAGTCCCGTAAAGGAGCCCGGTCCCGTGACCACACTAAGTAAATCCAGTTCTTTGACCGTAATGCCTGCATCGGCCAGGAGCCGTTCTAGCGCGGGCAACAGCCTTTCAGAGTGGGTTGTACGAATGTTAAGGACAGATTCCCCCACAAGTCGATCATCTGAAAGTAGCGCTACGCCTCCTGTTACGGTTGACGTGTCTATGCCTAAAACGTTCAAGGAAAAATCCTCCCCAACTGTTCTTCAACTTGTTTACCTCGATCGCCGTAACCTACAATGGACAGCTGTCTCTCTTC
>DUQE01000176.1 GCA_012837925.1 Bacillota bacterium
CCACAAGCACATTCGATGGCCGCTATGTCTCCGAGCATCGTGGGAATAAAGACGAAGCGAACTCGTTCACCAAGGGCCGGAATGCGCCTTGTTTCTTCCACAAATCTCCTGACAGAACAGTCATGTTCCTCCATCCAGCGCTCTGCCATCTCGGCTTGACGATCTGTCAACTCAAATGTAAGACCCATTGTAACACCTCTACCTTCCGTTAATCACTTCTTTGATTTTTCCTAAATGGACGTGTGACAGCCACTCGTCCCCCATTTGCTTATAGCACTGGGCTAAAAGCTGGTGGGTACGTATGCAATTCGGGTCGCCAGATAGAGCTTCCACAAGCGCCTCCTTCGCTTGCTCCAACTGATTGAGCCTGAGATAGGCAAAACCCGTACTTCTCAGGCAATCAACTCTCAAGCTCTTCCACTTCTCCTCTTGCGACAAGTCCAAAGCATGCCTGAAGTACTCTATGGCCACTTCGCACTGTTCCTTCTCCAAGCACAGCTCGCCTTTGACATAGAGGTTGAGTCCTCTCGCGGGGTTCGCCTCTATCGCTCGATTGATCGCCGCCTGGGCCAGATCACCCCTTCCCAACAGAGTGGCCAGCTCTGCCATGTTGTAGTTTAGATACTCGCACTGTGGTGTGCGCTCAAGCCCAGCCCTATACGCCGCCATGGCTTCCTGGTAACGCCCCCTATTTGTCAAGAAGACTCCTAGGTTCAAAAACGCATCACTCTTCCTCGGCTGCAGCTCAGCTTGTATGCGTAGGCATGTCTCAGCCTGCTGGAACCATCCGCAATGGTCAAAACCAAAAGCCAGGTGTTCCCACAGATAGACATTCTTTCCCCTGAAGAGTTCTGGCGATACCTTTTTCACTCGGCGCAAGATGGCGTACGCTTTTTGCAGAGTAGCCACCTTAACGGGATGATTTGCTACAAGGGCTTTCTTTACCCAGCCCACCTGTTGCAACGGCCAGTACGTCTCAGGGAGCGGTACGTTGCGCCCCATTCGCTCCGCTGGGATTTGGTCCACCACCCACTGGTAAAGTTTCATGGCCTCCTTCGTCCCCCGAAACTGCAGAACGAGCCACTTTCCCGGACGAAACGCATAGGAGTTCTGCGTATAAAGCTGCCTGAAACCCTTCATGAATACAACGGGAAGATCCCACGGCTGCTTGTAGTTCGCAAGCTCCCAATCGGGGATTCTCGAAAAGTAGTAACGTTTATGCAGGTTGTAGTAGGGGCTTTTCGTCTTTCCAGCATCAAGTAAATCCAGATGTAGCGTCAAGTCCTCCAGCTGTTCTTGGCGTTTCTTCGTTCCGTTGCGTTCCGTCAACTCCGGTACGTCCAAAAGCTTCAAGACAAAATTTCTCCGTTCCGTCACGGACGGAAACCAAATATACAGATTGCTCATTTCCTTCTCTCCCTTCGTCCTTCATTTAGATATATACCCACACCGTTTTCTAGAAGTTTCGCTCAAGCAACCAAGACGTCCGCCAAGAGGGAATAGTAACAAAAAAACCTGCACATCAACGCTTGGTTGATCTACAGGATTTTAAGAACTCATGTTCGCTTTTTGCTTCAAATATGGTAGAATGTATGTAGATGAAGTTAACGAACGAGAATTTCTTTTCGAGGAGAGCTTGGAAGTCAAAATGGAGAACAGAACCTATGTCGCCGTCGACTTGAAATCCTTTTACGCTTCGGTGGAGTGTGTTGAACGGGGCCTTGATCCCCTGACCACGAACCTCGTGGTTGCCGACGCGAGTCGTACTGAAAAGACGATCTGTCTGGCCGTGTCTCCCTCCCTTAAAGCCCACGGTATTTCTGGGAGGCCCAGGCTCTTTGAGGTGGTGCAAAAGGTCAGAGAGATTAATGCTGAGCGGAGGCGCAAAATCCGCGGACGCGCGTTTTCTGGCCGTTCCGTCAACGATCCCGAACTGCAATCCTCCCCCCATCTCGCTCTGGATTTTCTTGTGGCTCCTCCCAGGATGGCTCGTTACATAGACTACAGCACACAGATTTACGAGGTCTATCTGAAGTACATTGCACCTGAAGATATTCACGTCTACTCTATCGACGAAGTTTTTTTCGATGCCACAAAGTATCTGAATGCGCAGAAGACGTCGGCCCGCGAGTTTGTGAAGAGAATTCTACTTGACGTGCTAAACACGACTGGAATTACTGCTACCGCAGGCATCGGCACCAACCTTTACCTGAGCAAGATCGCCATGGACATTGTGGCCAAACACATTCCGTCCGATGAGGACGGTGTCCGCATCGCCGAACTCGATGAGATGAGTTATCGACACCAATTGTGGTCTCACCGCCCCCTCACTGACTTTTGGCGGGTGGGCAAAGGCTATGCCACAAAGCTTGAAGAAAACGGGCTCTACACGATGGGTGATATCGCCAGATGCTCTTTGGGCAAGCCATCTGACCCCCACAACGAAGGCTTACTATACAAACTCTTTGGCGTGAATGCAGAACTACTGATTGATCACGCCTGGGGCTACGAGTCCTGTACCATAGCCGATATCAAAGCCTACAAGCCAAGTTCCAAAAGTGTTAGTTCAGGGCAGGTCTTGCCTGCCCCCTACTGCTTCGAAAAAGCAAAGCTCATCGCCCGCGAGATGGCCGAAAACCTCATTTTGGATTTGGTGGATAAAAGACTTCTGACCGATCAAATTGGTTTGGCGGTAGGCTATGATATTGAGAACCTCAAAGGAAGCGACAGGCAGTCATATCGTGGACCCATCACGACCGACGCCTATGGACGCTCCCTTCCTAAGCACACCAACGGAAGCATTAATCTTAATCGATACACCTCTTCGACTAGGCTAATCGTAGACGCCGTAATGGAGCTCTTTGATCGCATTGTCGATAAGAACCTCTTGGTCAGACGAGTAACCCTCGCGGCCAACAATGTCGTGGACGAGGAGACCATTCAAATGAGGGGAAACTTCCAGCAACTTGATTTGTTCACAGACTATGAAGCACAGCAGCGTGAAGACGCCGCGCTAGAACGGGAGAGGAAAGTACAAGAAGCAGCACTGGCTATTAGGAAAAAGTACGGTAAGAATGCGCTCCTAAAAGGAATGAACCTAGAAGAAGGTGCCACCACCATCGAGCGCAATCAACAGATTGGAGGTCACAAAGCATGACAGACTCCTATGAAGACATCATCCATCTGCCGCGCCCCATCTCCTACACCAGGCGACGCATGCCAGCCATCAATCGAGCAGCACAGTTTGCTCCCTTTGCGGCTCTCACCGGCTATGAAGTGGCCATCAAAGAAACAGCTCGTCTGACCGACCAGAGGGTCGAACTCGACGAATATCTTAAAGAGGCTCTAAGCGAAAAACTGCGCAGGCTAGAAGAGCGAATCAAGGAGCATCCCCAGGCTGAAATTACGTATTTTCGACCTGATCCCAAAAAAGAAGGCGGTGCCTATGTTACTGTGATCGGCACCGCGAAGAAGTTCGACACGTATGAACGACGCATCATTATGGAGGATGGAACAGTCATCCCTATAACAGAGATCCTGGCCATAGAGTTGCGTCTATAGTCACGAATCTAGTCAATGATCAGGTCTTTGCCTTCTTCCCGCAGTTTTCTTAGCGAGTCGAGCATAGCGTTGATTTGTTCGTCAGAATGCCTCTCCCACGAACCTAACTCAGCGACGATGCGCAAAGGCGATTGCGATCGATAGGAACGCGTGGGGTTTCCCGGAAACCTTTTATCGGTCAGATTCGGATCATTCTCAAACTCGCCGAGCGGTTCCACAACGTAGATTCTTTCTTCGGTTCCGTGCACTGTTTCTCTTGATAACTCGGCCCCCCACTTTGCAGCATCGAGTGTCGCAGTAAAGTATATGTAGTTCGAGGTCTTGTCCTGGAAGTTTGACGGATGATTCGGCTCCAAGAGATCCCCAATCTTTAGGCGCGCTTTTGTACCATGAAAGAATGGACCTCGGTCAAGTACGTCCTTTCGGTCTCCCATTCTACTCCCCCCGTTTTCCCTAGTCTTAACCTATTATAGCATAAGCAAAGGAAACCCTCTTTCTTCAACTTCTGGATGAAAGACGGTCCTAAAGCACTTATATGCGGAATTTTTGAATCACAGTCTGGAGGTTCAGCGCCATATTAGAGAGGTCGTTGGCTGTTGAGGCGATCTCCGCAGTAGAAGAGGCTTGCTCTTCCGTAGCATGCGTGATAGAATTGCTGCTTTCTGCCGCAAAGAGTACTGCATCGGTAATCTCTTGAATCGCCCGCACAGTATCACCAATACTGTCCTTAATACTCTCCAAATCCTTCTGGGTCTCGCGAAGCAGTTCCGTACCTGAAGCGATGGTCGACTCGGCGTTGGTCATAATGTCAGAAGACTGTTCGGAGACCTCCACCAGAGCGTTGACCATCTGGGAAATCTCTTTAACCGATGTCTGGGTCTGCTCCGCTAACACTCGAACTTCATCCGCAACCACCGCAAAGCCTCGTCCCTGATCGCCCGCCCTGGCTGCCTCAATGGCCGCATTTAAGGCGAGAAGGTTTGTCTGGGCGGCTATGTCTGAAATGATGTGCAGGACATTGACCATGTTCTTTGCTCTCTGCGCCAGATCCGACAGCGATTCTCGAACATTCCCGGCGGCCAGAACGATGGCATCCATGGACTCTCGCGATAGATCCATATGGGAGGCTCCACGCATCGCCAAGTCGTTAATAACATCAGCGTCTTTACGCATCTCCTCAGCTTGAGCGCCAGCCTGACCCATTCTAGTGTTGAATTCGCTACTCGAAGAAGCTACTTCTTCAATGGTGGCCGCGTTCTCTTCGCTCGCGGCCGACAGACTTTCACTGTTGCGTGCCACTTGCCCGGAGATTTCCTGCAAAGACAAAACGACTTCTTTGAGCGACGACCTCATTTTTTCCCCTGCGCGCATCATCACACCGATCTCGTCTTGTCGCTCTATTATCTTGGAAATGTCCTCATTTGATGCATCGGCAAAATCCAGTTCCGAAATACGCTCCATCGCGCCAGCTGCCGTGCTAATGGGCCCGGTGATCCTTCGTTTGATAATCCAGACGAGGGCCAATGATACGACCGCCAAAGCTAGGATGGAGATGATCACAAGGGAGACTGCAATCTCCTTGATCACCTCATCAACCAGTGCCTGCGACGCACCGGTGTAGAGCATGCCAATGGCCTTGCCGTTTTGATCCAAGAGCGGACGATACGCCGTTTGATAGCGTTGCCCGACTACAACGGCCTCACCCACAAACTCCCGCTTGGCGTTTAGTACTTCCTGTACGACCTCGGCGGAAGCCTGGGTTCCGATGGCCCTCTTTCCTTCATTCATCACGTTTGTGGCAATACGTACATTGTTCTGGAAGATCGTCACAGTATTTCCTGTCAACTCTCCGAGCCAATCCGTAAGTTCATCGTTGTCATTGAACATTGTTTCGCCCTTATAAAGAGAAGACCCCTGTATCGTCCAGGGACCGGGAAACTTACTGTCGATGATCTCGTAAATTGTTGCCAAGTCAGACCTGGCTTTCTCCAGTGCCATACGCCTGGTTCCTTCGCTAACCGTTCTTTGGGTCGTGACACCTATCGCTATGGCCAAAAGCATAAGCCCAAGAATTGCTGGTAACAAGATTTGTAGACCGATTCCCTTTTTCATTATTTCACCATCCCCAGCTTAGTACGAAGATTACGACGAATTGTGCCTCCTCTCACAAAGTGTTGCTTTTAGAATTCGCCGGATTTTCTGATTTTCCTTTGCTGGTGGATTTCGTTGAGATAAATTTACTCGCTACCCAAGTCCAAGCGCACACGGTTCAACGAGCTTTGCCACTCGCAGTCCTGCCATAATGCGGATCGAGGCGCTTAGGAAGCACTCTGCTTCCAACCAAGAACAACAGCAAGACAAGTCCTCCAGAAATGGCGAACCATCGGTTAACCCCGATAACATCGGCAAAGGTTCCAGAGAGGATCAAACCGAGAGGCATGGCGACCAGTCCAATGCTCGATGTAAGCGATAGCACCCGCCCTAGATACTGTTGATCAATTCTAGTCTGATAGATCGCCGTCTGTACCCCGTGGAAGAAGGGATTCACCATCCCCATCACAAACGAGATTCCGATAAAGATGAATAGGCCACTCTGTGGCAAGTGGCCCGCTAGTAAGACACAGCTCCCATAGACTCCCATCGAAGACAGAATCGCTCTTACGTGCCTGATCCTTCCTCCGATGATCCCCAACACAAAGGAACCCACGAGCATTCCCACGGCGAAGACGACCTCCACTACTCCACTTTCAGCGACGCCACCCTGAAACCAAGTCATCGTAATCAATGGATACAGGGTGCCAATGGGAAAGAAGATGAACGCATATAAGGAGCTGATGATCAAAAGCTCCAATAGCCCAGGTTCCTTGCGCAAGGCGCGAAAGCCTTCCTTGACTTCCGTTAGCATCGAACCATCACAATGCGCCACACGCACGTGATCGGGAAGTCTCACCAGGAAGAGAACCCCTCCCGCGAAAAGTGCACCAAACACATCGAGGAGGATCACAATGTTGAGATCCCAAAGACTAAACAAAACCGCAGCCAATGCTGGACTGAGAACCATCGATAGGGATTTGAATCCTTGAGCAAAACCAGCATACTGTGTCAGCTTGTCCTTGGGAACAATCGAAGGTGTCACTGCTTGCAGAGCCGGCGTATGAAAGGCAGCTCCGATGGAGCGAAAGCAGAGAACAACGTAGATCAACCAGAGAGGTATTTCTCCGAAGGCTCCAACTGTCACTAGGACCAGGCCAGCCCCTGCAATCAATAGATCCGACAGGATCATGACCATCTTCCGATTATAGCGATCAATGTAGACACCGATGAACATGCCTAAGAGCGCCTGGGGCAGAAATCCAATGAGTGTAGCCAGGGAAAGCAAGGCAGCGGAACCCGTCCTCTGGGTTACATACCAGACAATAGCCATCTGTAAAACAGAACTGGTCAGTATTGATACAGCCTGACCAGTCCATATGGTAATAAAGGTGCGTCTCCAGTTCTCCATCCAGACATCCTCAACTTTCCAAACTATGCTCTCATCGCCTCGGCCGTTCGTTTCCAATGGTTAACGGCTCCAACTCCCCCGGCCACAAGGAGCAGGGCTACCAGTGCCGACAGACTCAGTCTCTCACCGGGCAAGAGGATGGCGGACAACATGGCTCCCGAGATGGGGATTACGAAGCGGTAAATCGCCACCTCACCGGCTTTGTTGTGCTTCAGCAGAAGGTACCAGATGGAGAAAGCTGCTGCCGAAAGTAAGGCTGAGTAGAAAAACAAGACCCAGAAGAGTGGCGTGGGAGTCAGACCTCCATTTAGAAGCGTTGGAAGTCCCATCACGACAAGGAGCAGAGATCCCAGGGTCAGCTGGTATGCATTGACGGTAATGGGATTGATCCTCTGTCCTAGATTCTTGGCCCAGAACGTTGCCACAGCGCTTGTGAGTCCCGCCAAGATGAGAAAACCCTCTCCCCGCAGAGCAAAACTCCAACCGATTGCAGTACCGGGATGCCAATTAACCAGCACAATACCTCCAAAACCCAGGATCAGGCCCAGCACTTTTCCGGGGTTGAGCCGATCGTCGGCGTAGATAAAGTGTGCAAATACAACAACGAAGAAGTTCCCAACAGAGTTGAGAATAGCACTCTTAATGCCACTGACAGCTGCAACCCCATTGTAGAAGAAGTAATATTGCAGTCCCGTTTGGGCTAGACCAAGCACCAAGAGTGGAAGTAGATTTTCCCTCTTAACCTTAATGCTCTGCCGTAGCATGCTCGACTGCATTAAGAAGACAAGCAGCCCCGCCAAGAGAAATCTAGCGCCTGCGATCAACATGCGAGCCGAGACGTCGGAAGGGCCAATTTGCAGTTCGGCGTAGGAGATCTTGAGGACCGGAAAAGCACTTCCCCATAAGATACAAGCAATAACCGCCATCAATGCTACAAAGTATTTGTTCGTCCATATATTCGTTTTTATCACTCAGTTCATTCCTCATCGATTCTTCTGGGTGCAACTCCGTTACGTCTATACCGTCGAGTCGGCAACTTCGCCTGCGAGTTCCACATCTCTTACGGCCCGAATAATGCCGATGGGAGTTCTCTCCGCGGATTGACCCAGTGGATTATCTTTCAAAAGCTTCGTAAGTAAAGGTATGTCGACTTCAGGTCCTGATACCCCTAGGATGTTAACACCCAAGTCATTGGCGTCAATGACGGCCACGTGGGCCCCCACCGCTTCTTTGATCTTCCTTGACACCAAATCGGGGTCTTTGGGCCCTAAAACCGCATAGTTGTTGAAGGGAGGAATTGTGTATTCGCAAGGACCATCAATAGCCCGCGCCTTAGGCCCGCAGATCCTATAAAAGAGTCCACGAATGCCAAAGAGTTTGCCGATAGCAGCAATGATACTGGCAATGATGATCTTCAGTGCGCCGACCTCTCGAATGGCCAACTCCATCGTCTCTGGCATGCCTAACCCGATTCCATGGGGCGACTTATGAACAAAGCGGCTCAAAAAGACCGCCAGACGAGATGGCTTAATCTCGCTGATGCGAAACGCTCTTCCTTGTGTGATGGCTACAACCTTTTCGCTCACCACAACCAGATCGCCCTCTTGTACCATGCCCCTCGTGTACCTTTCCACGACCTCAACTATGTTATCTGTCTCCTGAATCAGATCCGTTTGCACGGGAAAGCGTAAGTATGTCATGCGTCCAACTTCGAACGATAGCTCTTTACCGGGATTTGCCTGCATCGCTATTCCACCATTCTATCGATTCTGCGGAAGAACTTCCACAGTTCATCTTCGACGTGCTCTGTTATGGACTGCCGCTCTCCTGTTTCACGGATTAACACAGGATGTCGACCTTCTACAATCTTCCCTACTAGAAAAGCTGGGACATCAATTTCGGACAGCTTATCAATGAGTTCTTGCCCACGGGGGGCCACAATAAGCATGGAACCAGAGGACAAGAGGCTCAAGGGATCGAGACCAAAGTGTGCGCAGATAGATTTCGTAAGTTCGGATACCGCTGCGTCAACCTCTCGTATCTCGGCGCCCACTTGGGCTGTCTGACAGACCTCCCTTATGGCACCTAAGAGACCGCCCTCTGTAATATCGTGCATGGCGTGGACACCATGCTCAGCGGCTAAGAGTCCCTCGGGGACAACGGAGAGTTGCTTAGTCATAGTCAAGATCTGCTCATCCGTCACCGAAAAAGGCAGCATGTGTCCGAAATCCCTGGCCAAAATGGCAGTCGCCTCAATACCTAATCCCTTTGTAATGATGATATCGTCGCCTGGTCGGGCACCTTTCGACGTTACATATCGATCTTTGGGGGCTCGTCCAATCGCGGTAATAGACACCACAGGATCTCCAACTCGGCTGGTGATTTCGGTATGGCCGCCTAAGACTTCAACGTCTAGGCTTGCCGCCGTTGTTTGAATATCTTCCATGATTTGATGAATGTGCTCTTCTTTGGTGTGTTCAGGAAGCAAGAGCACGACTTGAACCCCAACGGGAGTACCGCCATTCGCTGCAATGTCATTGCATGCCACGTGCACAGCAAGCTCCCCTACGCCTTCAGCTGCTCCAGTGATGGGATCACTGGTCACCAGACAGACCTCATCACCAAAATCAATGACGGCACAGTCTTCACCAAGTCCCGCGTGGACCAATACGTCCTTACGTAGAAACTGGATGGTTGACAAAACCATCCGTTCCAGCATCTCACCCGATAATTTGCCTACCTTCAACAGTCCTCAACCTTTCGCACCTGCACCATGTTTGTTGTTCCCGGTACGCCCACAGACTGACCTGTAATAATGGTTACCACATCACCAGGTACAAGTAAATCGCGCTTGATGGCCTTATCTATGGCACTGCTGATGGACACCTCCACATCATCATTACGTTCCTGATGCACTGCACAGACGCCCCAGGACATAGCCAGTTGCCGAACCACTTGCTCGTTTTGGGAAATCGCAAAAATGACTGCCTTCGGTCGCTTCTGTGACACCGACCGCGCCGTGGCTCCAGAAAAGGTTGAGCAGATGATTAAGCCCAATCCCAAATCATGTGTAACTTGGCAAGCGGCGAGGGTTACTGCTTGATCGATCGCGCTCCGCCCTTCCTCGGCTTTTTCCCGCAAGACTGAACCATAGTCAATCACTTGCTCCATGCGGCGGGCAATACGATCCATGACTTGCACGGCCTTCACGGGGTACCTTCCCATGGCCGTTTCTCCTGAAAGCATCACACAATCGGTACCTTCGAAAATGGCATTCGATACATCGGTCACTTCTGCCCGGGTTGGTCTCGGATTACGGATCATAGAATCAAGCATCTGTGTAGCTGTAATGACGGGTTTTCCTGCCCGATTACATTTGCGAATCAGCATTCTTTGAGCAAGCGGCACCTCTTCCGCGGCGATTTCTACACCTAAATCGCCTCGCGCCACCATAATGCCATCGGCCGCTGCGATGATCTCGTCGATGTTTCGTAGGCCAGCACTGCTTTCGATTTTAGCGACGATGTGCTGGGTTCCTCCGGCATCTTGAATAATCCGCCGGACAGCTTCGACGTGTTCTCCCTTACGGACAAACGATGCGGCGATAAAATCAACTCCATGCTTTACGCCAAAACGGATATGTTCTTCATCCTCTTTCGTAATGGGTGGAA
Source organism: Bacillota bacterium (assembly GCA_012837925.1). GTDB lineage: Bacteria > Bacillota > Limnochordia > Darwinibacteriales > Darwinibacteriaceae > UBA5420. The sequence continues at coordinate 10,735 of DUQE01000176.1, forward strand.
GATCAACATCGACACCCGGAAGCGAAAGTCCCTTGCGAGAGCTAAGTTCGCCACCAACGACGACTTGGCAAGTCACATCAGGTCCCTGCACGTTTTGCACGCGGAGCTCCAGTAGTCCGTCGTCGATATAGATTATCGAACCGGGACGCAAATCGCGGTTCAAATGCGGATAATCCACAAAGATCCTGGTCTCATCACCCTCGCAGGGTTCCACTGTCAAGGTATACTCCTGCCCGGGGATCAACTCAATGGGCCCCCCAGGAAGACGACCCACCCTGATTTTTGGTCCTTGGACGTCAAGGAGCAATGCTAAGTTGACTCCTAACTCCTCTGCTGCTTCCCGCAGATTGTTGATGCGGCCGAGATGTTCATCCAGCGCACCATGGGAAAAATTCAATCTCGCCACATTCATCCCAGCACGAAGCAGAGCCCGGATGGTCTCTGGGCTTTCACTGGCTGGTCCAATGGTACAAACGATTTTGGTCTTGCGCATGTTCGACCTCCATTCCTTCTAGATCGATGAAAGTATGTTGGAAAGGTGATAATAATCAAGGTTGAGCTGTTTTTCCTGTGCCAAGACATAGGCGAGATCAAAGGATTTGACAACCTGATCCACCTCACCAAGCATTTTGCCACTCTTTCCCTGGTACACCAGTTCAACGGCGTGATAACTCAAGCGACTGGCCAGGAGCCGATCCCGCACAGTCGGCGCTCCGCCCCTTTGAATGTGACCCAAGATGGTGATCCGAGTATCAAAACCAGCCTGTTCCTGTATGTATCGACCAATCTCCACGGAGGGGCTTTCATCACCCTTCTTACCTGAGATCGGTCGCACCCCTTCCGCCACAACCACGATGTTATATGTCTTGCCCATGCTATTCGCTTTCTGGATCTGCTGGCAGACCTGTTCGAGATCATAGGGCACTTCTGGAATCAAAATGACATCTGCACCGCCGGCCAAACCAGAATAGAGGGCAATATAACCTGAAGCGCGCCCCATAACTTCTACCACATAGACGCGTTCATGACTGCTTGCCGTATCACGAATCTTGTTCACGGCTTCCATGACATTATTTACAGCGGTGTCAAAACCTATGGAATAGTCCGTACAAGCGATATCGTTATCGATAGTGGCCGGTATGCAGATTACCTTCACACCGAGTTCCTCCAGACCCAACGCCCCACGAAACGAACCATCGCCGCCAACTACAATTAATGAATCAATACCATGTTTGTCAAGCATGTCCGCGGCCTTGGCGCGTCCTTCCGGTGTTCTGAACTGATCGGAGCGGGCACTCTTTAGTATGGTACCGCCCCTTTGAATAATACCTGATACAGTTCGACTGTCCATGGGTTCGATCTCGCCATGAATCAGCCCATGGTAGCCGCGATATACGGCCCACGGTTCTAGATTATAATGAAGAGCAGCCCGCACAATGGTACGTACCGCTGCATTCATACCAGGGGCATCCCCTCCACTGGTCAACACGCCTACTCTACGCCCCATACTTTTCTCCCCTTCCTTGCGTACCCAAGATACAACACTCTACAACTCTGCTAATGACTTCTCATGAAACTCCCCAATGCGGCGAAACCGTGCCAGACGTTCTTCAACCAAAGTATCCAGCGGCACTTTCATGATCGTGGCCAGGTAACGGCGCATGAAAGAACGGATCTGCATACCCGTGTTTGCGTGATCCCGATGGGCCCCGCCCAGGGGTTCTGTTATTACATCGTCAATGATGCCAAATTTCAACAGGTCTGTCGGTGTTAGGCGCAAAAGTTCCGCAGCCTCAGCCGCTCTTGATGAATCCCTCCAAAGAATTGTCGCACACATCTCAGGAGAAATCACAGAGTACCAGGCGTTCTCCAGCATCAGTATACGATCACCAATGCCAATAGCCAAGGCACCACCTGAACCCCCTTCACCTGTAATAATCGACAAAATGGGGGTCCTCAAGAAGGACATCTCTTCTATGCATTGAGCAATAACCAATCCCTGGCCTCGCTCCTCCGCCTCTATACCCGGGTAGGCTCCTACCACATCGATTAAAGTCACAATCGGTCGACCAAACTTCTCTGCTTGTTTCATCAAACGCAAAGCCTTGCGATATCCTTCTGGATGTGGAAGACCGAAGTTTCTAGCAATGTTGTCCTTGGTGTCACGTCCCTTTTGGGGGCCAATAACGGTAACGGGCTGTCCTTCAAAAAGGGCTACGCCGCCGACAATAGCCTGATCATCACGGAAACTACGATCGCCATGAAACTCCACAAACTCATCAAAGAGCAGACTGATGTAATCAACCGTTGAAGGGCGTTTAGGATGTCTGGCCATGGTCACTCTTTGAAATGGTGTCAGGTTCTCATAGATTTCCTTGCGTAGCCTCGATGCTTTACGTTCCAGTGTCTTAATCTCTGCACTGAAATCCATTTCTTCACTATGTACAAACTGTTTTAGTTCATTAATGCGGGCTTCCAGCTCCAGCACTGGCTTTTCCCATTCAAATGCCTGCACTTCTCTCACCTACCTATGCCATGCCAAAAGACGCCCCACATAGTCTAGCATATGGGAGCGAGGAACGATAGCATCAATCATACCATGCTGGAGTGCATACTCGGCCGTCTGGAAACCGGCTGGAAGCTTCTGCCGCGTAGTCTCTTCAACAATTCGCGGACCGGCGAACCCAACAAGGGCACAGGGCTCCGCCAGAATTATGTCACCTAACGAGGCAAAACTAGCATAAACGCCTCCCATGGTCGGATGGGTCAAGACAGAGATAAATAGAAGTCCGGCGCGACTATGTTTACCAACAGCCTGGGCGGTTTTGGCCATCTGCATCAAGCTGAAAATGCCCTCGTGCATACGTGCCCCGCCACCTCCTCCGGAGAAGATTACCACCGGTAACTCCTCCTTTAGAGCTGTTTCAAAGCCACGCACCAACTGCTCGCCCACTACCGATCCCATACTTCCACCAATAAAGGAAAAGTCGATCACACCTAAGATACAAAGTGAACCCTGAATCTTGGCCTTACCGATCAAGGCTGCATCATCTAGCCCTGTTTGCTCCTGTGCGACCTTAATCTTTTCCGCATAACCTGGAAAGCCAATGGGGTCCGCCGCCACCAAGGGAGGAAAGGCTTGAAAATCCCCTGGTTCGGTAAGCATCGCTATTCTCTTGATCGCACTTATCCGAAAGTGATGTCCACAACTGGCACATAAAAATCCGGTCTTTTCCAACTCTTTAGTAAAAATCATCTTTCCACAACAATCACAGCGCGTCCAGAGATTATCTGGAAACTCCTTGCGTTGCGGTTCACCCTGGGGTCTAACTGTCATATACTTCGGTTTACCCTTAAACACATTGAGCATATTAACCCGCCTTAGCCAAAGGAAGCGGCGATGATTTCATTCGCCTCGTCTACCTCAGATTCTGGTACTAATATTTCTACGCTGGCAGAATCCCCTAAATGTGGGGCGCCCAAGGGTCTTAACATGGACAAAATTCCGCCACCCTCTAAGAGCTCTTTCAACATTTCCGCTATAGGGCGATTGGGAGCAATGTAAACCACAGTCCACATCATATCGCGCCCTCCTTTTGTAATCGCTACATACCTATTACGCTGAATTATTTCTTTAGTGGCGAAAAAATCCCTTCCACTAAACGTTTTCTTTCCAAGGATCCAACCATGTGTACACAACTTGCTCTTCTTGCAGGCGTCGCTTTATCTCCTCTGGATCCCTTACCCAATACATCTTTGGCAGTAGATGGTACGCCTCACCGAACAGAAGGATTGTAGGCCTCTCACCGTTCTGCTTCTCCAAGACACTCTTAATCGTGTCTAGATTGTCGGGATTTGGAGTAATCAGAAGTGTGGGTCCAAGGGGAAGTGACCAGCTCACCTCTTCATCTCCAAAGATAGCGATGCGACTACCCACAGTCAAGTTAACATGAGCGAAATTTTCCTTTGCTCCCTCAAAGGCGACAAGCCCTTGGGGCGTATCGAGTACTCCCATGCAGCTCGACCTTGTCGCCTTAATCCTGAGAATCTCTCCTGCCGCTACACCACTTCCACCATCCAGATTACGTACCAAGGGTAAGAAGGGACTGCAAGGATGATTGCTTGCATATACCCCTAACAGCTCTTTTTCAGCTCGGAGCAGATCCAGTTCGCGCCTGCTATCGAAACCAAGTTCACCTAGGTGCTGATTGCGTCCACCCAGATCGTCTAAGGCACCGCAAAGCACTAATTTTACGAGGAAGTCGTTGTCAAGCCGCGTCGCCCGTTTGAGCTGTTTGAGGCTCGACCATTGCCCTTTTCCTTTGACAATCTCTGCTGCGCTCTGTGGAGGAAGGAGACGGTTTGTCAAAAGACCTAAGCGTAACGTATCTCCTTCCAGCGTTGCGGCCAGATCGGAGTGATTTACACTCGGGGGCAAGACCTGCAGTCCAAACCCTAAGGCATCCATAAGGTACATCTCTCTTTCCTTACCCGTACTGCCTTCGTTAATGAGAGTGAGGAAGAACTCGCCGGGATAGTGCGTCTTCATATACGCGGCTTGCCACGTCAAGCGGGCATAACTCACACTGTGAGCCTTATTGAACGCATATCCACTGAACTTCGCAATCATGCTAAACAGTCTATCCGCCGCATCACGGGAGAGTCCTGCTTCTTGCGCACCTGCAGTAAAGCGCGTTCTCCACTTTTCAGCAGCACGGGGATCCTGTTTGGACAAGGCACTCCGCAGCAAGTCGGCTTCTCCAAGAGAAAGACCGCCTATGCGGTTCGCAATCAGCATTACTTGTTCCTGGTAGAGAATGAGTCCGTAGGTTTCTCCTAGGATCTCCTCCAAAGCCGGATGAGGATACTTGACCTTCGCTTGGCTATCACGCCGCGACACATATTCAGGGAACATGGCAAGAGGACCTGGTCGTCCAAGGGCCAGCAAGGCCACCAAATCCCTAAAGGACTGCGGTTTGAGCTTGCGAATCAGGTCTTGAAAGAGATCACTTTCGAGCTGAAAGATGCCCAGACTCTTTCCCCTACTGAGCTGAGCAAGAGTTTCGCCATCATGTGCAGGAATGTCCTCCAGGGAAAAAGTGCTATCCGCACGTTTCACCTGTTCTTCTATTTTGTGCAGCAGCGTTAGTGTTCTTAAGCCCAATAGGTCGATTTTCAGTGCCCCCAGTTCTTCCAGGGCATACATGTCGAGATGTGTTACGGGTACTTCTCGATCAAGATATACGGCACTGATTTCTTGAATCGGCCTTGCCGTGATAATCACACCAGCAGCATGGGTCGAACGGTGGCGTTTCAGACCTTGGATTTCTCTAGCTATGGCCTGGTTTTCTTCACCCAAAACACGACGTACCTCCTGGCTGGCCGCCTTCGGTCCAAAGGTACCATAGGTGCCTATTTGGGCCACATGCTCTCGCCCAAAACGCCGTACAACATAGGAAAGAACTTCGCCGCGCCTTTCATAACAGAAGTCAAGATCGATATCAGGTCGCTTGTTCCGCTCAACGTTCAAAAAGCGTTCAAAGAGCAGGCCCCAGGACAAAGAGTCCACTTCAGTAATACCGAGAACATAGGCCACCAAACTGCTTGCAGCACTTCCCCTGCCTGGGCCCACCGCTATACCTGCGCTTTTAGCGAAGCGTACAATGTCCGCAACGATCAAAAAATAGTCTTCATAGCCTAACGCACGAATGGTCGACAGTTCATGTTCCAAGCGCTGGCGAACCTCATCACGAATCAATCCAAACCGCTCTTGTGCACCTTGCCACACCAAATCGTTGAGACTCTCCCCATCGGGGTGTGGAGGAAGCATCTGCTCCCGTGGCAATTGCACGTTGCATCGATCCGCCAACGTAAGGGTTGTTGTCACGACTGTCTCCGGGCCCTGAAACGCAGCGCAGAGATCCTTCCAGCTCAAAAGGGGCTTAGGCGGTAAAGCGATTTCCTTGCCCTTAATCTTTCCCAAAACGTCTAGAGTTACTAGAGAACGCGGTTCAAGGTACCGCACATCTTGGGTCAAGACCAACTTATGATGGGGATAATTCTCCCACGGAGATTCACTTTGGCCTAGTTCATAGCGAATGTAGTGGTTTGCTCCAAACTCCGCTTCTAGCCAGTTGTACAGTCCTTCGGTGAGATTCGCTCCCGTTAAGAGGGCTATGCCCGATTTGCACTCAGCCAGCCTCTCTCTTAGCAAAGGTCCCACCTGGGACGTTAGGTGCAGGATGTTTCTGTAGCCAGTATCGGTAAGAGCAAGTAAAACCACATGTCCCAAGTCTGCTACGTCTAACTCTACACCAAAAATGGGTTTGATACCCGCTTGCCTGCAGTGGTGTTCGAACTCACCATGACCAGCTGTGGTGCCCAGATCTGTGAGGGCCAGCGACTTCAGTCCAAGTTTAGCAGACTGCCTCACTAAGGACTCTACAGTGCAGACAGACTCCAACAGAGAATAGTCACTATGCGTGTATAATTGTACAGACAGCGGACTCACCCCCCTCATCATGCCTTACACTTCTGCTACTCTTTAGGAATTCCTGTAGCTTGGGCAACAAAAAAGGGCCTTAGCCCTTTCTTGGTCCATCGGTTTCCTCTCGGTAGATTGTGGCACCGAGTTTCCTTAGTTTATCCTCGAAAAACTCATATCCACGGTCTAGTATTTCTACTCCATAGAGCTCCGTTCTTCCTTCGGCGGCTAAAGCCGCAATGGCTAAAGCTGCACCTGCTCTAAGGTCGGTAATCTCCACCGGAGCTCCCGTCAGCTGTGGAACTCCACGTATAATGGCTGTCCCCTGCTCGATTTTGATGTCCGCGCCCATTCTGCGCAGTTCATCGACATAGCGAAAACGGTCGAAAATTGTCTCCCTGACTACGCTTGTTCCGTCAGCCAGACACATGGCCGCCACAAGTGGCTGCTGCAAATCCGTTGGAAAGCCTGGATAAGGTAATGTTTCTACGTCAACCGGTTTTAGACGCTGTGGAGCAACGACCTGCAGTTCATTGTCTCCGCGTGTAATACTGACGCCTGCTTCTTCCAACTTGACAATGGGTACTCGCAAGTGTTCAGCCACGACACTCTTGATCAAAACCTCTCCACCGGTAATCGCGGCTGCGAAAAGAAAGGTACCAGCTTCGATGCGATCGGGAATAATGGAGTATTCGATACCCCGTAGGCTCTCTACGCCCTCGATTCGAATGCTCTCTGTTCCCGCGCCGCGAACTTTCGCGCCCATACCATTTAAAAAGATGGCTAAGTCAACGATTTCCGGTTCTTTGGCTGCATTCTCCAAAACCGTGGTTCCTTTGGCCAAAGAGGCTGCGATCATCAGGTTAATGGTCGTACCAACGCTGGCTCGATTCACGTAAATTTGTGTACCGTGGAGTTCTTTGGCTTCCGCCTTCATATAACCATGTTCAATGGACACTTCTGCGCCCATTTGGGTGAAGCCCTTTATGTGATAGTCCACAGGACGTGAACCAATGGCACATCCGCCCGGTAAAGGAACTTCAGCTTTACCTAGGCGAGCCAAGAGCAGACCTGCACTGTAGAATGATGCCCTCATTTTGCGCACCAAATCATAGGATGCTTTATGCTTGTCTAGACTGGACCCTCGAATATGTAAACGTTCCTCATCGTCAAACCAGACCCCGACTCCTAAGTCTTGGAGAATCAGGCAGATAGTTCCGATATCACTGCCCTGAGGGATATTATCCAGTACACACTCACCCTCGGTGGCAAGTGCTGCCGCAACAATGATGGCTAATGCACTATTTTTCGCGCCACTGATCTCGACGATCCCGTGGAGAGGTGTACCCCCTTCAATAACTAAACGAGACATAGACTACCCCTCCCTATGCTAAGCCTTTGAAATAATCTGCCACGATTTCTTCTAAAAGATCATTCCGCTCGATGGACTGAATCAGTCGCCGAGCATCGCCATGAGCCGTAATATATGAGGGATCGCCGGAGACAAGGTACCCGACAATTTGATCGAGAGGCTGGTACCCCTTTTCTGTCAAGGCCGCCCACACTTTTGACAGGATTTCTCTGGTGTCACTACTCTCCTTATCAACGGCCGAAAACAAACGTGTTTCATCTGATACACCCATTTTGGACCCTCCCTGTGTTCAATTACTCTTGCCGACTAGAACATTCGCCCTTTGGGCCTGAACTCTGTCCGCATGCGACTTATTTGGAAAAGGCTAAGTCGGCCACGGCTTCTGCAATGTTATGTGCGTGGTCGGCAACCCGTTCGAGATTGCTGACTGCATCCAGAAATAAAACTCCAACATCGGGCCCACAAAGCCCTTGGTTCAACCTTTCGATATGATTGGCACGATAACGTTTCTCCAAATCATCTACCTTATCGTCTTCGTCAATGAGATTTGTAGCCTTAGCCACATCGTGTTCGCGCAAGGCCTCTAAAACACAGCGCGAGATCCGGTTTACCTCATCAAACATCTTCTGTAAGTCATCCCTTGCTGCTTCACTCAACTCCAGCCCACCTGTTTCCCGAGCTTCCGCCAACTCACTAATGTTGACAGCGTGATCGGCCATGCGCTCCATATCGTTGACGATATGCATCAGGTTCACCATCTCGCGAGCCTCGTGCTCGTTCATGGAATGCTGGTTGGCCTTGGCCAGGTAAGCCGTAATGGCCGTTTCGAGCAAATTGACGACATCTTCTTTCTTCTGAATCTCGTCC